>CAYXIN010000143.1:0-1011 GCA_964465395.1 uncultured Oscillospiraceae bacterium | reverse complement strand
ATCATCGCCATCGCTAAAAAACGTTGCCACCGCGGCCGGAGCTTTGCTTTATTGGCCATAAAGTATCCGCCGCTGAGCATAAAAGTCCCTAATTTTAAAGGAGGTTGTCCCCATGAAGAAATTTGTTTCCCTGCTACTCGCCGCTCTGCTCGTGCTCTCTGTGGCCGGATGCGCTCTGGCCGAAGAAAAGACCGTTATCAAAATCGGCGCGACGCCCTCTCCGCACCAGGAAGTGTTGGAGCTGATCAAGGACGATATGGCTGCGCTGGGCTATGAACTGGATATCATCACCTTCACCGAGTATCCGCTGCCCAACCCGGCCCTGGCCGACAAGCAGCTCGACGCCAACTACTTCCAGCATCTGCCCTACCTGGAGGCCTACAATGCCACCGTTTCCGACGAGGAAAAGCTGGTTGCGGCGATCGGCGTTCACTATGAGCCCTACGCCATCTATGCCGGCAAGACCGCGGCCATCGAAGACCTGGCTGACGGCGCCATCGTGGCTGTGACCAACGACCCCTCCAACGAAACCCGCGCCCTCATGCTGTTGCAGGAGGCTGGCCTCATCAAGCTGCCCGAGGATGCCGATGTCAACTCCTCTCTGACCGTGCTGGACATCGTTGAGAATCCCAAGAACCTGGATATCCTCGAAGTGGATGCCAACCTGCTGCCCACCATGCTCTCCGATGTGGACATCGCCGTCATCAACGGCAACTTCGCCCTGGACGCTGGCCTGAGCCCGGCTGAGGACGCCATCTTCCTGGAGGCTGCCGATTCCGAGGCTGGCCGCATCTACACCAACTACGTCGTCATCCGTCAGGAAGACGTCGAGGCCGAGTGGGTTGAGGCGCTGCGCACCTGCCTGTGCAACCAGAAGGTGGCCGACTTCATGCTCACCAACGAAGCCTACGCCGGCGGCGTGATCCCGGCCTTCACCGTTGAGGCGGCCGAGGGCGAGACCGAAGCGGCTGAGTAAGCTTTTCAAATAAGCAAACTCCAAATATCAGGCAC
>CAYXIN010000142.1:0-1029 GCA_964465395.1 uncultured Oscillospiraceae bacterium | reverse complement strand
AAGTAATACAGCAAGGTGAAAGTCCTTGTCCGACAAAGCGTAGCGAGCAGTCGGTACTAAGCCTTGGAGCCGAAGCCGTGAGGCAAGGTTTAAGCGTAGGCATAGGAGTGCGAGAGCCGCAATGGGAAACCGTGAAGCGATTCAGCCCCGTAAGATATAAAGAACGGAAGCCGAGGTAATCCTCCATACCGCAGGCAGAAAGAACCAACCGCAAACGCGAGGGTGGGGAGAATCCGTCGGGGTCAATAGAGCGTGGCGAGCGCACAAAGTAATACTTGCATACCTGGGAGGTCTGCCAATCTCCGAATAACGGTAGTCGCATCACAAGGTCTTGTAAACTAAGGATGAGACGATGGGTTGGCAGAAGTCGGACTGCTTCATAGTAGTGAAGAAGTCGGTGAAAGCCGATGGAGCGAAGGGGGCAGCAGATCAGCAATTTCCAAAGCGAAACACAGGTAACACAGGAGGTTACGAAAGCGTGGCACATGAACTGAAGGAGATAAGGTATCAGTCCAGAACCTATGCAAGGTTGGAAACGCTGATGAACCGTGTGAACGAAACAAGCATCAAAGAGGCACACAGACGGCAAATGCAGAACAAGGCAGTCGGAGTGGACGGAATCACGAAAGCGGAATATGGGGAGCGACTGGAAGAAAATGTGGCAGACCTCATAGCTCGCATGAAGCGATTCAGTTACAAGCCACAGCCGGTACGCAGAACGTATATTCCGAAAGCGAATGGGAAACTGCGCCCATTGGGAATCCCTGCATATGAGGACAGACTGGTGCAGAGCGTGATGGCAGAGATACTGAACGACATCTACGAGGAGCGATTTCTCGACTGTTCCTATGGGTTCAGACCAAACAGAAACGCTCATCAAGTAGTACGCTTCATAAACCAAACCATCATGACGAAGAAGGTCAACTATGTGCTGGAAGCGGATATCAAGGGATTCTTTGATAACGTAAGCCACGACTGGATGATGAAGTTTCTGGAACACGACATAGCAGATAAGAACTTCTTGCGATA
>CAYXIN010000141.1:0-1034 GCA_964465395.1 uncultured Oscillospiraceae bacterium | reverse complement strand
AGCCCGAGGACATCATGCGCAAGTTCAAGCGGGCCGTGACGGACTGCGAGACTGCGGTCAAATACGATGTGGCCAACAAGCCCGGTGTATCCAATCTTATCAGCATCTATTGCGCTGCAACCGGCAAGACCATTGCCGAGGCAGAAGCAGAATTTGCCAACCAGGGCTATGGTATTTTCAAGCCCGCCGTTGGCGAAGCAGTGGTGGAGCTGCTGCGCCCCATTCAGGAAGAAGCAAACCGGCTCATGCAGGATAAGGCATATCTGGAGCAGGTCTATACTGAGGGCGCACAGAAGGCCCAGTATCTGGCCAACAAGACCCTGCGGAAGGTCTATAAGAAGGTCGGCTTCGTTCCGGCAAAGTAATTTCATGCTCCCTGGAGCAGGAGAGAGGTTTTTATGCCTTTAATATCTGTGTTGTTAAAAATTCTTGGCGGGCTAGTACTGTCGATCGTGGTATCCTATGCCGCCACACCCTGGGTCAAGCGGGTGGCGTATAAGGTCGGTGCCATCGATGTTCCCAAGGACAATCGCCGGATGCACAAGACGCCCATTCCCCGTCTGGGTGGTCTGGCCATCTATCTGGCATTTTTGTTCAGCGTTCTGATCTTTGGAGACATTGACCGGCAAATGCAGGGCATTTTGCTGGGTACGGTCATGATCGTGGTTCTGGGCGTGCTGGATGATATTATAGCTCTGAAGGCCCTGCCCAAATTTCTGGTGCAGATCGCAGCTGCCGACGTTGCGGTGTATCATGGCTGCGTCATTCAGTTTCTGTCCAATCCCAATGTGTTCAGCCAGGCCATGCCGTATTTTGATCTGGGATGGCTGTCTGTTCCCGTGACCATCATCTGGATTGTTGACATTACCAATGCGGTCAATTTTATTGACGGATTGGACGGCCTTGCCTGCGGTGTCAGCGCAATTTCCACGGCATCACTGCTTGTGATTGCGTTTCTGGTACAGGAGTGGGGCATCTGCGTCATTCTGGCGGCACTGCTTGGTGCGTGCATCGGCTTTTTGCCCTATAACCGC
>CAYXIN010000140.1:0-1086 GCA_964465395.1 uncultured Oscillospiraceae bacterium | reverse complement strand
GCCCGGAGGAAGAAGCGGAAACGGTAAAGGGCATACTGGAAGAGGAAATGCAGCAGGTGGCGCAGCTGAAAGTGCCCCTGCTTGTGGAGGCCCATTGGGGCAGAAGCTGGTACGAGGCGAAATAAAATGACCATAGAAGTAATGACGCAGGCGCATATTGCGCCCATTGCGTCTCTGGAAGGGGTCTGTTTTCAGGATCCCTGGCCGGAGGCAGCAATTGAAAGTGAACTTCATAACCCTCTGAGCCTGTGGCTGGTTGCAGAGGAAAATGGAATAGTAATTGGCTATGTGGGAAGCCAGACGGTTCTGGGAGAGGCGGACATCATGAATGTGGCCGTGGCTCCGGACTTTCGCCGGCGGGGCGTGGCCAGAGAACTTCTGACGCAGCTGCAGCAGCGTTTGGCCGCACAGCAGGTCCACAGCCTGACGCTGGAGGTCCGGGTGTCCAACGCCTCGGCAATTTCCCTGTATTCCGGCCTTGGATTTGTTCAGGTGGGAAGACGGCCCAATTATTATCACAAGCCAAAGGAGGATGCACTCATCCTCAGAAAGGAATGGTCCTTATGAAGATCTTAGCAGTGGAATCCTCCTGCGATGAGACTGCCGTTGCCATTGTGGAAGACGGCAGACGTGTTCTGACGGACTGCATTGCCTCACAGGTTGCGCTGCACCGGGAATATGGCGGTGTTGTGCCGGAAATTGCGTCCCGCAAGCACATTGAGGCGATCTATGCCCTGGCAGATCAGGCACTGCGGGAAGCTGCACTCACCCGCCAGGACATCGACGCTGTGGCGGTGACCTATGCGCCGGGACTCATCGGTGCCGTGCTGGTGGGCGTCAATTTTGCCAAAGCCGCTGCATTGGCTCTGGATGTTCCGCTGATTCCGGTTCACCACATCAGGGGCCACATTGCGGCCAACTATCTGGCATATCCTGAGCTGGAGCCGCCATTTTTGTGTCTGGTGGTTTCCGGCGGCCACAGTATGATCGTGGATGTGCAGGACTATACCACGTTCCGGATCCTTGGCTCTACCCGGGCGCCAAGGATCCGGAACGTGGTATAGTCCTGCACATCCACGATCATAC
>CAYXIN010000139.1:0-1141 GCA_964465395.1 uncultured Oscillospiraceae bacterium | reverse complement strand
GGGAGGACTGCGAGGCGCGGGTGATAGAAAATATGAAAAAGCGTTGTGCGTACGTCGCGGTAGATCAGGACCTGCTGAACACTACGCTTCACGGCAGGATAACGACGTTGCCTCCGCGCTATAACGCAACGCCTCACCACTACATATATAAGCACAGCGACGTTATGAAGCATTTCCCTTGGCACGATTTTTACTCCGAGGAGGAGATGGCAGACGCGCGCAAGGCTCACGTAATTCGACATTTCGAGCGTTTCCTCGGTCAGTCGCCTTGGCACAAGCACAGTATTCACCCGTATACCGCGGATTTTGACAGATATATGGCTATGTCGCCTTGGCGTGATTACCAAAAAAAGCCCTCGCCGAAGAATATGGTGTTCCGTGTTGAGCGTATGCTGTTCCGCGTGCTTCCGAAAAGCTGGTTTTTGTGCATTTTTTCGGTATATTACAAGCGCTATTTCAAGAAAACTGCCGACGCCCTGCTGTCAGGCTCTATGAATAACATAACCGTTTAATATTATGGCTGTCGCACCGAAGCTGAGCTGCTCTCTTTGGTATTGCCGTGAATCGTTCACGGCACGACAGCCTTTTGACGATTTTCAGATGGATTTTTGAAAGGAATATATATGCTTCATTCGATTTACTTTAAGCTTTCCGCTCTGCGGTACCGCCCATCACTGCGTAAGCTCGGCAAAAATTGCGAGTTGCGTCTCGGAGCGCGCTTTATCGGCGGAAAATATATGTCGTTTGGCAACGGCTTCGTGCTTGGAAAAGGCGCGGTGTTTGCAGTTTATCAGCAGTACGGCGGAAAGGAAAATCCCGTAGCAAGCGCCTCGGACGGAGGAATAATCATAGGCAATAACGTATCCGCAAACCGTGAGCTTACCGTTTATTGTGCGGAGCGCGTTGAAATAGAGGATGACGTTATGCTCGGAAGCGGGATACTGATTACGGATAATGACCACGGTATGGACCCGACGTTGCCCGAATTTCGCTCTCAGCCGCTCGTGACGGCTCCTGTGAAGCTTGGCAGGGGCTGTTGGATAGGCGAGCGTGCGAGCATACTCTCGGGCGTAGAGGTCGGGGAGCACAGTATAGTTGCGGCCGGGGCGGTGGTTACGCACTCGGTGCCGCCGTACAGCAT
>CAYXIN010000138.1:0-1143 GCA_964465395.1 uncultured Oscillospiraceae bacterium | reverse complement strand
GTCATGAAAGCAGGTATCCCCGTGCTTATAGATTTCTATGCCGATTGGTGCGGACCCTGCCGCATGCTTTCACCGACGGTCGACGAGCTTGCGGAGGAATACGATGCTTTTAAGGTATGTAAGGTAAACGTAGACGAGGAGCCGGAGCTTGCGCAGGCATTTGAAGTATCTGTAATACCGACGATAGCCGCCGTAAAGGACGGAGCGCTTATCGGTAAAACTACGGGCATTGTCTCCAAGCAAGCGCTTTTGGAGCTTGTCCAAGCTTGAGCAACCTCTTTAAAAATGAACAAAATGGAACAATTTTAAAAAATCCGTTGCACTTGTTCCGCGTATATGATATAATTACTTCTATACGTTAAGGCTTACGAAAGGATTTCGAAATGAAAAAAAGAATTTTGAAAACGGCTCTTGCCGTTATACTTACGCTCACGCTTGTCGTATCGCTCGCGGCATGCTCGACAGGCTCGTCAAAACTTCCGGATGCCGAAAGCGCCAACGGAAAACTTGACGGAACAGATATCAGCTGGGAATATGACAAAAGCGATAAAACGCTTGAGATAAACGGAAGCGGCGCAATGCCGAGTTGGAGCAGCTCCGAGGACGTGCCGTGGTACGACCAAAGGCACAGCGTCGAAAAGCTTGACATATCCGACGAAATTACGTCGATAGGCGATTATGCCTTCTACTATTTTATATCGCTCAAGGACGCCGATATCCAAGGGGCGTAACGTCTCTCGGAGACTACGCCTTTGCGTTCTGTACCTCCTTGAAATCGGTAGAGCTTCCCGATACGCTGACGTCCGTCGGCGACAGCTGCTTTGAGGCGTGCACCGCACTTGAGGACGTGTTCGTCCCCGCCTCGGTGACAGAGCTTGGCGCCCGCGCCTTTGCACACTGCCGCTCACTTGAAACTGCGCTTATCATGGCTCAGATATCCGAGCTTGGCGAGCTGACCTTCAAGGGCTGTTCATCGCTCAAGGAGCTTTGCCTACACGAATCCGTCGCCAAGCTGACGGTCGCGGACAACGCATTTGAGGATTGCAGTCTCTCGCTTGACGACGTTGACTTCACCGCACTTTTAACGGGTGACGCAACGCTTACCGTCAATTACGTTTACGAGGACGGCAAGACCGCCGCCGA
>CAYXIN010000137.1:0-1148 GCA_964465395.1 uncultured Oscillospiraceae bacterium | reverse complement strand
ATTATCGGGACTTCGTCGAGGTTTTTACGCTCGGCGGCACGGTGAATACGGAAAAACTTGCGGCGATTCCGGAGGAAAGCGAAGCGGCCTTTCTCCGACAGCGTTCGGACATTCCGACGGACGAGTGGGAGCTGGGCAAGGCGGCGTGGAACAATATCCGCCGTTTCGGCGCTCCGACATGGTACGAATGGTGCATCGGGCATCGTGGTCAACAAGCCGTTGGCGCAATATGCCTTTTCGTTTGTTCTGCAATTGGGCAACCTGACGCCCACCTTGCAGGAAGATGGTTCGATTTTCCTGCAAAACGAGCAGCAGGAGATTGTGTATCTTATCCCTGCGCCCTACATGATTGACACTCTCGGGAATACCTCGGACGCTGCGGCGTATACGCTGGAAGCAATGCAGGATGGTACATATCTGCTGAAAGTGGAAGCGAATGCACAGTGGATAAATGCCGCACAGTTTCCCGTTGCAATCGACCCGACGATCTATAAAGTGCAAAGTTCTACGCCGCTTTTGTGGGGCTTCGTTTTTTCCGGAACGCCGAACCAGGCTTACACCGACTCTAACGCCTATGCCGGCTATACTTCGCTCAATAACGGCGGCGAATATCAGATTCTGACCCATATCAACAGCCTTCCGGCTCTGCCGGAAGGAAGCATGGTGACCTGTGCGCAGGTTCGTCTGCGGCACAGCACATTCAGCAACGATTCTTCCGCAACATATGGTTAACCCATTAAAAATGGGATAAAGAGCATCAAAATTCCTCAAAAGGGAACAGAAGGATTAAAAAAGAAAAACCCCGGAAACCGTTGAGTTTCCAGGGTTTTTGAGCATTTTCTCACCGTGATTATCTCTTAGAGAACTGAGGTGCGCGTCTCGCTGCTTTGAGACCGTACTTCTTTCTCTCCTTCATTCTGGGGTCGCGGGTCAGGAAACCGGCGGCCTTCAGCGTGGCGCGGTACTCAGCATTGACGCCCAGCAGCGCGCGGGAGATGCCATGGCGGATCGCACCGGCCTGACCGGTCACGCCGCCGCCCTTGACGGTGCAGATGACATCGACCTTGCCGACATTCTCGGTCGCAACCAGCGGCTGACGAACGATCAGCTTCAGGGTATCGAGGCCAAAGTAATCGTCGATATCGCGG
>CAYXIN010000136.1:0-1152 GCA_964465395.1 uncultured Oscillospiraceae bacterium | reverse complement strand
TCGGACAAGGACTTTCACCTTGCTGTATTACTTGCACCGTACTGGCGCACCCTCCCACATCATATATTATACCACAATTCATTTGAAATGTCAATAGAGTTGCGGATATAAACCGCAAAAGTTTCCATATCAGGCGCGGTTTACGGTCTTATATGAAAAATGGCATAAAAAAGCGGGAGCGTAGCCCTCGGACTAACCGAGAAGCTGCGCTCCCATTTTGTGTTTGAATAAGTGTTAATTTTGACCTCTATATGATCTCCACGGAAGGAGAAAACCTCCGTAAAGGAAAACATATAGCCTACCGTGAGAAAAGCCGATACAGGAGATTATTTGACCGTTTTTGAACCCTTAATATCACACTTTTTTGACCGTTCCGAAGTGTAGCGGGGACAGGCTATCAGGATCACCCGGAAACTCTGCTTGCAGTCGTGGGTACAGCCACGGCAAACCTTGTTGTATTGCCGTCTTCCGTTCTCCCCCAGGAAGAAGGACCACTCCTGCCGCCATTTCTTGCTCCTGCTCATAGTTCGCTACGGTCGGGTGTGCCGCGTCCCTCACGCGCCTTTTCGGGCGTAGGTCTTTCGGCACATTCCCGTTTTGCCTCGGCAAGACGTTCACGGATGGAGGGCTTTTCCTTTACCTCGTCACGACTGCCGTTGTTAATAATACCGTCGATCATACCATAATCGTCCTCAACGGACATATCCACCGTTTTGAGAGGATTTTCTTTTTCTTGCATTTCAACATTTACCACCGCAAAGGCCCTGGTGCCGTTTCCCATAATAAGAAACTGTCGGTCATCAGACTGATGGTGTACGCCGTAACCGGCTGCCTCCATTTGTTCTTTTGACAGATCGGTGAGTGCGAAACTGCCGCGCGGGGTCTGGATACGCTCGCCGATCAGATGGTCGTCCGGCTGCTCCGGTCGCTCGATGAGCTTTGCCTTGTCCTCTGCGATAGAGGTATCCTGTTTCGGATCGTATCCGGTCTCGCGCTCATACTCGGCAATTCTGCCGGGGAGAACGTCGTCCCCGGTCTGCGCCATTTCCTCCAGCATTTCACGGAGGGCTGCGGTCTTGCCCTCCAGGAGAAGGTCGGCGATAAGCTCCTTCTGTTCGTGAGGCTCGGGGTGCTGTGCTGCATACTGCGGAT
>CAYXIN010000135.1:0-1164 GCA_964465395.1 uncultured Oscillospiraceae bacterium | reverse complement strand
AAATACTTGCTTGCAAGGGTATTTTTGTGAAGCCGTCAATAACGCAGTGTGTGCGATGCACACATAGGCGAAGCCGTAAAGTATTGTGAAGCAATGCTTACTGCGCATATTATACCATAAGTTCAATTATGGGGCATTCTTTTTGGTCATTTTATTTTACAACTTTCCTTTATTCAAAAATAAATACTTGACTTTTTGGAATGATTTTATTATAATATAGTAATTATAGTATGGTAATATGATATCATTGTAATATTTGGTATAAAATCATCAATATTGACCTTGATGATTTGGTCAGGACATCTCGGAATACATAATCGTATTGAAAGTAAGCATATCGTGCTTGCTTTTTGATTGTATTACCAAAATTATCGCAGCGAATGCGGAAATGTTAAAGGAGATATGTAACGATGGCAGCAAAACCGATTATTTTAACTCCCGAAGGTTATAAAAAACTTGAGGAAGAGCTTGAAACACTTAAAGTAGAAGGAAGAAAGGAAATTGCTGAAAAAATCAAAGAAGCACGCAGCTACGGTGACCTCAGTGAAAACGCCGAATACGATGCCGCAAAAGATGCCCAGGCATCTATGGAGCAGCGTATAACCGAGATTGAAAATATGCTCAAAAATGCACAGGTTGTTTCGGAAGCCGATGTTTCAACCGATGTTATAAGCATTGGCTCAAGGGTTAAGGTTTATGATGTTGAATTTGAGGAAGAAGCTGAATACACAATAGTTGGTTCTACGGAAGCAAATCCGGATGAAGGAAAAATTTCCGATGAATCTCCGATAGGTTCAGCTTTGCTTGGAAAAAAAGCAGACGAAACGGTTAATGTTGAGCTTCCCGACGGCGACGTAATACAGTTTAAAGTGCTTGAAATTAACAAATAGAAAGGAAATTACAAATGGCAAACATTCCAACAGAAAACACAGAAGAAAATTTGAGTGAACTCCTTAAGGTAAGGAGAGATAAGCTCAAGGAGCTTCAGGACAACGGAGAAAATCCGTTTGAAGTTATGGCTTATGACAGAGATAAATCAAGTGTCGAAATTATCGAAAACTTTGAAGAACTTGAAGACAGTGTTCATTCGATAGCGGGTCGTATTATGAGCAAGCGTGTAATGGGTAAGGCATCTTTCTGCAATGTGCAGGATTTAAAGGGAAA
>CAYXIN010000134.1:0-1193 GCA_964465395.1 uncultured Oscillospiraceae bacterium | reverse complement strand
ATTTAGCGAGTATGCGATAAAATTTAATGATATTTTTCGCTTCGCTTTAAGTGCAAGTTATGACAGAAGCGATACACTCAGCATTCGCAAAAAAATCACTAACAGACAATCAGGCACATTACACAAAGACAGGAATTTACATTTGCAAGCTTGGAGTTTGCAGGGTATTTTATACACTCATTTAAACAATTACACACTTATTCACGCCAATGTAGGACGAAAGACAAATATACCTAATATGGCAAGATTTTATAGTGATAATAGTGGTTTGGGCTATAATGCCCCTAGCTCAAATTTATCGCCTGAAAGTGCGATGAATTACGAACTTGGAGTGAGTTTTGACTATGAAAGCACATCGATAGGAGCGACAGGCTTTACAATGACTTGACAAATATGATGATTGAGGTAAGAACAGATGCTTCAAATTGCAGCTATCCCTTAGGCAGCTGGACTGACAAATACTGCTATCAATATGAAAACGCTGATACGGGCTATATTTATGGCGGTGAAGCTTATGCAAAACAGGGCTTTTTTAACGATAAATTCGTGCTTGGGGCAAATATGATGTGAATTTTAGCACCAGTGCGCAAACTTCTCGTTATGCATCAGTGGCTGTAAGAGATACAAGCAACACAATCATAGGCTATGAATATGTGAAAATTCCTACTGTGGTGTATGTTGATGTGGTGGCAAATTACTATCTAAAAGACAATTTAAGGCTTTCATTGGGAGCTTATAATTTATTTGATAGAAATTATAATTACTCATCAAGCACAAGCACTGCTAGTCGAGGCGGTTTGCCCGGACGCCGAGTTTTCAGCAGTATAGAGTATAAATACTAAAAAAAGGAGCAAAGCTTAAAGCAAGATATGCAAAAATAGCCCCTATTTTTACAACACAAGCCCTATAAAATAGAGTTTAAAGAAGTCATATTTTTTAATAATTATGGTAAAATAGGCTTTTAAACACTTCTTTAAAATCAAGCACAATTGAATGCTTTGGCTTTTAGAAATACTCAAATAACAAGTCAAATTTTATGAAAATTCACCCTTTAAAGCCTTGCAAAGCAAAGACTACGAGCCTTTATACATCATCAGCTTTTAAACGCTTGCTGAAATATTCTAACTTATATTATAATTTTGATAATTTATAATATAATTTTATATCATATTACATCTCATAAAAGCCAATAA
>CAYXIN010000133.1:0-1257 GCA_964465395.1 uncultured Oscillospiraceae bacterium | reverse complement strand
GAGTTATTGTTTTTCAGCAAACATAGTCAATCTAGCTTTTGATGATGTCTTCAATAGGATATAATATAATTACTAAAGACTATACTTTTTTTTGAGAAAGGAAATACTATGGCATTTTTACCTGTAACAAAAGAAGAAATGGAAGCACTGGGTTGGGAGGTTCCTGACTTTGTGTTGGTAACAGGGGACGCTTATGTAGATCATCCCTCTTTTGGGCATGCTATTATCAGTCGCGTCCTTGAAAGACATGGATATAAAGTGGCCATCCTTTCTCAGCCGAATTGGAAAACAACAAAAGATTTTATGCGTTTTGGCCGACCAAGACTGGGTTTTTTGGTGAATGCCGGAAATGTAGATTCTATGGTGAACCATTATTCAGTTTTTAAGCGCAGAAGAAAAACTGATTTTTATACTCCCGGAGGTGTGGCCGGCAGGCGTCCTGACAGGGCAGTTATTGTTTATTGTAATAAGATTAGAGAAGCTTATGGGGATATTCCTGTTATTGCAGGCGGTATTGAGGCTAGCTTGCGAAGGTTAGGCCATTATGATTATTGGAATGATAGGGTGAGAAATTCTATCCTTTTGGATTCTCAAGCCGATATGTTGATATATGGTATGGGTGAACGACCTGTGGTGGAAATTGCAGAAGCTTTGGATTCCGGAATAGATGTAAAGGATATTACCTGGGTAAGAGGCACCGTTTATAAAACTGTTGATACAGATTTTGTAGAAAACAATGCTTGGGATGATCAGCTGATTATACTTCCTGATTTTTCAGAAATTTGCGAATCAAAAGAAACATATGCAGAGAGTTTTCTTATTCAGTATAGAAATACAGATCCGGTAACAGCTAATCGTCTGGCAGAGGGATATGGAAAGGGTGTTTATGTGGTACAAAATCAACCATCAGAGCCTCTCAGCACTCTTGAATTAGACGATGTTTACGAGTTGCCTTACGAGAGAGCTCCTCACCCGTCTTATGAAGCTGAGGGAGGAGTTCCGGCTATAAACGAAGTGAAATTCAGCCTTACCTCTGTGCGGGGCTGTTTTGGTTCTTGCAGTTTCTGTGCGCTGACTTTCCATCAAGGAAGAATTGTACAATGCAGAAGTAAAGAGTCATTGGTTAGAGAAGCTGAGATTCTTATACAAGATCCGGAGTTTAAAGGATATATACACGATGTAGGGGGGCCTACAGCAAATTTCAGGCATCCGGCTTGCAAAAAACAGTTGGAACATGGAGCTTGCAGTCATAAGGAC
>CAYXIN010000132.1:0-1287 GCA_964465395.1 uncultured Oscillospiraceae bacterium | reverse complement strand
TACTACGTCCTTGGACGTTGAACTGCAATAAAAAGGAGTTGATAGATAGTGAACGTAAATGCTAATTCTAAGCACGGGTCCGTCAGGGACGCTAAAAAAAGAGGTAAATTCAATCTTATAGACTTTTTGCTGATACTTGTAATACTATTGATAGTCGCATCGCTTGTCTATCTGTTTTTTCCGACGTCGTGGATAAGGAGCATTACCGCGGATAAAAGCGCAGACATTCAGTATACGATAGAAATGCGAGGCGTAGATGAAGAATTTATCAATAATATCAACGAGAACGATACGGTGCTTGATTCCGTGAGCAAAAGCAATATAGGAACCGTCGTTGCCGTCGATTACAGTATGCGCTATACGGAACTTACGTACAACGAGGAGGGGCAGGGTATTTTGGCGGAATATCCCGGGAAATATAACGTTATCGTAACTATTTCCGCCACCGCCGAGTTTAATAAGGGCGAGGGCTATACGGTGAACGGCAAAAGAATTGCAGTCGGAGAAAAGGTCAGCGCGAGATTTCCCAACTATCTCGGCGAGGGCTACTGCATAAGCGTTCCGCTTGATTGAGCAGAAGGGAGCTATATATGAAAAAAAGAACGAAAAACGGCGTCAAAAAAGCCCCGAGCTTCGGAATTTTGGACGCAGTGATAATATTGCTTGTAATAGTTGCGGTCGTCGGTATTTATTTTAGATATAATATAATAGGGCTTATCACAAGCTCGCAAGGGCTTGAGGCTTATACCGTGAGCTTTACCGTCGAGAACATTCGCTACACGACTCCCGAATTTGTAAACGTCGGAGATGACGTTTACTTTGCATCAGACGGAAAGTATTTCGGTACGCTTACCAACGTATCGGAGAATATGGGAGCCTTGAGTATTGTTCCGGCATCGGAATATTTTACAACGCAGACAGGTGAGGTCATCGAGGTGCATTATCCCGACGAGCAGTCGAGAGTCAACGCTTCCGGAAGAATGGAATGTACGGGAAGATATTCCGAAAACGGAGAATTTTTGGTTGACGGCAAGGTGTATATTGCCTGCGGTCAATACGTCGGAATAACGACGGAATACGTGACCGTTGACATACGTATAGACAAAATAGCCCCGACGGCTTCGGAGTAAAAAGTGCTGAATTTTTACGTAAAAAGCCAAAAATTTCCTGTTTTTACGGTTGAGTGTGTAAAATGAGCATACTTTTTGGCTTTTTGTGAAAAAAGTTTATTAAAATCAACCAATATTTATCTATTGATTTTAATTGCATTTTTTGATATACTATTAG
>CAYXIN010000131.1:0-1310 GCA_964465395.1 uncultured Oscillospiraceae bacterium | reverse complement strand
GTAGCTTGATTAAGAGTTTTCTTAACGCCATTAACTTCAACATCATCAAATTCTTCTGCTATTTCTCTAATAGCAGAGAATATATTTACCATATACTCTCCAAGATTTTCTCTTCTGTGACAAGTAACGGTAATAACTCTCTTATTTTCAAAATCTATGTTTTTTAAGGTCTCATCTTCAAACTGGTAAGGCTTTCCTGCTACTTCCAACAGAGCATCTACTACAGTGTTACCTGTGATAACAATATCATCATCAGCAACACCTTCTTTAAGTAAATTCTGTCTATTTCTTTCTGTCGGAGCAAAATGTATAGAAGCCAGATGTCCGGTTAGAACTCTGTTTACCTCCTCAGGGAAGGGAGAATACATATCATAAGTTCTCAGACCTGCTTCCACATGGCCCACCTTTATTTTCTGATAAAATGCTGCCAAAGCTGCTGTAAAAGTAGTACTTGTATCACCGTGTACTAAAACAATATCAGGTCGTTCCTTTACAAGAACTTCTTCCATACCTGTAAGTACATTTGCTGTAATCATACTAAGAGTCTGATTAGACTTCATTATGTTAAGATCGTAATCGGGAACCAACTCAAAAAGCTCTAAAACCTGATCCAACATCTCTCTATGCTGTGCTGTTACGCAAAGAACTGACTCAAGATCCGGGTCATCCTGAATAGCTTTCACAAGAGGTGCCATTTTTATCGCTTCGGGACGAGTCCCAAAAACTGACATTACTTTCATTTTTATTCCTCCGAATCTTTTTCTTTATGCTTGAGTTTTTCAACAGGGATGCCTTCTTTCATTATTTCGTCTAATGAAGAATGATCCGCAATAAAAACGCAAGTAAGAAGTGCTGCAACTATACAAAGAAGCACTGTTTCTACATAAACACGCTGTACGAATAAAATCGCAATAACGCCCATAAGAGCACTTATGCAATACATGATCAATACAGTCCTTCTCTGACCTATGCCAGTGTTTATGATACGATGATGCAGATGGCCCTTGTCCGCTTCCATAATTGGGCGACCGTTTACACTTCTTCTAATGATAGCAAAGGCTGTATCGAAAATAGGCAATCCAAGAACCAAAAATGGTACAATCGTTGCAATAAGAGTTGCTCCCTTAGTGGAGCCTAAAATCGAAATAGAGGCAATCATAAATCCCAGAAATAAAGATCCGCTGTCTCCCATGAAAATCTTTGCCGGGTGGAAATTAAAAGGAAGAAATCCTAACGCTCCACCTGTTACAGCTAACATGGCAAGACCTACGCCATACTGCCCGCTTAAAATAGCAGTATAACTTATACTT
>CAYXIN010000130.1:0-1319 GCA_964465395.1 uncultured Oscillospiraceae bacterium | reverse complement strand
ATCCAGTACAACCTCCGTTTTTTCGCGATCGGATGCACCACCGTCACCGGGCAGACCTCCAAAAAGGCAGAAAGCTTCCCCTTCAGCCGTGAAAAATCGGCGGTCTGGATCTCGATGATCCCGTCCTCCCCGACGATGTCGGCGACATAACGCCCGATGGTGATCTCGTGGTTTTCTGCATGCGGTTCATAGTACCGCTTCAGGATCGCGTGCATCGTCTTTTCGCTTAAAGTACCGATCCCGTCGCGGGGATGCTCGATATCCAGCACAGCCCGGCATGCCGCTGTAAATCGTTCTGTATCGGCCAACCGCACCGACTCCCTCCCAACAGATTTCATCATGGCGTTTTACTGCTTCTATTATACTGTATTTCTAGCGCTTCTGTAAAGGTGTTTTTGCCGATTTGTTGCCGGTGGATTTTGATAAAAAAAGGGCGTTCTCTTTCAGAACGCCCCTTTCTGTTCTTTTCCTTATTTCTCAATTGCCGCCGGCTTGGATACGATGGCGGAAATAACCTCCGCCGGGAACTTCGGTACACGCTCATAGGTGTAAAGACCGTTGGTCTCCAGCTCGATATCGTAAAGCTGGGTGTAGCAAAACCCGAACATCTGGTCATTGTCCAACAGCGCGGTGGTCAGGCCGTCAAACCGCTGGATGTATTCCTCTTCGCTCGTCGGCATCTGGCCGTAGCCCCAGCTGTTGCTTGCAAGGGGCATCCATGCGATTCCGCCGTATTCGCTGACAAATACCGGCTCTCCGCGATAGGTCTGTCTGTAGGTGAATTTATCTGCCAGAACGCCCTCGTTCATCAGCT
The DNA here is from genome assembly GCA_964465395.1 of uncultured Oscillospiraceae bacterium. Taxonomy (GTDB): domain Bacteria; phylum Bacillota; class Clostridia; order Oscillospirales; family Oscillospiraceae; genus JAZOXB01. The sequence continues at coordinate 505 of CAYXIN010000130.1, read as the reverse complement.
TGTCATGATCCGCCTTAAAGGTGACGGGATCTTGGTTGTAGTCATGCAGACAGTACACATCGGTGATAACGTGATGATAGCCGCTGGTATCGATGCAGGGACGAGTCAGATCCATCGCCTTGGTAATGGCGTAAACGCAGGCGAGGTTCAGATCGTACTGCTCCCGATGCTCGGGGACCTGTGTTTCGTTCAGCGGACACCACCCGATGATGGAGGGGTGGTTGTAATCCCGACGGACGACCTCGACCCATTCCTGGCTGAAGATCTGCACCATTTCCTTGGAGGAAATATCGAAGCCCCAGCTCGGATACTCGCCCCATACCAGATAGCCTGCTTTGTCGCAGTGATACAGGAAGCGGGGTTCAAACACCTTCTGATGCAGACGGGCGCCGTTAAAGCCCATCGCCTGAGACAGCTCGATGTCTTTCTTCAAGGTTTCCTCATCCGGTGCGGTGTAGATGCCGTCGGGATAGAAGCCCTGATCCAAAATCAAGCGCTGGAATAC
>CAYXIN010000129.1:0-1403 GCA_964465395.1 uncultured Oscillospiraceae bacterium | reverse complement strand
ATGATAGTTTATTTTTCGTTTTCTTTGCCGGCAGCTTCAGCTCTGAACAACTGCTTTTTCTCCTTATTCATCACTTTTCTGAGCATACGGGCGATAATCATGGCAAGAATACCTCCGATAAATGCCGTAACAAGCTGCGACCATGAGAACATCTTCGAGAATGTTGCAATCTGAGGCTCCTTTAACGGTAATACAGTGCATACAATATTTACTACGAGGAACTGAAGCACTATGAATTTACATACTGCACCTGCACCTACAGCCACCGCATTTCTGGTATCGTTCATGCCCTTACCGCAAACAATCGCAATCAAAAGCACATATACAAGATTACCTATCGAGATACAAGGTACAATCGGTAAAAGCTTCGGTCCTATTCCGATAATAAATGCAAAGAACGGTGACAGAAGCGCAACTACGATGCCGTTTGACATGCCAACAGAAATCGCTGCGAAAGCCAGCACGGCATTTACACACGAGCCGGTAATAAGCTGTCCGAAGCCCGATGTAATATACTGAAGAATTATGAGAAGCGCAATAAGTACTGCTGTTTCCGTAATCCATAATGTTTTTTTGTTCATTGTTAAAACTCCTTATTTACTTCATAATAATATACCACCTGCATGTCCTCTCCGATGCTTGAATAATCGGCATATAAAGGGCATGCTAATTATGAGTATACACTATCATTTCTGTTTTAACAACACCTAATCCGCAAAATAGATAAAAATTTAACAATGTGCGAAAATTCAGTATTTTCAGTGGATTGAGCGCTCTTTCACACGCATTTGATAAAGTGAAAAACCACCCACATACAACTCTTAATCAAGTGCTTCATACTTCGACAGACGCATCAGGCTTCGCTGCATCAAGCGACGCAATATATTTTTCAAGAAGTATATATGTTACATTGCCCTCTTCTTTTGGAAACACAAGGTTTATCGCCTCACGCACAGGTACCCAGTCTGCTTGCTGCACCTCCCTTGACAGCGTAAGCGGCGCTTTCTTTACATGTGCTATAAAGCCTATCATTAAAATACCGCCTGCTTCAAACCAATAAGTGCCTGCAAACTCCGCACTATCGACCACTATACCGGCTTCCTCTTCCACCTCACGAACAGCTGCCGTCTCGGCAGACTCTCCGGGCTGCATAAAACCCGTAACCAAATTTCTGTACTTTGTCGAAAGATAATCCTGCTTGAGCAGCACAGCCTCCTCGTACTCATTTACAACGAGTGTCTTAACACATGTCGGAAATATATCAAACCACGGTCTGCTGCATACATTGCACCAAGGAATCATTCCCTCATCGCCTATTTCTTTTAAAACCAATTTCTCACCGCAATCCGGACAATAAGTATAACGCATATTTTTTCTCCCATTTTATGCTGACTTGTTTACGC
>CAYXIN010000128.1:0-1403 GCA_964465395.1 uncultured Oscillospiraceae bacterium | reverse complement strand
CCTCCACGGGCATCCACTCCAACGGCTTCTCCCTGTGCCGGAAGGTCTTTGACATTGACCACAACAATCCGGAGATCTACGTCCCCCGGCAGGAGCTGGGCGGCAGAACCATTGCCGAGGCGCTGCTGGTGCCCACCAGAATTTATGTCAAGCCCGTGCTGGCTCTGCTGGAACAGGTGGACGTGAAGGGCATCTCCCACATTACCGGCGGCGGCTTCTATGAGAACATTCCCCGCAGCATTCCCGATGGCCTCTGCGCTGTCATTGACAAAGCTGCCGTTAAGGTACCCCCCATTTTCGATCTGATCGCCTCCTGGGGGAATATCCCGGAACGGGATATGTACAACACCTATAACATGGGCGTGGGTATGAGCATTGTGGTGCCTGAGGCGCAGGTTTCCAGCGCGCTGGAAATTCTGAAGGCGCATGGCGAGGATGCCTACGTCATCGGCCGCATCACCAGAGGCGAGGAAAAGGTGATCCTGGCGTGAGCAAGCGGATCGCCGTTCTGGTTTCCGGCGGTGGAACCAATTTGCAGGCACTCATCGATGCCCAGCACCGGCAGGAGCTGGGCAATGGCCGGATTGTCGCCGTCATCTCCTCCAGCGCGGGAGCCTATGCCCTCGAGCGGGCCAAAAACGCCGGTATTCCCGGCTACACCCTCCCCCGGAAGGACTTCCCCAGCAATCAGGCCATGACCATCGCGCTGGTCAAGCTGCTGAAGGAACTGGAAATTGATCTGGTAGTGCTGGCAGGCTGCATGGTGATCTTTACCAGAGAGCTGCCGGACGCTTACCCCAACGCAGTCATGAACATCCACCCGGCGCTGATTCCCGCCTTCTGCGGCAGGGGTTTTTACGGCCTCCATGTCCACGAGGAGGCGCTGCGCTATGGTGTCAAGCTCTCCGGCGCCACCGTTCATTTTGTCAGTGAGGAATGCGACAGCGGGCCCATCATCGCGCAGAAAGCCGTTCCCGTGCTGGAGGGCGACACCCCCGAGGCGCTGCAACGGCGCATCATGGAGCAGGCCGAGTGGAAGCTGCTGCCGGAGGCCGTCCGTCTGTTCTGTCAGGATCGGCTGGAGGTATCCGGCCGCACCGTTGTCATTAAGGAGGAAGTATGAACGTCTACGAAATTCCGTCCCTTTCCGCCCGTCTGGAGGGCAACAGCTATCCCGGCCGGGGCATTATTCTCGGGCTGACCCCCGACGGCAGACAGGCCGTGGCCGCTTATTTCATCATGGGTCGCTCTGTCAATTCCCGCAACCGCGTCTTTCTCCCGGAGCCTGACGGCATCCGCACCCAGGCTCACGATCCTTCTCTGATGAAGGATCCCCACCTGATCATCTACCACCCGGTGCGGGAGGCCGGCTGCGGCCTGATCGTCACCAACGGCGACCAGAC
>CAYXIN010000127.1:0-1405 GCA_964465395.1 uncultured Oscillospiraceae bacterium | reverse complement strand
CTTTACAACACCTGAACCCGCAAGGGCTCCTTCATATACAGCTTTTGCTATCTGAAGCATTCCTCCGGTGCAGTCTCCAGCTGCGAAAATTCCCGGAACAAAAGTAGACATATCTTCATTTAGCATAAGTTTTCCTTCGGTATCAGTAATACCGAGTTTTCTTCCGATGTCAGCACCGGAAGCAGTTCCCATAGCAACGAAAACGCCGTCCGTTTCTATGGATTCGCCATCTGTAAACAAGATAGAATTTACTACAGGCTGGCCTACAATTTCGGCGATTTTTCTAGTATCTATTTTAAGCTTTGACATATCATCTTTTGATATTTTACTTTCTGAAATCTGAGCAAGCATATTTGCCCCATGGGTATCAAGGTCTTTACCGTCAGTTAAAATGATGACTTCGCCAGAGGTAGGAAGTAGATGTAAAGCTTCGTTTACAGCATAGCGACCGGAACCTATAACGGATACTTTTAGTCCACGATAGAAAAATGCATCGCATACTGCACAATAGCTTACACCAATACCCTCGTGTTCCTTAAGCCCCATAATAGGAGGTACTTTACGATTTGTACCTGTTGCCAAGACAACTGCACGAGATTTATAAACTCCTTTGTTAGTAGTGATAGTGAAATTATCTCTATAAGAGACGTCGAAGACTTCTTCATCAATTACTTCGACTCCCAGGCGTTTTGCACCTTCAATACCATTGATGAAGAGATCTTCTGCATTTATGGCGTCAGAAAATCCGTAATAGTTTTCTATTTTTTTAGTTTTGCCCAGGGCACCCATATCCTTGCCGGTAACAATGGTTGATAAACCAGCACGAACAGTATAAAGGGAGGCTGATATACCTGCAGGACCCTTTCCTATAATAAAAACATCAGTCATGGCTAATTTTCTCCTGACTCTTAAGAAGGTTATATAATGTCTGGTCAGCGTGGAAGTCTTTTATTAAGGCTTCCGCTTCTGCCAGAGAATGTTCACGTTTCATAGCAGAAACATTTGTCCTTATAGCTCTTATAAGCAGATTCTTTGGAGTATGAGAGAAATCTACAAACTCCAATATCTGAGTTTTATATCCTGAGTGTTCTAGAAGAGATCCGCGGATAGCGTCTGTAGCCAGTGCTGCAAAGCGCTCTTTGATGATACCGTACTTTGTGAGGGCAGAAAGATTTTCATTTTTTATTTGAGCATTGAGCTCATGTTGACAGCATGGAACAGAGAGAATGATTCGGCTTTTCCAGTTTATTGCATTGTACAGAGCATAATCTGTAGCAGTATCACAGGCATGAAGGGTAATAACCATGTCCAAGGGCTTTTCAGAAGTGTATTGACTTATATCTCCAACTTGAAAGTGGAGTTTGTCATAGCCGTACTTAACAGCGGCTTCATTACACTTGCGAAT
>CAYXIN010000126.1:0-1416 GCA_964465395.1 uncultured Oscillospiraceae bacterium | reverse complement strand
TCATAAACATTGCCTATAACTCTTGTACGGCATCCCATATAAGCTACCTCTGTATCATAATCCCCTTCCTTGTAATATTGGAGATTATACGGCGCATCTATAAATGAAAAGTTCGGAAAGAGTCTCTTCGCCGATACTCTGCATGCAAGCTTGAAAAGATCATAGTTAGGATCTTCCGGATTATAGCTGATGCCCTCTTTTACCTTAAAGATCTGGATTGGGAATATCGGAGTTTCTCCGTTGCCAAGCCCTGCCTCAGTCGCAAGAAGTACACTCTCCATAACAAGCCTGCCCTCAGGCGATGTATCCGTACCGTAATTTATAGATGTAAACGGCACTTGAGCACCGGCTCTCGAATGCATTGTATTTAAATTGTGAACAAGTGCCTCCATTGCCTGATAAGTTTTTCTTCTTATTTCCTTATCGGCAAATTTTGTAGCTCTTTCCTGAATCCTTATTGCCTCATCCTCAGAAATAAACTTTTTCAGCTCTTCAAGCTCCAGCTCCTTGTAATTGTTGTCCCACGCCATGCATGGACACACTCCGCTCTCTGCTTCGATTTTTTTACCGAGTGCTTTAGCTCTGTCAACACCGTCCTCAATATCGTTTAAGATATCGAGCATCTTTCCTACATTCTGCCAATAAAGTGCCTTATATGTTTTTTTAACTCCCGGAGCCATTCCATAATCAAAATTAGGCACCGACTGTCCTCCGTGCTGGTCGTTTTGATTAGACTGAAGCGCAATACATGCAAGAGCCGAATAGCTCTGTATATCGTTAGGCTCTCTCAAATGACCGTGCCCCGTCGAAAAGCCTCCTTTGAGAAGCTTTACAAGGTCTATCTGACAGCATGTCATAGTAAGTGTCAGGAAGTCCAAATCATGGATATGTATATCGCCTTCTTCATGCGCCTTGGAATGTGCCGGATTGAGCACATACATTTTATAGAATTCCTTTGAACCTTCTGAGCCGTATTTGAGCATTGTACCCATCGCCGTGTTGCCGTCGATATTGGCATTTTCTCTCTTTATCTCATTATCCTTAGCTTCTTTAAAAGTAAGATCCTCATAAATCTTCATCAGACGAGTGTTCATTTCTCTTACTCTTGTACGCTCAGCTCTGTAAAGGATGAATTCCTTTGCTGTACGAGCATGTCCGTTTTCGATGAGGATTTTTTCAACAGCATCCTGTATTTGCTCTACCGTAGGAATTTCATTATGGCATACCTCAAGAAGATATACTTCGACCTGTCTTGCAAGATATCTCGCCATATCTCTGTCATTTCCGCCAAGCTGTTTGGCTGCTTGAAAAATCGCCTCAGCGATTTTATCGATATTGAAGTCTACCTCTCGACCGTCACGCTTAATAATCTTCCTGATACTTTCCATCAAACATTCCTCCCCAATTATTCATAAC
>CAYXIN010000125.1:0-1427 GCA_964465395.1 uncultured Oscillospiraceae bacterium | reverse complement strand
TATCTATTCTATATAGAGTAGAACAGGTGATGATATGAATATTAAAATTACATCCGACAGCACCTGCGATCTTTCCACTGCGCAGATTCAGACGCACCAGATTGAGATTTTCCCCCTGTTTGTCAACAAGGCGGGCGAAAGCTTCCGCGATGGGGTCAGCATTACCCCGGCGGAGATCTTTGCGCATGTGGCCGCCGGCGGAGAATTGTGCAGCACTTCGGCCGTCTCCGTTGGCATCTATCAGGAGCGCTTTGCGGAGCTTTCGCCGCGTTATGATGCGGTGATCCATGTCAGCCTTGGCTCCGGCTTCTCTGCCACGCACAATAACGCGCGCCTGGCGGCGGAGGATTTTCCCAATGTGCGCGTGATCGATTCCCGAAATCTGTCCACCGGGCATGGCCATGTGGTGCTGGAGGCCTGCCGCCTGGCACAGACCGAAACGGATTTGGATACCATCTGCGCGAAGCTGGACGCCTTTGCGCGCCGCGTGGATACCAGCTTTCTGCTTGACCGCCTGGATTATATGGTCAAGGGCGGGCGCTGCTCTGCGGTTGTGGCTCTGGGTGCGAACCTGCTGAATCTCAAGCCCTGCATTGAGGTCATTGATAATAAGATGATCGTGGGCAAGAAATATCGCGGTAATTATGCCAAATGCATGGAGCGCTATGTGCGCGACCGGCTGGCGCATATGGAGGAGCTGGATGACCGGCTGATTTTTATTACGCATACCCCGGTAGCGGAGATTATTACGCAGACGGTGCAGCGAACGGTTCGCGAGGTTGGCGCTTTCCGTGAGATTGCGGAAACGACTGCGGGCAGCACCATTAGCTGCCACTGCGGTGAGGGCTGCCTTGGCATCCTGTTCGTTCATAAGGAAGCCTGATTTGTCCGGTGGACAAATCAGGCTTTTTGATTTTTGTGGTGGCGAATCGTTCGCTTGCCGCATTTGTGGATGGATTCCAGTAAAGGATTTCGGCTGTGTCGAAACGTGAGGCCAAGTGTGCCGCCCACGGCCGCAGACACAGTTCAAAAAAGGCTCTTTTGTCTGGTAGACAAAAGAGCCTTTTTTGCTGGTGACCCACAACATTCGATAAACAAAATGATTTTTCGCCATTTGAAGATCGTTCAATTTTCTCCAGTGTTCTGTCTGTTATGGTTACTTCATCATCACCAGTCTTGAAAATAATTGTGTATAATCTGTTGTATTTTTCGTTCTTTCTCCACTACTATGAACCCCAGCTTAACAAGCGAATTAAATCCTTTCTGGGCGTTGAAAATGGCGAAGGATATAACACAGACCGTTTTCTGGACATGAAACTGGATTGTCGGGAAATGATGCTGCAAAAGCTAACAGACTATGATCCGTCCAAGGGTGCAGAATTTGCCACTTACATCTATCCATTCATACGTGATGCGATACTCCGTTT
>CAYXIN010000124.1:0-1458 GCA_964465395.1 uncultured Oscillospiraceae bacterium | reverse complement strand
GTACTGGCTGCCCGGCTGGACGGCACGCAACAGAGACGATTTTGATGCGCTGCTCGAAGAGGCGCTTCAAAAGCCCGAATGGATCATCGACGGCAACTACACCCGAACGCTTTCCCGGCGGCTGGAGTTTTGCGATGCGGTAATCTGGCTGGATTACGGGCGAATGACCTGCCTGAAGGACGTTATCCTGCGCGTTTTGAAAAGCTATGGACGTGTGCGCTCCGATATGGGCGCCGGATGCCCTGAGCGCCTCGACGGAGCGTTCTTGCGCTTCGTGTGGACATTTCGCCGTACCAGCAACGCCAAAATCGCCGACAGGCTTCGCCAAAGGCCGTCCGTTTTGGTGCTTCGCGCGCATTCCCGGCACGAGCTGAACGCCCGACTAAGCGACTTTCTTCATTCCTGATATTCATTTTCAGACCGCCGTTCTTAACGCAACGCGCGGTCTGAAGGTTTGTCAACATTATTGAATCTTTTAACTTTTTAAGGAGGTCTTTTATGCAAAGCATTCCACGCTATGGACGCGTGCAGTTCACCGTCCCGGATGGCTGCACGTCCGTGTGCATCACCCGACCGGACGGTATGAAGGACACCGCGCTCACTTTCCGCTATCAGCCCACCCGCTTCATTTACGACGATCACGGCTACGAAAGCCAGGAGCTGACCGGCGAGGTCATTACCTGCTTCCGCTATACGCCGGTGATTGAAGGCGTTCATCGCTTCAGCGCCCAGGGCGGCGACAAGACCATGGGCGGTCTGTTTGAATGCATACCCTCCGATCACCCGGGCTTTGTGGGCATCAGCGCCCGAAACAAGCGCTATTTCGCCACCGACGACGGCAAGACCTTTGTTCCCGTCGGCCCGAACCTGTGCATCCTGCGCCCCGAACATCCGCCGCGTTCGAAGGAACACTTCGTCATGGGCGACGGCACAGCCTGGATGGGCCTGACCTCCTTCAAGCGCTGGATCAAGCGTCTGGCCGAAAACAACGTCAACTATGTGCGCCTGTGGCTGTCCACGCCCTATTTTGAGGCGCGCACCAACCTCATGGGCCAGCATGATCTGGCCATCTTCAACCGGTTGGATGCCGTTATGGAGCTACTGCGCGAGCACGGTATGCGCGCTAAAATGTGCATCGAACACTTCCGCTACCTGACGACCACGCCCAAGGGCATTTTTGACAAGTGCATCATCGACCCGGATACCGGCAAGCCGCTTTTGAGCGTCACCGAATGGGCCACGCAGGAAAAGTGGAACAACCGCTGGATCGAGGACATCAAGCCCTACATCGCCCGTTTTCAGAACGACCCGACGGTCTTCTCCTGGGAGCTGTGGAACGAAATCAATTGCCTGGACACCACGCCTGAAAACATCATTGATTTCAACCGCCGCATGATCGACCGCATCAGCGCGCTGAGCCCGCGCAACATGGTGGTCAACTCGCTGGGCAGCTATGAC
>CAYXIN010000123.1:0-1477 GCA_964465395.1 uncultured Oscillospiraceae bacterium | reverse complement strand
GTGCGGCCTGCCCAAGGAGATGGCGCTGGAGCTGTTCAAGCCCTTCGTCATGCAGAAGCTGGTCGAAAAGGAAATCGTCCACAACATCAAGTCGGCTAAGCGCGCCGTCGAGCGCGTGCGCCCCGAGGTGTGGGACGTGCTCGAAGAGGTCATTCGCGAGCATCCGGTCATGCTGAACCGCGCGCCTACGCTGCACCGTCTGGGCATTCAGGCCTTCGAGCCGATTCTGGTTGAAGGCAAGGCGCTCAAGCTGCACCCGCTGATGTGTACCGCCTTCAACGCCGACTTCGACGGCGACCAGATGGCTGTTCACGTTCCGCTGTCCATGGAGGCGCAGGCCGAGGCCCGCTTCCTGATGCTTTCGGCCAACAACATCCTCAAGCCGCAGGATGGTAAGCCGGTCGTTATCCCGACGCAGGATATGATTCTGGGCTGCTATTACCTCACCCAGATCACCGAGCCGGAAACCGATCCCGATGAGAACGGCGTGCGAATGGTGCGCGAGCTGGATCCCTTCACCAATAAGTACAATGGCAAGGTGCATCCGCTGAAGATCTTCACCGATGAAAATGAGGCCATTATGGCCTATCAGACCAAGAAACTGCTGCTGGGTGAGGAATGCCTGATTCGCATGACACGCGTCTTCGAGGGCGTCGAGTATACGCGCATGAAGAAGACCACCATCGGCCGCATCATCTTCAATGCCGAAGTGCCGCAGGATATGGGCATGGTGCCGCGCAAAACCGTGGATGACATGTTCGAACTTGAGGTCAACAAGGTGGTTGACAAAAAGATGTTGGGCAAGATCGTCGATGCCTGCTATCGTACGCACGGCGTCACCCGCACCGTCACCATGCTGGATGCCATCAAGGCCATGGGTTACAAGTATTCCACGCTGGGCGCACTGACCGTTTCCGTGGCCGACGTTAGCGTGCCTCCGGAGAAGTACGTCATCCAGCATCAGGCCGAGCAGGATGTTCTCAACATTGAGAAGCAGTATAAGCGCGGCCGTCTGTCCAACAACGAGCGCTATCAGGCGGTTATCACCGTCTGGGATAAGGCCACGACCGATATCACCAAGGCCGTTATGGACTCCATGGACGAGTTCAACCCCATCTCCATGATGGCGAACTCTGGTGCTCGTGGTTCGACCAACCAGATTCGTCAGCTGTCCGGTATGCGCGGTCTGATGGCCTCTCCGTCGGGCTCCATCATCGAGCTGCCCATCAAGGCCAACTTCCGTGAAGGCCTGACCGTTCTTGAATTCTTCCTCTCCTCGCACGGTTCCCGTAAGGCTCTGGCCGATACCGCAACGAAGACCGCTGACTCGGGTTACATGACCCGCCGTCTGGTCGACGTATCTCAAGAGAACATCATCCGCGAAATCGACTGCTTCGCCAATCGCGGCGAGCGTGTTCGCGGCCTGAAGGTGCAGGACATCGGCGTTCCGGGCGACATCATCGAGGGACTCGAGGAT
>CAYXIN010000122.1:0-1618 GCA_964465395.1 uncultured Oscillospiraceae bacterium | reverse complement strand
ACCATCGACCTCCTGCGTGTGAAGCAGGCGCTCTAACCAGCTGAGCTAAGCCTCCACATGACAGAAGCTATTATAACACATTCTCCGGAAAATGCAAGTATTTTTTTCAGCTTTTCGTTGTCAGGGGCGCAGCCTGCCCCGCGCGGCACTGAATCAGCTCTGCGACGATGCTGATGGCAATCTCTGCGGGCGTTTGCGCGCCGATGGCGAGGCCGATGGGGGAATGGACACTGGCGATGGCCTCCTCCGCGATTCCGGCCGCGCGCAGACGCGCCTGTGTGCAGGCGACCTTTTTGCGGCTGCCAATGCAGCCGACGTAGAACAGCGGCCTGCGGAGCACCTGCTCCAACAGCGCAAAATCGGCCTGATGTCCATGGGTCATGATGATGACATAATCCTCCGCGCGCAGAGAAACCGCCGAATCAATGTGCTGATAATCACCCAGAATGACCTGCTCCGCCTGCGGAAAATGCGCTGCGTCAGCAAGCTCCGGCCGGTCGTCATAGACCGCGACGCGGAAGTCCAGCCCAGCCAGCACCGGAACCAGCGCCTGGCCGACATGCCCGCCGCCGAAAATCCAGACGCGTCCGGCCCGGCAGACCGGCTCATAATAATCATACGCGTCTGCGTTCCACTCCAGCACAACGCTGCTTGTAAAGCGGGCGGGGCAGGGTGCGGCAGCAGCCTCGGCCTGTGTCCAGACGCGCCAGGACGTGCTGCGCTGCCCGTCGGCAATGTGCAGAGAAATCCAGGCGTTTTCGTTACGGCGCAGAGCGGCGCAGAGCTGCCGCAGGGTTGGCAGCTCCTCCGGCGTCAGCGGCTGAAAATAGAGGCGGACGCAGCCGCCGCAGATCATGCCGATGGAGGCGGGCTGCGACGCAGTCAGATCAAAGGCGCGCAGGTGCGCCTGTCCATTTTGCAGTACCGTCCGGGCCAGCGGGATGGCCTGATGCTCGACCGCACCGCCGCCGACGGTGCCGCAGCGGGTACCGTCCTTAAAAACGGCCATGCGCGCGCCCGCGCCGCGCGGCGTGGAGCCCACGCTTTCCAAAATGGTACACCAGACCACACGCTCACCGCGCTCCAGCGCGGCGAGTGTCTGCTGGGCAAGCTGCTTCATCTCTGCGCACCTCCTTTTTTCAGTATTTTAGCGTATACCTGCCCGAAAAGCAAGAAAAAAGCATTCTGCTACAGCAGAATGCTTTTATGTTTCAAACAAGCGCAAAGGGAATCAATAGCCTCTTCTCTTGTTCTTTCTCGCAGCTTCGGACTTCTGCTTCCGCTTGAGGCTCGGGCTGACGTAATGCTCTCTCTTCTTGACCTCAGCGATCACGCCATCCTTCTGGCAGCTTCTCTTGAAACGCTTGAGAGCACTCTCCAGAGACTCATTCTCTTTGACACGGATTTCAGACATTGATTTCCCTCCCTCCTGTGCAACCGGTTCAATCCAGGATGCTTTCAGGGCCGCTAAACGGCGAATATTATTATATTGATTCGCACGCAAAAAGTCAAGCAATATCTACAAAATATTTAAAAATTTTTACGCAGGCAGCCGTTTTGCTGCGCAGCCCCGCGTCGCGCAGAGAAGCTGTGCTGACCGCGCCGAAAGGCACACTTA
>CAYXIN010000121.1:0-1628 GCA_964465395.1 uncultured Oscillospiraceae bacterium | reverse complement strand
TGACCTGATTCTGGTGATGAAGGACGGCGACATCATCGAAAGCGGCACCCACGACAAGCTGCTGGCCAGGGGCGGCTTCTACGCCGAGCTCTATAACAGTCAGTTCGAGCAGGCAGGGTAAGCGCAGACCGATTGGCACAGCCGGAAAGTATACACGCAGTTTCCCAATGAACCATTGTTAAGAACCTATTTGCTGCTGTCGCATATGATGGATGGAATGCCCCATTCTGAACCGCGGCTGTGAACCTCCGGGGGCTTTTGTATGCCAATCCGTTCGGGTCCATTTCAATTCGATATCCGTAGAGCAGACCACGGAATCGCAGAGGCAAAAACGAACATAAAGCTCGGAATATTGCTGAATTCTCCCAAAAAGAGCACAAAAAAGCAGATACCGCCAACTGACACGATTGTATCAATTGCGGTATCTGTTATGTGCGAGACGGGCAATAAGATGCTTAAACAGGGGCAAAAACGAAGAAAAGGTGCGTGAAATTATTATTCATACAAGCAGAAATTCCAAACACAATTACTTTTCTCGCTCAAGTGATTTACACTCCGCTTCGGTTATGTAATTGGTGTTGAAATGCAGTTCGAGCCAGCAAGCCGTTTCATTTGCTTCCTTAAGCGCAATTTGCAGTTTCGCAATAAAGTTGGCTTTTCCGTCAATTCAAGCATACTATATCATAAACGCGCTTAATTCCAAATATCCAGTAAAGTTTCGTGTGCCACCCGCGCCCGCAGGCACTTCACGCACCGAAGGCATGCTTATCGTGCCGCAAGGCACACCGCGTTCAAAAAAAGAGTCTTTTGTCTGGTAGACAAAAGACTCTTTTACGTGGTACGCCGGAAGGGACTCGAACCCCCGACCTACTGGTTCGTAGCCAGTTACTCTATCCAACTGAGCTACCGGCGCATGCTGTTCTCTCGAACGCTAGGCCATTGTAGCACAGTCTTTCAAAAAATGCAAGCCCTTTTTTAATTTTTTTCAGATTATTTTCCGGAAAGCTCCACGGCTCTGCGCAGAATGCTCAGCGCGGGCACCGGGCGCGGCAGGCGCATCCGGAAGCACATCTGCGGCGTGCGCGGCTCCTCCAGCGGCTCTCCCTCCATAGTCTGCATCATGGGCGCCTCGAGCGCAAAGGGGCGCAGATCGGGCCCGACCAGCTCCAGCGCATCGCCCGCGCGGAATTTGTTGCGCAGCGACAGGGTCGCGTTGCCCTGCGCGTCGCAGTCTGTGACGATTGCGCAGACCTGCCACTGGCGGATGTAGCGGGAGCTTTCCACATACTGCCCCGGCTCACCATAGAAGAAGCCGGTGCTGTAGCGGCGGTGCGAGACATGCTCCACCTCGTCCCGCCAGACCGGATCGACCGGGCGGCCCGCCGCCACATCGTCAATCGCGTGGCGGTACGCGCCGGTGACAATCGCCGCGTAGTAGGCGGATTTGGCGCGCCCCTCGATCTTGATGCTGCAAATACCGGCATCCATCAGATCATCCAGATGGTCAATCATGCACATATCGCGCGAATTCAGGATATAAGTCCCCTTCTCATCCTCAAAGACGGGGAAGTATTCGCCGGGGCGCTTTTCCTCCATCAGCGCGTACTGATAGCGGCAGGGCTGGGCGC
>CAYXIN010000120.1:1038-1762 GCA_964465395.1 uncultured Oscillospiraceae bacterium | reverse complement strand
GGGTATAATAGACTTCAAGACGGGATGTATGCCGTAAAATCGGGCATATATCCATACTTTCCCCATCCCGTGCGAAAACAGAAAGGAATCACTGTACTCATGATAGAAACACAGCGCGATAAAATCACAAAGGCGGTGCTGGTCTGCGCGGATATCGGCGAATACGATGCCGCGCAATCTTTGGAGGAGCTGGAGGAGCTTGCTCTGACCGCCGAAGCCGAAACCGTGGCAAAGGTCATCCAGAAGCGGGATACCTATGACAAGGCGACCTGCATCGGCACAGGGCGGCTGGAGGAGGTCACGGCGTTCTGCGCCGAAAACGAGATCGATCTGCTGATCTTCGACCATGAGCTGACCGCCACCCAGACGCGAAATATTGAGGACATCACCGGCGTGCGGGCGATCGACCGTACAACGCTGATCTTAGATATCTTTGCACAGCGTGCGCGCTCCAAGGAAGGGCGGCTGCAGGTCGAGCTGGCACAGCAGAAATACCGTCTGCCGCGGCTTGCCGGAATGGGCACGGTATTATCCCGGCTCGGCGGCGGTATCGGCACCAGAGGTCCGGGCGAAACGCGGCTGGAAACCGACAAGCGGCATATCCGACGGCGAATCCAGACGCTGGAGGAGGAGCTTGACGAGCTGGAAAAGCAACGGGAGCTGAGACGGAAACGCCGCAAAAAGGACAACGTCCTCTCGGTGGCGATCGTGGGCTATACCAACG
>CAYXIN010000120.1:0-1028 GCA_964465395.1 uncultured Oscillospiraceae bacterium | reverse complement strand
ATACCAACGTTGGAAAATCCACCCTGCTCAACGCGCTGACCGACGCGGGGGTACTGGCGGAGAACAAGCTGTTTGCCACCCTTGACCCGACGGCACGGGCGCTTACCCTGCCGGATGACCGTCAGGTACTGCTGATCGATACGGTGGGGCTGATCCGCCGATTGCCGCACCATCTGGTGGAGGCGTTCAAGTCCACCCTGGAGGAAGCATCTAATGCGGATCTGATCCTCCATGTTTGTGATGCCTCGAACGAAAACGTGGAGGAGCAGGCAAAGGTCACCGAGGAGCTGCTTGCCGAGCTGGGCTGCGGGGAGATCCCGATTTTGCGGGTGTTCAACAAGTGTGACTGCATCACCGAGCTGCCCCGACAGGATGACAGCGAGGATCATGTGTTTATCAGCGCCAAAACCGGCTTCGGCTTTGACGCACTGCTTCGCAAGATCGCGCAGAAGCTTCCCAACCGCGCGAAGCGGATGCATCTCCTGCTCCCTTATGACAAGGGCGGCATTTTGAGCCGGATTCGGGAAAACGGCAGTGTGTACACCGAGGAATATACCGACGCGGGAATCGCGGCGGACTGCATGGTGTCGCCCGAGCTGTTCTCCCTGACCAAGGATTATATGCAATAACCGTTTTTGCACTACGCCCCACGGCGATGTCTTTTCAGATGTCACCGTGGGGCGTTTTGTTTTTGTGCTATTCCAATATCCGAAGCTGTTTTCGCTTCTCCCCCTCCAGATAAATCGAGAGGTTGTTGTCATCATCCAGCGTTGCCAGAATGATCCGCTCGGACTGCTTCACTCCTTGCGCCTTAAGGCTTTGATGCAGCCAGTCCTCGTTTTTTCCCATTGCTTTTAAGTTATCCCGCATCACCTTGCCGTCGATCACCACGTTGGCGGTCGGGCGCTCCTGCGGCGGAGAAAGCTGCAGATCCTCGGCGGTGACCGGCTTTTTCGCCGCCTTGGGAATAAAGCTGAGCCGCCCGTTCGGCTCCATGATGGCATATTCCAGATCGGCAACATTAAAAT
>CAYXIN010000119.1:0-1767 GCA_964465395.1 uncultured Oscillospiraceae bacterium | reverse complement strand
CCCTTTAATTATCGATTTGCAGCAGAAATTGTTTTTCAGATAATCGGTTGTAGAGGATTGCCGATTGCTTTATAATGAAGTTAGTACAAAAATGATTAGGAGATAATCAAAATGAATTGCAAAACAGCCGTGATTCTGGCAGCAGGTGCCGGAACACGTATGAAATCAAAAAAGCCTAAGGTTCTTCATGAAATCTGTGGAAAACCTATGGTAACTCACGTCACTTCACAGGCAAAAAAGGCCGGAGCAGACAATATCATCGTTGTAGTAGGTCATGGAGCTGATAAAGTTCAAGGAAAAATCCAAGATGGAGATCTCAGGTTTGTCCTTCAGGAAAAACAGCTAGGCACAGGTCATGCGGTGATGCAGGCAAAGGATCTTATTCCTGATGAAGGAGACGTTTTTGTGTTGTGTGGAGATACTCCCCTCATCACAGCAGAGACTCTTACAGACTTTGCAAAGTTCCACGAAGAAAAAAAGAATGCAGTGACAGTTCTTACTGCAATATTTGAGAATCCTTTCGGATACGGCAGAATCATCCGTGGAGATGATGACCAGCTTTTGAGAATAGTTGAGCAGAAAGATGCTTCAGAAGATGAAAAGGCTGTAAAAGAAGTAAATGCAGGAATGTACTGCATGAGGGCAGATTTTCTAAAGGAAAATATTACAAAACTCAGTTCAGATAATGCTCAAAATGAGTACTACATCACGGATCTTATTGCAATGGCAGTAGAATCAGGCTGTGGTGCTGGAGCTTACACCGTATCGGATTCTGATGAGATAATGGGCGTAAATAACCGTGTCCAGCTTTCTCAAGCTACAGAGGTAATGCTGGAACGTATCGCCAAAAAGCATATGATTAATGGTGTTACTATTATTGATCCACGTAGAGTGTATATTGAGGATGACGTAGTCATCGGAAATGATACAGAAATCTGGCCGGGGGCTGTTCTAAAGGGCAACACAGTTATTGGTAGCGGTTGTATTATTGGAGCTGACTGTCAGATAGAAAACAGTGTTGTTGGAGATGGTACAGATATTACAAAGTCTGTTATAAAGGACAGTTCTATAGGCAACGATACTCATGTTGGCCCATATGCATATCTCAGACCTGGTAGCAGTATAGGTTCAGGATGTAAGGTGGGAGATTTTGTAGAAGTCAAGAATGCTACTATGGGTGATGGTGCCAAGGCTTCACATCTTGCATATATTGGAGATGCCGATGTAGGTATGGATGTAAATATAGGCTGCGGAGTTATTTTTGCAAATTATGATGGAGTTCACAAAAATAGATCCACAGTAGGTGACAGAGCTTTTATCGGAAGCAATTCAAACCTGGTAGCACCGGTAAATATCGGAGAGGATGCTTATGTGGCGGCGGGGACTACAGTTACGGTAGATATTCCTGAAGGCGCACTCTGTGTAGGAAGATCACGAGAAGTAATAGAAGAAGGCTGGGTAGAGAGAAAAGGCCTGTCCAAGAAAAAACATTAGTGATATTCGCAAGATTTTATATAAGACTAAGCAATGGATTTTAACTAAAGCATAATGTACTTTTGGAGGAGAGAAAAATGAAGAATGGCGTGTACAATGAATTTAAAATTTTTGCAGGAAATTCAAATCCAGCACTGGCAGAAGAGATAGCAGCAATTATGGGTCAGCCTCTGGGCAAGGCTACTATCAGCAAGTTTAGTGATGGTGAAATTTCAGTAAGTATTTGGGAAACAGTTAGAGGTGAAGACGTTTATATTATCCAATCTACATGTG
>CAYXIN010000118.1:0-1800 GCA_964465395.1 uncultured Oscillospiraceae bacterium | reverse complement strand
GGGCTCGTCGCCGCCCGAGAAGCCGCCGGGAAGGAAGATGATCTGGCTTTCCTGAATTTTCCGTGCTACGGTCTCCACACTCCGGGACACATCCTCGGCCGTCAGGTTCCGGATCACCACGATATCCGCCTCACACCCGGCAGCCATGACAGCCCGGGCGGAATCATACTCGCAGTTGGTGCCGGGGAAGACCGGAATCAGCACACGGGGTCTGGCTACCTTCACGGCGGGAGCCAGAGTGGAGGGCGCATCGAAGGCAAACGCGGGGATCGCTTCCGGGGACTCGCTGGTCTGCGTGGGGTAGACCGATTCCAGCGTGGCGCTGTTCAGGGCATAGAGCGCGTCAATGGACGCGCTGTCCGATTCCAGACAGATAGTGGGCTCGGCGGTGGTGTGGCCAAGCTTGATGACACCGGGGATATCCACATCCTCACTGAGCTCAGCGACAAGGGAACCCACCAGGCCGCGATGCCAGCCCTCGCCCAGCGTGGCGCAGGAGCGGAAACCCAGGCGGTTGCCGAAGGACATCTTCATAATGCCCTCGCCAATGCCATTTTCCACAGCCCAGGCAGCCCTCACCCTGCCGGCTCTGTGGAGGGTGTGGAAGGCATCCCAGCTACGCTTTACACCCTCGCCGCTGTCATCTGTGGAGCTGAAGAGGTAAACCGGGTGGCCCGCCTCCTTGAACTCGGGGCTCAGCACATAATGCTTGTCCACGGGGGCGATGGCGAAGGAGATCAGCGTGGGGGGCACATCCCTGTCCAGGAAGCTGCCGGACATCGAGTCCTTGCCGCCAATGGCGGCGGCCCCCAGCTCAAGCTGCGCGTCCAGTGCGCCCAGCAGGGCGGCGAAGGGCTTGCCCCAGCGCTGCGGCTCAGCTTTCAGCTTCTCAAAGAATTCCTGAAGGGTCAGATATGCCTGCTTATAGTCCGCACCGGCGGCCACCAGCTTGGCAACGGAGGAATAAACCGCAGCGTGTGCGCCGATGTAGGGGTCAAGGCTGAGAAGATCGGGATCGCAGCCCCAGCTAAACACGCTGGCCTGGTCGGTTTCCTGACCGGGCAGAACGGGCAGCACTGCCGCCATGGACTGGGCAGGGGTCAACTGTGTTTTGCCGCCGAAGGGCATGACCACGGTGCCCGCGCCGATGGTCGCGTCAAAGCGCTCCACCAGACCCCGCTGGCTGGCGGTTTTCAGCGCGGCGGCCATCTCCCGCAGAGAGCCGTACAGAGGCTTGCGCAGGGCGGAAAGTGCCTTTTCAGAAACGCAGACCCGCGCGTGCTTCACCGCGCCGTTGGTGTCCAGGAAGGCGCGGCTTAGATTGGCAATTTCCTTTCCCTTCCAGGTCATAACCATCCGGGGCTCCTGTGTGACGATGGCTACCCGGTAGGCCTCCAGATTCTCAGCCTGTGCATGGGCGATGAAGGTGTCGGCATCCTCAGCCGCCACCACGACGGCCATACGCTCCTGGCTTTCGGAAATGGCGAGCTCCGTGCCGTCCAGACCCTCGTACTTTTTGCGCACGGCGTCCAGATCAATGCGCAGACCGT
This sequence comes from uncultured Oscillospiraceae bacterium, assembly GCA_964465395.1. Taxonomy (GTDB): domain Bacteria; phylum Bacillota; class Clostridia; order Oscillospirales; family Oscillospiraceae; genus JAZOXB01. Next base: position 250 of record CAYXIN010000118.1, on the reverse strand, counting down.
CGGCCAGCTCACCGATGGCAACGGACACGCCACCGGCGCCGAAGTCATTGCAGCGCTTAATCAGGCGGGTGACTGTCCCGTTGCGGAACAGGCGCTGGAGCTTTCGCTCCTCCGGCGCATTGCCCTTCTGCACCTCGGAGGCCATGGTGGTCAGGGATTTCAGGTTATGGCTCTTGGAGGAGCCTGTGGCGCCACCGATGCCGTCGCGACCGGTGCGGCCGCCCAGCAGGATGACCACATCGCCCGGGGC
>CAYXIN010000117.1:0-1839 GCA_964465395.1 uncultured Oscillospiraceae bacterium | reverse complement strand
GACTTCCGGTGCCAGGGAGAGGATCTTCATGTATTCCTTGTCACGAAGCTCTCTTGCTACCGGCCCAAAAATACGGGTGCCGCGGGGATTCTTGTCCTCCTTGATGAGAACAGCGGCGTTCTCGTCGAAACGGACGTAGGTGCCGTCGGCGCGGCGAACGCCCTTGGCGGAGCGAACGATGACAGCGCGGACGACCTCGCCCTTCTTCACCGTGCCGCCGGGAGCAGCCTTGCGAACGGAGGCAACGATCACGTCGCCGATATTGCCGAACTTACGCTTGGAGCCACCAAGCACACGGATGCACTTGATTTCTTTTGCGCCGGTGTTGTCGGCAACCTTCAGAAATGTTTCCTGCTGGATCATAGTAGTTCCCGACCTCCTTACTCAGCCTTCTTGATGATTTCAACGAGACGCCATCTCTTGTCCTTGGACAGGGGGCGGCACTCCATCACCTTAACGGTATCGCCGATGCCGCACTCGTTGTTCTCGTCGTGGGCCTTCAGCTTATAGGTTCTCTTAACAATCTTCTTATACAGCTTGTGCTGCACGCTATCCTCAATAGCGACCACGATGGTCTTGTCCATCTTGTCGGAGACGACCTGGCCAACTCTGGTCTTGCGGAAAGCTCTGATATTTTCACTCATGTTCGCTTACCTCCTCAGACTGCGGTCTCTTTCTCACGAATAATGGTCTTGATGCGGGCAATATCCTTCTTCACAGCAGCGATCTTGACGGGGTTATCGAGCTGATTCGTTGCGTGCTGCATCCGCAGGAAAAACAGATCCTTCTTCAGTTCGGAAACCTTAGCTTCCAAATCAGCCACAGACATGGCTCTCAGTTCTTTAGCCTTCATCATTATTCACCACCATTCTCCGATACTGCTTCCCGGGCGATGATCTTGGTCTTGATGGGCAGCTTGTGCTGGGCAAGGCGGAGTGCCTCGCGGGCATCCTCTTCGGAAACGCCGCCAATCTCGAACATGACCTTCTGCGCCTTGACGACAGCAACCCAGTACTCAGGTGCGCCCTTACCGGAGCCCATACGGACACCGAGAGCCTTCTTGGAGACGGGCTTGTCGGGGAAGATCTTAATCCAAACCTGACCGCTACGCTTGGTGTAACGGGTCATTGCGATACGAGCCGCTTCGATCTGATTGCCGGTGATCCAGCCGGGCTCAAGAGCCTGGATGCCATACTCACCGTAAGCGACCTTATTGCCGCGGGAGGCAGCGCCCTTCATACGGCCACGCTGAACTCTGCGGAACTTTGTTCTCTTAGGCATTAACATTAGCGGTTACCTCCTTCTCTGCGGTCGTCACGACGACGCTCGCCATTGAAAGGTCTGCGGTCACCGCGGCGCTCGCCACCACGACGGTCGTCACGACGACGGTCATTGTTGCGGCGATCACGACGCTGGGGAGCCTCGGGTGCAGTCTGGCGCAGGGTGGAATTCAGGACCTCGCCCTTGTAGATCCACACCTTGCAGCCGATCTTGCCATAGGTGGTGTTGGCCTCTGCAAAGCCATACTCGATGTCCGCGCGGAGCGTCTGCAGCGGAATGGTGCCCTCGTGATAGGACTCGCTGCGGGCGATCTCGGCGCCACCCAGGCGGCCACCGCAGGAGCACTTGATGCCCTTCGCGCCCAGACGGGTCGCGCGCTGCATTGCCTGCTTCATCGCGCGGCGGAAAGAAATGCGCTTCTCAAGCTGCGCGGCGATGTTCTCCGCGACGAGCTGTGCGTTGAGGTCCGGGCTGCGGACTTCGACGATGTTCAGAGAAACAGCCTTGCCGAGCTTCTGCTCAAGCTCCAGGCGGAGCTTCTCGATCTCCTGGCCTCCC
>CAYXIN010000116.1:0-1961 GCA_964465395.1 uncultured Oscillospiraceae bacterium | reverse complement strand
GTCTCGCTGCGCAGGAAGCCCTCCTTGTCCGCGTCCAGAATTGCCACAAGCGAAACCTCCGGCAAATCCAGACCCTCGCGCAGCAGGTTGATGCCGACCAGCACGTCGAATTTCGCCATGCGCAGGTCGCGAATGATTTCCATGCGCTCCAGCGCCGCAATGTCCGAGTGCATATAGCGCACGCGCACCCCGGCCTTTTGCAGATAGGCGGTCAGATCCTCCGCCATTTTTTTGGTCAGCGTCGTCACAAGCGCGCGCTGCTTTTTGGCGATCACGGCGTTGCATTCACCGATCAGGTCGTCAATCTGCCCCGCAATGGGGCGGACGAAGATCGGGGGATCCAGCAGCCCCGTGGGACGGATGACCTGCTCGACGGTCTGCCCGGCGCGGCTGCGCTCAAATTCGGCGGGCGTGGCGGAGACATAAACCGCCTGCCCGATTTTCCGTTCAAATTCCGGGAAGGTCAGCGGCCGGTTGTCAAAGGCGCTGGGCAGGCGGAAGCCGTAGTCCACGAGGCTCTCCTTGCGGCTGTGGTCGCCGGCGTACATCGCGCGCACCTGCGGCAGCGTGACGTGACTCTCGTCAACAAAGAGCAGAAAATCCTCCGGGAAATAGTCCAGCAGGGTCATCGGCGGTGTGCCGGGCGCGCGGCCGCTGATGACGCGGGAATAGTTCTCAATGCCGCTGCAAAAGCCGATTTCCTGTAGCATCTCGATGTCGTACATCGTGCGCTGGCGGATGCGCTGCGCCTCAAGCAGCTTGTCGTGCGCCTGAAACCAGCGCTCGCGCTCCTCCATCTCAACCTCAATTTCGAGGATTGCGCGGTTGAGCTTTTCGCGTGAGGCGACATAGTGGGAAGCCGGATAGATTGCCACATGGCTGACCTGACGCTCCGGCATACCGGTCACGGCGTTGATTTCACTGATGCGGTCGATCTCGTCTCCAAAGAATTCCACGCGGATGGCGCGACCCGACCAGTAGACCGGGTAGATTTCAACCGTGTCGCCGCGCACGCGGAAGGTGTTACGGGTGAAGTTGAGGTCGTTGCGCTCATAGCGGATTTCGACCAGCTTGCGCGCAAGCTCCTCGCGCGGCTTCTCCATCCCGACGCGCAGGGAGATGACCATGTTTTTGTAGTCAATCGGATCGCCCAGACCATAGATGCAGGAGACGGAGGAAACCACAATCACATCGCGCCGCTCGAACAGCGAGGAGGTCGCGCTGTGGCGCAGGCGCTCGATCTCGTCGTTGATGGCGGAATCCTTTTCAATATAGGTATCCGTGTGGGCGATGTAGGCCTCGGGCTGATAGTAATCATAGTAGGAAATGAAGTATTCCACCGCGTTGTTGGGAAAAAATTCGCGAAATTCGGAGCAAAGCTGCGCCGCAAGGGTTTTGTTGTGCGCCAGCACGAGGGTTGGGCGATTCAGGTTGGCGATGACCGAGGCCATCGTGAAGGTTTTGCCGGAGCCGGTCACGCCGAGAAGCACCTGCTCGCGCAGGCCGTCGCGCAGTCCCTCGGTCAGCGCGGCAATGGCCTGCGGCTGGTCGCCGGTGGGCTGAAAGGGGGAAACCAGTTCAAAATGATCCATGCCAGAGCCTCCAGTCTCATTCGTTCTTCTTATTATACCACCCGGCGGCGGCAAAGAAAAGCCCCGCCGCGCAGAATCCTTCCGCTGCGGGCGGGACACCGGTAAAAGAAGGGAGCGGATGCTTGCTGAATTACCCACAGGCAGAACAAGAGTGTTGCACACAAAGCTGCACGCTGTTCGGCAGCAAGCGGTAAAAAGAGGGAGCCGATCCCACGGCTCCCTCTGGGAAAATCCTGTATTTACAAGGAATTTCGGCTTACTTGAAATATCTCTCCAGCAGACCCTTGAGCGCCTTGCCGTGACTTGCTTCGTCTTTTGCCATTTCATCGAATGCTCCACTTCGTTTCGCATTCGCAAAAGCACGGTGTC
>CAYXIN010000115.1:0-2021 GCA_964465395.1 uncultured Oscillospiraceae bacterium | reverse complement strand
TCCTGCTCATAATCATCAGACAACATCTGAAAACGAGCTTCGGACAGTTTTCCATACAAATGCCAGCAACGGGTTCGGCCTTTGCGGAGGGATCGCATTCCAAGTACCGAGGTAGGCATCGTTCACACATTCCTCCGCATCCAGATTGTTATTCAAAATATTGTAGGAGATGCTGTAACAGACTTTTCCGTATTTGCTGTCCAGTTCTCTGATCGCCGTTTCAGATCTGGCGAAGAATAGCTCTATGATTTTTTCATCCTCCATCAAGGCACCGCCCTCCTTCCTATGTATAGTCGAATTAAAAATTGTTCGCTATTACACTTCATTGTTGCAATACTTGGTTATCAGATCAGCAATATTTTTTGCCACCTCACGAATTTCAAAAAGTTCATGTTCCCAAATGTATATTGCAGATGGATCTGTTTCGCCGTTTTCAAGAACACGATAGCAATAATAATCACCGCAGCCGTTTGTTGCAAAGAAAACAAAACGGTTGACCTTTTCTTCAAATTCGTCCGCTTCAAGAAATTCAGGAAAAATCTCTCGGTTCGTTTTCACATTACGAATGATTTCTTCTGTGGAAAGCAAAAACCAACCATCGCCATTTGTTTCCCGTAATAATGCTTTAAGTTCTTCGGGAAATGTGAAGCCAATATATTTCTCTGCCATTGCTATTTCATTTTCGGGGCAAGGCTCCTGCAATTTCGCCCAATTATTTCCGGTCATCAGTTTTTCAATCAATTCTCGGTACATAATAATTCTCCATTTTTGATGCTTTTGCTTTCAAACTTGCTGGCTGCAAGTCCACAGAGGATAGCCGCCAACTTTTTGCAGATTGCGACCAGTGGACGGTCAGGCTTTCGATATTCAGTCGTTGTGTTCTGTTCGGAAAATGGTTGTTTACCTAATTAGGCTGTCGCTGCTTATGTCCTCACCATGTTGCACCAATTCGGGATTGGCATAGTCATCAAGGTTATAGAGAAACCCATAAACACCATTTCCGTTGCTTGATGAATATTTGAACTGCACAACAATTTCTTTAGCGTCATCTGTTCTTGTCATTGTTGATGTTTCTTCTATTTGCACATTTTCAAATTCTTTGAAAAGCTCTGCAAACTCTGCTTTAGCGAGGTCTATTACCTTGCCGTAATCGGCTGAAACTGCTTCGTGTTCCGCTGCGGTATCAGCAGTATTGCTATTGCAACCACACAATGCCAAAACACAGATAAGTGTCAAAGTTAATGCGATTATCCTTTTCACTCAATCACACTCCTTTCACACTTCTGGTTTCCAGCAAAACAATCCTTCGGATTGCGCTAATTGCTCTGCAAGCTCTATCAGCTCTGCGTCCGGGTTGTAAAGCGTAAGATTCAGACAATCCCATTCAAATACAAGTAGGGCATTTTTGTCAGGGAACAGCATATTCATATATCCTGAATGATTTTCCATGATCGTATCAACTATTTCTGCAATCAGTTCGGGAGCTGGCTGTTCAATCCACTCGTCCCAATAAACAATCACACGATAATAGCACATCAGCTTCAATAAGGTGCGGATGAATCTGTCTCTCAACCCATAACGCTCATAATTGTTACGTAGAAAATTTTCGATTTTGAAAAACTGTCCATCTGCGTCTTTGGGAATTTGTCTGGGCAGAAAGTCAATCACATAGCATTGCTTTTCTAAAAGGTCATTTAGTACGCTGTCGTTGTCGCTCATTTTAGTTCCTTTCACTGGATTTTACTTCTTGTTCAAACTTGCTGGCGGCGAACGGTTTGTCAAAACTGTTTGCGGACGGCAAGTCCACAGGGGATAGCCGCCAACTTTTTGCACATTGCGACCAGCGGGCGATCAGGTTTTCGATATTCAGTTAGAGGAATTAGGACTTACTGTCATTGTTGAAGAAGCCAACTAAAGCCATAATAAATCCTACAGCAATCAAAATAAATGAAGCCCACATTGCGCCTTGCACAAGTCCAGTAAAAACGGACAATAGAAAAAAGAGACCTCCTATGGTAGAA
>CAYXIN010000114.1:1497-2300 GCA_964465395.1 uncultured Oscillospiraceae bacterium | reverse complement strand
TTGGTAAGGTCCTCGGCCCGAAGGGCTTGATGCCCTCTCCGAAGGCCGGCACGGTCACCCCGAACGTTGCCGCTGCCGTCAAGGAGATCAAGGCCGGTAAGATCGAGTACCGTCTCGACAAGACCAACATCATCCACTGCCCCATTGGTAAGGTTTCCTTCGGCGCTGAGAAGCTCTCCGAGAACCTGAACACCCTGCTGGGCGCCGTCATCAAGGCCAAGCCCGCTGCTGCGAAGGGTCAGTATATCCGTTCCTGCGTCGTTGCCTCCACCATGGGCCCCGGCGTTAAGGTTAACGCTGCCAAGTTCTGATAAACAGACTGCTAAAACCTCCTGCCACCGGGCAGGAGGTTTTTGCTTTTTACTGGTTGCGCGGGTCGCTCGCAGCGTCGCAGGGCTTCATGCGCCAGAGGATGCCCTCATCAAGCAGCACATAGACTGCGTCCTCGCCATCCCGGGCATAAATCGGTGTGCCAACGCGCATACGGGTCGCCTGAAGGTTTTTGGTGGGTGCATTCTGATTGTCCACAAGCTCGACGGCAGCCACCTGGCTGAGACCGAGTGCCTCAACCTGCTGCGCGCCATCCTCCCAGCGGCCGGAACCGGAGGTGTCATAGGTGTACATCACGTCATTGTACAGAAGGTAGAGGTGCTCAAACTCTCCGTCGGGATAACCGGAGAGCTCGGGGGAGCCCGGCGCAGCGGCGCAGCCGCAGAAGCTCAGCAGCAGCGCAAGAAGCAGCAAAAGGGCGCATTGCTTTTTCATCTCTGGTCAGTCCTTTCAAGTATATTTTTGGGGGAATC
>CAYXIN010000114.1:0-1397 GCA_964465395.1 uncultured Oscillospiraceae bacterium | reverse complement strand
TTTTCGGGGGAATCTTTTCGGGGGAATCTTTTCGGGGGAATCTTTTCGGGGGAATCTTTTCGGGGGAATACGATTTAAAGCGGGAGATGTTGTCCTGAATCCGCAGGAGGTACCGGTGTGCTGCGTGAGAAGCGGCTGCGACGGCGCCAGACTGCGGATCAATCAGAAATCAAAAGGACGAACCTGATAAAAGCAGTATACCGCAATTGAGCTGTCAAGTCAAGAGTATTCTTTGATTATTTTTAACTTTAATTTCGAAAATAAAACTGGTGTCAGGTGTGAATGCTGGGACAGACGCCCCCTTTGCGCTCTCGCGCCGTGCGATGGCCTGTCTGTGGCCGGTCATACTATAATAATATATATGTATCTCAGGAGCGGGTGGTGCGCCGGCGGCATGATAAGGGCGCTGCGGCGCGCAAAAAACCGCTCCGGGAGTATCCCGGAGCGGTGAAAGCAGCAATTATTTACCGGCATTCATCTGTGCAGCGACCTCAGCGGCGAAGTCCTCCTGCTTCTTCTCAATGCCCTCGCCCTTCTCAAAGCGGACGGCATCGACAAAGCGAACCGTGCCACCCAGGGCCTTGGCGGAGGCAGCGATATACTGCTCAACGCTCATGGAGCCGTCCTTGACGAAGGCCTGCTGCAGCAGGCAGTTCTCCTCGAAGAACTTGTTCATCTTACCGGCAGCGATCTTCTCCTTGACCTGCTGGGGCTTGCCGGCCATCTTCTCGTCGTTGTCCATCTGGGCGACCAGAATCTTCTTCTCCTCGTCGAGGGTTTCCTGGCTGACCTGGCTCTTGTCCCAGAAGCGGGGATTCAGCGCAGCGATCTGCATGGCCACGTCCTTGCCGATGGTGGTGGCGTCGATGCCGCCGGTGACCTCGAGGTTGACCAGAACGCCGATCTTGCCGCCGGCATGGACATAAGCGACGCTGGTGTTCTCAGCGAAGCGGGTGAAGCGACGAATTTGCAGATTCTCACCGATGGACATAACCTTCTCGGGCAGAATCTCGGAAACCTTCAGCTCGGTGCCGGGGTAGCGGCAGTCCTTGAGGGCCTCGACGTCGGCGGGATTATCGACCAGGACGATCTGGCAGATATCCTGAACAAACTGAACAAAGGGAGCGGACTTGGCGCAGAAGTCGGTCTCGCAGTTGACCTCGACGACAGCACCGACACCGCACTTCTCGCAAACGGTGGCGTAGGCCATGCCCTCGGCAGCGATGCGGCCGGACTTCTTGGCAGCCTTGGCCAAACCCTTCTCGCGGAGCCACTCAACGGCCTTGTCCATGTCGCCGTCGGTCTCGGCCAGGGCCTTCTTGCAGTCCATCATGCCGACGTTGGTCATTTCGCGCAGTTTCTTGACATCAGCAGCAGTAAATGCCATAGTATAATTC
>CAYXIN010000113.1:0-2501 GCA_964465395.1 uncultured Oscillospiraceae bacterium | reverse complement strand
TTCTTTATACAACAAATAGGGCAGGAACCATATGACTCCTGCCCTACTTTGTTTTATATTGTTATATCTGTGAACTAACTCTGTTTGGAGAACTAGAGATTCTTACCAATAGACTTGAGGTAGTTGAGAACCTTTTCCTGCGATAAAGGCTGTTCTGTACATCTGAAGCCGATAGCATCGTATACAGCGTTGAAGATTGCTGGAGGTGTAGGCTGGATTGGGCCTTCGCCTGATTCCTTAGCACCGTATGGAGCTGAAGGGTCGAATGATTCAACGATTGTAGCTTCTACTTCTGGCATATCGATTGTACCGCAGAGCTTGTAGTCGTGGAATGAAGGGTTGAGTAATCTACCATCTTCTGCATATCTCATTTCTTCTAAGAGTGCATTACCAAGACCCATCTGGATAGAACCGTGTACCTGACCTTCGCAAGACATTGGGTTGATAGGCTGACCAAGGTCACCAGCTTCAGTGATCTTAACAACCTTAACGAGACCTGTGTAGAGGTCAACTTCAACTTCAGCAATCTGAGTTGTGAAACCGAATGTTGGAGAGTGACCGATGTTACCACCCTGCTGGATACCCTTTCTTCTTGGAGGAGTGAACTGACCAGAAGTGATGATAGGACCATTAGCCTGGATGTACTGGTCAACTACTTCGTTCCAATCAACGTTCTTTCTCTTCTTTTCATAGAGAGAATAGAACTGGTAATCCTTAACGCCAACTTCCTGACCACGGCAACCCATGATTGCAGCAGCAACTGGGAAGAGGAGCTGGTTAGCAGCTTCGCAAGCTCTTCTGATAGCCCAACCTGTAGCGTAAGTTACACGAGATGCGAATGTACCAAGGTCGAATGTAGCAAGCATAGTATCTCTAGAAACTACCTTAACGTCTTCAGATCTGATACCGAGAGTTTCAGCAGCCATCTGAGCCATAACCATATCGCAGCCCTGACCGATATCTGTAGCACCGCAGAATAATACTACGTTGTTTTCGCCTTCGATCTTAACGTTAGCAACTGTATGTGGCTTGTAAGAGAGGTAGAGAGTATAAGAAGTACCAGTGATGTAGTAACCACCAGAGATACCGATACCCTTACCAAATGGGAGCTTGCCATACTTGTTTTCGAAATCACAGTTATCAGCAGCAGTCTGGAGAGTCTTCTTGTATTCGCAGTGTGGAACGTACATCATTGAACGGCAAGTGTGGCCAGATTCAACAGCGTTAAGTAATCTGATCTGTAATGGAGTCATGCCGAGCTTTTCAGCTGCCATATCCATCATGATTTCCATAGCGAATCTTGGCTGAGAACCACCAAGACCTCTGTGAGCACCGCAAGTATTAGTGTTAGTGTAAACTCTCTTACCAGCGAACTTCATAGCAGGAGTGATGTATGGGAGGTGAGCCATAGAAGCTGTGTAGAATAATACTACAACACCCCAAGACATGTAAGCACCACCAACCATGAGGTTGTTGAAGTCTACAGCTGTAATCTTGCCTTCCTTGTCGAAGCCGATCTTGAACTTCATGTAACAAGCGTGTCTACCCTGGTGAGTAGCGAATACTTCTGATCTTTCATAAGCGCACTTAACTGGACGACCTACTCTAGAAGAGAACTTAGATGTGATAAAGTCCGCACAAGATGCAACACCCTTACCACCGAAACCACCACCCAGGAGCGGAACTGTGATTCTGATGTCCTTCATAGGCATCTGGAGAACCTTAGCCAACTGCTGGTGAGTATAGTGAGGAACCTGGCAAGTAGCATATAAGTGTAACTTATTCTTATGTACGTCGAAGTCAGCTAATGCAGCCTGTGGCTCGATAAATGCGTGTGTATACTGAGAAGAATAGAATTCATTTTCTACAACGAAATCTGATTCAGCTAAGATAGCATCTACATCACCATAAGTCTGAGCACCCTGGTGAGCAATGTTACCCGGCTTATCTTCGTGGATAAGAATACCAGTTTCGTTAGCAAACTTTTCAGATTCACGACCATCAACTACTACTGGGAGAAGTTCGTATTCAACGTCGATGAGTTCGAGAGCCTTTTCAGCGATTTCTTCAGTCATAGCACAAACAGCTGCAACTGGTTCGCCCCACATTCTAACCTTTTCTCTAGCAAGTACTTCTTCGTTAGCTGAGTGAGCTACGATACCGTAATCGATAGGGAAGTCAGAACCCTGGAGAACGTCGAGAACGCCGTCTAATTCGAGAGCCTTAGAGAAGTCGATGCTCTTGATATTAGCGTGAGCGTGTGGAGATCTTAAGATCTTAGCATATACCATTCTTGGTAATGTTAAGTCGTCTGTGTACTGGAGCTTACCAGTTACCTTAGCAGGACCATCAAGACGAGGAATAGATCTACCTACTTCTGTGTACTCTCTTGTATAGTCCTTATAATCATGATACTTATTTGATACTTCGTAAAGCTTATTTCCGCTCATTTATAACACCCCGCCTTCTGCTGCACATGCTTCTACAGCTTCAAAGATAAG
>CAYXIN010000112.1:0-2512 GCA_964465395.1 uncultured Oscillospiraceae bacterium | reverse complement strand
TGCGCCGACGATAGTTACCGGGTGACTGGTTGTGAAAATAGGTAACGCCAACATTGAGAACACACTCAGTTGAGTGTGTTCTTTTTTTGCCTTTTTCACCGCGCTCAAACAACAACTGCCCCTGGTGCTGGCCAGGGGCAGTTGCCTTTTCCTGCTTCGCTGTGAGCCTCTTGCAGCTTTCAGCTACGCGTTGCTTCTATGCTGTACGATTTTCTCACTTTTCCCGGTATTTCACCCAATGCTGCACATTGGAAATCGTATCGGATTCCGTCACCTTGGTGCGGCTTTCGAGATTTTCGACCTTCTGGTAGCGGAATATTTTGTAGTAGTCCGTATAATTGCTGGTATAGTAGTCGAAGCGGAACCAGCGGGTCGAGCCCTGGCAGTCGGCATAGGCAGTGCGCTCGGGGATAACATAGTTATAGATTCCAAGATTCAGGTACCATACTGGTTCCAAATCGCTCTGGTCGATGTGCCGTTGGCGGAGTTGGTGTCGTATATCCAATGCCAGTAGACGTAGCCAGACCAGCTATTGCTGACCTCGCGCTTGTTCGTTGCATTTTCATATGCTGTGACTGCGCTCTTTGCAAAGGAGGTATAGATCCAGTGACCGGTGTCAAAGCCGCCAGGGAACGCGGTGGAATAGTTCGTGCTCCCCGAGCCGGATGCCACCCAATAGCTGCCAATCTGGGTATATCCGGCCGTGGAGGTGGCGGTAGACTCGGTCGTTGTGGTTTTGGTGTAGCTCCACTTTTGATCGACCACCTGTGCACCCGCCGGCATTTTGGAGGCCTTGACCCAGCCGACCACATCATTGAGCTGCGCGCTTGCGTAAATGTGGTCAGAGGTGACATGACCGGTGACGGTGATTGTGCTTGCGCCCTGGCTTGTGATGTGATAATAGTCGGCCCTTGTGTAGGAAACGGACAGGATATCACCATAGTATACCGTCGCGCCGCTGGTAAGATTTCCCGTAGCCGCGCCCTTGTTGGGGGAACTGGTTCTGCTGACCGTAATGGAGTAGCCTGTGCCGGTGTTCCAGCTTACGGTGTAGGAATTGACCGTGGCGGTCGCACAAATGTTGGCGGAGGTCACATCCCCGGTAACGGTAATGGAGGTGCTGCCCGTGCTGCTGAGGGTGTAGCCCGTATCGGCCACGTACTGAACCGACAGCACATCGCCATAGTAGACCGTCGCGCCGGATTCCAGCGCACCGACAGCGGCATCGGCATAGGGAGAGGCGCTTCGGCTGACCGAAATGGTGTATCCTGTTTCGCTCGTCCAGACGGCGGTGTAGGCCATAGCCTCCCAATGCGCGTAGAGGGTTTGATTTGCCAAAGCTTCTACAATGCTGTCTGCCGTGACCTGTTTACCGCCGCTTGCTTCGGTAAACCAGCCGGCGAAGCTGTAACCGCTGCGGGTGGGTGTGGGCAGCTCGCCATAGGGCTGACCGTAATAGATCAGCTTTTCGCTTGTATCCACTTCGCCGCCATTTGGGTCGAGGGTGAGAATGCTGGAGGTCAGCATGGATTCGTATCTATCTGCATCGAGATAGACGATCTCGCCGCTGGTAAAGCTCAGCATACTGCTGTTTGCAATTTCGCCGCAGATGAGGTAGTTGCCTGTCAGGTTCAGAGCGCCTGCAACGTTGGGATTGGACTTCGCGAGTGTTACATTTTTGCTGATTACCGCATGATCGCCGGAGGAACGCAGGGAAACCGTTCCATAGAGCCCCAGCGCGACAGAATCGGCTGTCAAAATCAGCGCAAAACCGGGGGCGTTTTCCACGCTGACTCTGCTGAGCGTAACCTTTTCTGAGCCAAAGCGCAGCGGCGTGTTCCGGCTGTCCACAAAGGTCATGTTGCTGACCACGCTTTCCGCTGCGTCCGATTCTACCCGGAGGTTTTTGTAGCGAATTCCGTTGCTTCTGTTGCCGATCAGGGCAAAATATGTTGCGCTGTCGGGAATGCGGATGAATCTGTTGTCAAAGGCGTCCAGACCGGACAGATCCAGCGTAAGACTTCCCGCGCGGGAGCTGATTGCGGCATCCGCAACGCCCGCATTTGCTGCAACAACACGAATTGCGGGCACATTACCCTCTGCGACTGCACGGAGCTGGATGCACAGCAGATGGCTTTGAAAGAAGATATGGAAATCATAAGCGAACTGATCCGCCAGTGTATTGCGGAAAATTCCATAATGGCACAGAACCAGACAGCGTTCATGGAAAAGTACGAACGCCTCACCAACCGCTACGAGAAGATGAAGCAGCAGTACGAATCACTGGAGCAAGAATGCCGGAGACGGAAAGAACAATATGACAGGATCACTGCATTTTCTAAGATTCTGACGGAGCAAGCCGAATTGCCAATGGATTTCAGCGATGACCTGTGGCTTGCGGCGGTTGATCATGCCACGGTTAATGCAAATGAAACCGTCACCTTCGCTTTTAAGGACGGAACGGAAATCACAGAGCAAATGTAAAAAGGCTCGGAGCCTGGGGAGAAACCCA
>CAYXIN010000111.1:0-2535 GCA_964465395.1 uncultured Oscillospiraceae bacterium | reverse complement strand
CCGGAAGCCATTACCGGTCAGGGTGACGCGCAGACCCTGTGCCTGATAGCTCTTGGCCAGAGCAACAGTCTCAGCGGGATCGTCAGCGCCGCCGATGATGACAGCAACGCCGGGGATATCGCCGGTAACCAGCGGCACACCGAGGTTACGGACGAATGCGTCGGTCAGGTGACCCATCTCAGGCTCGGTGTAGGGCTGCGCACCGCGCAGATACTTCAGAGCCTCAAGGAACTCGGCGCACAGCGCAGAGGCGATGCCGCTGTCGAATGCATCCTGCAAACGGGGAGCGCGGGTCATCATTGCCTTGATGGTGGTCATGGCGGCCTTCATCTCACCGAGGGTGGCGATCTTCACGCCGGTCACGCCATAGTAGCAGGGCAGGCTATATGCGGTGTCGGGGAAGGACACCGGCTCGCTTTCGCCATAGGCGGCGATTGCTTCATCAATGGCGGCTACGGTACGGGCATAGTTATAATCGTTACCGCCAAATACTCTATCAAAAAGTGTCACGATATTTCCTCCTATCTTTCATCCTGATCCAGGATGGCCTTGATGTTTCGAATTTCTTCCAGAGCCGAGGGGCTGACGTCATAGGGAGAGCGACCACTGCGGTCGGCGTCGATTACCTCGGTGTTATAGCTGATAAAGCCAAGCAGATCCTCCGCAGGAATGCGTTCGCGCAGGAACTGACGGTCGCTTTCGTCACGCACCTTGTTTGCCACTACACGCACGCGCGTGATGCCGATGTCGCGGGCAAGCTGCTTGATGCGGGTATAGGTCTGGATGGAGCGCGCACCCGGCTCAATGACCACGATGAACTGATCCATGACGCTGGCGGTGCCGCGGCCCAGGTGCTCCAGACCGGCCTCCATATCCATGATGACAACGTCATCGCGGCGCAGAACGAGGCTGGAGAGAATGGCCTTGAGCATCACATGCTCGGGACACACGCAGCCGCTTCCGCCGGTATCGACTGTGCCCATGACGAGCAGCTTCACGCCATTGATTTCCCGGGCCAGCTTATCAGGCAGGTCGGAAACCTGCGGATTGAGCTTATAGAAGGTGTTGCTCTCGTTTGCGGCGGTGCGCTCTTTGGCAAGCTCCTTCATTTTGGAGACGGGGAGAATGGAATTGACCTCCTCCTCCGTCATGCCCAGCGCCAGACCGAGGTTGGCATCCGGATCTACGTCGGCGGCCAGCACATTCCGGCCCTCAGCGGCATAGAGGCGGGCGAGTGTGGAGGCGAGTGTCGTTTTGCCGACACCGCCCTTTCCGGTGATCGCAAGCTTCATCGGCTTGAGTTAGATGCCCAGCGCGGCGCGCTTGGCCTCAATGCATTCGATCATCTTGTCACCGAGCTTCTCAATGTCGGTCTCCACGACGAACTTGGCCTCGACCCACTTGGTGATGCCGTTCTCGCCCTGGAGCAGCTCCGTGACCTCCGTGCTGCCCTTGGTGTAGGGATCCACGCCGAGGAAGGTCTCGATGCCGGTAGCGACAACGTAGTTACCGATGGAGACAGCCTTCTCGGACATCCACTCGGGTGCGCAGCCAACGACAGGAACCTGAGAAATGTTGATGCCCCAGTCCTTGGCGATGTCGGAGGCAAGAATCATCATACGGGAAATATCGACGCAGGAGCCCATGTGCAGGACGGGAGGAATGTCAGCCAGCTCGCAGACGCGCTTCAGACCGGCGCCGCAGAGCTCCTTGGCTTCCTTGTCCATCAGGCCGGCCTTGGCAGCAGCCTGTGCAGAGCAGCCGGAGACGATGAGGATAATATCATTCTTGATGAGCTTCTTCATCAGCTCAATGTGCGCAGTATCGGGACGAACCTTGGGGTTGTTGCAGCCAACCATTGCCACAGCGCCGCGCAGAACACCGGAGTGGACGCACTCGATGAGGGGCTTGGTGGTGCCGAATTCGTCAAGCTGGGAGTTGGCAACGCCGTCGAGGGTCTTCTTGATGGCCTCAACAGAGTAGCCGACGGTAGCCTTGGTCTTGTGCTGCGGGATGTTGACCAGGCTCTGGTCGCGGTTCTGGAAGTTCTCGATTGCCATCTTCACAATCGCCTTTGCGTTCTCACCGGCGGTTTCCGCATGGAACTGGATGAACTCGGAGTCGGGAATACGGGCGATGGGGGAGGTGGTGACGAACTTGGTGTGGAAGCACTTGGACAGCGGGCCCAGTGCGGGGAAGATGCACTGCACGTCAACGACGATGGCTTCGCAGGCACCGGTCAGAACAACGTTCTCCTGAGACAGGAAGTTACCGGCCATGGGGATGCCGTGACGCATGGTGACCTCGTTGGAGGTGCAGCAGACACCGGCGACGTTAATACCCTTGGCACCCAGACTCTTGGCATAGGCGATCATTTCGGGATCCTGTGCATAGAAGACAATCATCTCGGACAGGGAGGGATCGTGGCCGTGGACGATGATATTGACCATGTCCTTCTCCATGACGCCGATGTTGGCGGTGGTATCAATGGGCTTGGGAGTGCCGAACATAACGTCGGAGAACTCGGTGCCCATC
>CAYXIN010000110.1:0-2597 GCA_964465395.1 uncultured Oscillospiraceae bacterium | reverse complement strand
GCGATGTTTTCCGCGACGAGCTGCGCATTGAGGTCCGGGCTGCGGATCTCAACGATGTTCAGAGCGACGCTCTTGCCGAGCTTCTGCTCCAGCTCCAGACGGAGCTTTTCGATCTCCTGACCGCCCTTGCCGATGACGACACCGGGACGGGAGCAGTGCAGGTTGATCTTGACGCGGGCATTGCTGCGCTCGATTTCGATCTTGGCGATGCCGGCGGAATAGAGTCTCTTCTTGAGATCCTTACGGATGTTATAGTCCTCAACGATCAGGTCACCGACCTTGTCGTTGCGGGCATACCAGCGAGAATCCCAGTCCTTGATTACGCCAACGCGCAATCCATGAGGATTAACTTTCTGTCCCATAGTAACCTCCTTATGCCTTCTCGCTCACACCGATGGTGATGTGGGTCGTTCTCTTGAGGATGCGATTGTATCTGCCCTTGGCACGGGCGCGGCCGCGCTTGAGGACGGGGCCGGGATTTGCAACTGCGGTGGAGACGTAGAGCTTCTCAACGTCCAGGCCGTGGTTGTTCTCGGCGTTGGCAATCGCGCTCTTGAGGAGCTTGAGCATGGGCTCAGAGGCTGCCTTCGGGGTCTGCATGATATAGGCGCAGGCGGTCTTGACGTCCTTGCCGCGAATCAGGTCGCAGAGGATGGACACCTTGCGCGGAGAAATACGCAGGTATTTCAGATGTGCTTTTGCTTCCATGTCTCTTCCCCCTTACTTAGAATTGGAGGTCTTGGAGCCGGAGTGACCGCGGAACGTTCTGGTGGGAACGAACTCGCCCAGCTTATGACCAACCATGTCCTCTGTCACATAGACGGGAACGTGCTTGCGGCCGTCATGGACAGCGATCGTGTGACCAACGAAGGAGGGGAAAATGGTGGAAGATCTGGACCAGGTCTTCAGCACTTTCTTCTCGCCAGTCTTGTTCAGCTCTTCAACACGCTTATACAGCTCAGGAGCAACAAACGGGCCTTTCTTAATGCTTCTGCTCATTATTCATTTCCTCCTTACTTACTGTTTCTGCGCTTGATGATGAACTTATCGGTACGGTTCTTGGTCTTGCGGGTCTTATAACCAAGAGCGGGCTTGCCCCAGGGCGTGACAGGGCCGGGACGGCCAACAGGAGCACGGCCCTCGCCACCACCGTGGGGGTGATCGCAGGGGTTCATAACCGAGCCGCGGACAGTCGGGCGGATACCCATGTGACGGGTACGACCAGCCTTACCGATATGCACGTTGCTGTGGTCGATGTTGCCAACCTGACCGATGCAGGCGGTGCAGTTCATGCGGACATAGCGCATCTCGCCGGAGGGCAGACGGATCTGAGCCAGGTTTTCTTCCTTCGCCAGGAGCTGTGCAGCCACGCCGGCGGAGCGCACAAGCTGCGCACCGGAGCCGGGCTGGAGCTCAATGTTGTGAATGACGGTACCAACGGGAATGTTGGCAATGGGGAGGCAGTTGCCGGGCTTGATGTCAGCGGAGGCGGAGGCGATGACGGTGTCGCCAACCTTCAGGCCGACCGGTGCGAGGATGTAGCGCAGCTCGCCGTCCTCATACTTGACCAGCGCGATGAAGGCGCTGCGGTTGGGATCGTACTCCAGGCGCTGCACAACAGCCGGCATCTCCAGCTTGTTGCGTCTGAAGTCGATAACGCGGTACTTGCGCTTGTTGCCGCCGCCGCGATGACGGACGGTGATTCTGCCGTAGCTGTTGCGACCGGAATGCTTCTTCAGGGTCTCAACCAGGCTACGCTCGGGCTTTGCCTTCTTATCGACGCCCTCGAACGCGGACACGGTCATGCCGCGGCGGGCGGGGGTATAAGGCTTGTAAGTTTTAATCGCCATTTTGCGTTACACTCCTTTAATTGAGATGGATTAGACCATACCCTCGAAGAACTCGATGGTCTTGGAATCGGCAGTCAGCTTAACGACAGCCTTCTTGTAGGAGGCAGTGCGGCCAGCGGGATATCTGCCCTGGCGCTTTGCCTTGCCATCCATGTTGATGGTGGTGACCTTCTCGACCTTCACGCCGAAGATCTCGGAGACAGCCTTCTTGATTTCAGTCTTGTTGGCGTCGTTGGCAACGATGAAGACATACTTCTTCAGGTCGGTTGCTTCCATAGACTGCTCGGTGATGACCGGACGGATAATGACATCGTATGCAGTCTTCATGCGAACACCTCCTCAATCTTAGCCAGCGCAGCCTTCTCAACGACGAGCTTCTTCGCATTCAGAACATCGTAAACGTTGATGAGGTTTGCGAACGTGGTCTGCACGCCGGGGATGTTACGGGCGGAGAGGACAACGTTCTCGTTGATCTCAGCGGTAACGACCAGAGCCTTGCAGTCGGCATTGACTGCGCTCAGGAAGCCGGCGAATTTCTTGGTCTTGATTTCGTCCATCTTGATCTCGTCGATGACGACGATGCTCTCAGACTGTGCCTTGGCGCTCAGAACGGACTTCAGCGCCAGGCGGCGCACCTTCTTGTTCAGCGTGTAGCTGTAGTCACGGGGCTTCGGCGCGAATACGATGCCGCCATGCGTCCACTGGGGCGCGCGGGTGCTGCCCTGACGGGCGTGGCCGGTGCCCTTC
>CAYXIN010000109.1:0-2657 GCA_964465395.1 uncultured Oscillospiraceae bacterium | reverse complement strand
TTCCCTGCAAATCCACCTGTCTCGACGGCATTGACGCACTCCTTTCCACCGTGATGATGCCCTCCGGTATCCCTGTCGCTACCGTAACCATCAATGGAGGCGTGAATGCCGCTTTGTTGTCCGCGCAGATTCTCGCTGTGCAGGACAGCGCGCTGGCCGCCCGTCTGGATGCCCGGCGCGCAGCCGAGGCCGCCCGCGTTCTGGAGAAGGATGCCGCGCTTCAGGCGCAGCTCCACCAGGACTGACCACCCACCCACACACTTATTTGAAAAGAAAGAGGTAATCAACATGGAAAATCTGAAGCTGCTCTACACCGGCAAGACCAAGAATGTCTACGCGCTCCCCAACGGTAACTGCCTGCTGAAGTTCAAGGATGACTGCACCGGCAAGGACGGCGTCTTTGATCCCGGTGAGAACACCGTCGGCCTGACCATCGAAGGCGTGGGCGATGTCAATCTGCGCATGTCCATCTATTTCTTTGAGAAAATCAATGCCGCCGGCATCCGCACGCACTATGTCTCCGCCAATTTGCAGGACACCACCATGGAGGTGCTCCCCGCAAAGGTCTTCGGCAAGGGTCTGGAGGTCATCTGCCGCTACCGCGCCGTCGGCTCCTTCTACCGCCGCTACAGCGACTACTGCGAGCTGGGTCAGCCGCTTCCCGCCTATGTGGAAACCACCTTTAAGAATGACGCCAAGGGCGATCCGCTGGTGACGAAGGATGCGCTGGTCGATCTGGGCGTCATGAGCGCGCAGCAGTATGACGACCTGAAAGCACAGACGCAGGCCATCACCAAAATCGTCGCAGACGATCTGGCTGCCAAGGGTCTGGAACTCTACGACATCAAGTTTGAATTTGGCTACAATGCCGCGGGCGAGGTCATGCTCATCGACGAGATTGCCTCCGGCAACATGCGCGTCTATCAGAACGGCGAGTACATCGACCCCATGACGCTGAACAAGCTCTTCTTCGCTTGAGCGTCGCAGGGAGGCTGCACTGATGGGCGGTTTCTTCGGGGCGATTTCCCGTAAAAAATGCAAATATGACGTGTTTTTCGGCACAGACTACCACTCCCACCTGGGCACCCGGCGCGGTGGTCTTGCCTTCTACGATCCGGCGCAGGGCTTCCAGCGCCAGATTCACAACATTGAAAACACCCCCTTCCGCACCAAATTTGAAAAGGATCTGAGCGAAATGGACGGCTGCATCGGCATCGGCTGCATTTCCGACACCGATCCGCAGCCACTTCTGGTGCGCTCCCATCTGGGACTTTTTGCGCTGGCGACTGTCGGCGTCATCCACAACGCCGACCAGCTTGAGAAGCAGTACTTCTCCGGCCCCGGCAATCAGTTCATGGCCATGTCTTCCGGTGAGATCAACGCAACCGAGCTGACTGCGGCGCTGATTAATCTGCACGATTCCCTGACCGAGGGCATCCGGCATGCGCAGACGGTCATTGAGGGCTCAAGCACCCTGCTGCTGATGACCGATCACTGCCTCATTGCCGCCCGCGACCGGCTGGGGCGGCTCCCTATCGTCATCGGCCAGAGCGCCGACGGCTACTGCGCCTGCGTTGAGTCCTTCGCATGCAGCAAGCTGGGCTACCGCCCCTGCTATAATCTGGGGCCCGGCGAGATCGTGCGCATCACGGCCGACGGCATTGAGCAGCTCTCGCCGCCGGGCGAGCGCATGAAAATCTGCGCCTTTCTCTGGACCTACTATGGCTATCCGAACTCCAACTATGAGGGCGTGAATGTCGAGGTCATGCGCTATCAGAACGGGCGCATCATGGCCCGCAACGAGGAGCAGAACGGCACGCTGCCCGAGGTCGATTATATCGCGGGCGTGCCGGACTCCGGTCTGCCCCACGCCATTGGCTACTCCAATCACTGCCAGAAGCCCTTTGCCCGTCCCTTTGTCAAGTATACGCCCACCTGGGCGCGCTCCTTCACCCCCTCCAATCAGGAGCTTCGCAGCCTGATTGCCGAGATGAAGCAGATTCCCGTGCCGGAGCTGATTGAGGACAAGCGGCTGCTGCTGGTGGACGACTCCATCGTCCGCGGCACGCAGCTCCGCGAAACGGTCGATTTCCTTTACCGCAGCGGCGCGCGCGAGGTGCATATGCGCAGCGCCTGCCCGCCGATCATGTATAGCTGCAAATATCTGAACTTCTCCCGCTCCAACTCCGAAATGGAGCTGCTTGCGCGGCGCACCGTGCAGCGTCTGGAGGGAGAAGCCGGGCAAAAGCATCTGGAGGAATACGCCGACGGCACCACCCCGCGCGGCAAATGTATGCTGCGCGCCATCTGCGAGGAGATGGGCTTCGATTCCCTTGGCTACCAATCGCTGGATGGTCTTCTTGAGGCCATCGGCCTGGATCGGGATCAGATCTGCACCTATTGCTGGACCGGTCAGGAATAATACCACACCGATTTTTGGAAAGGACACACAATGATGGAGCATAAGAATTCCCAGTCTGCCAGCTACGCCGCCGCAGGTGTGGACATCACCGCCGGCTATCGCGCCGTGGAGCTCATGAAGCAGCATATTGCCCGCACCCGCAACGCCGGCTGTCTGGATGACCTGGGTGGCTTCGGCGGCTGCTTCGGTCTGCCCACCGGCATGGAGGAGCCTGTGCTGGTTTCCGGCACCGACG
>CAYXIN010000108.1:0-2693 GCA_964465395.1 uncultured Oscillospiraceae bacterium | reverse complement strand
TAACTGGCACCGGTCTTTTTCGCTCTCAGCGAGATGGCATAAGACGAGCCGGTTATACTGCCTGAAACCAGCCCTGCAAATGAAAAAAGAGCGTCGGTGCAGTCCTCTTGACCGCTCCGACGCTCCATTTAGTCTTTTTTTGCCTGTATTTCTGCCTATTATGGGGTTTTTATCCCCGAAAATGAAGAAAGAACGAACTTTGTCTTAGTAGACAAAAGTTCGTTCTTTCGTGGTACGCCAGAAGGGACTCGAACCCCCAACCCTCAGAACCGGAATCTGATGCTCTATCCATTGAGCCACTGGCGCTTATTACCGGTATATTATAGCAGAGGCTTTCTAAAAAGTAAAGTAGTTTCTCAAAAAAGTTATCTCCCAGCAGCCCTTCCAATCGGCAGGGCTGCTGGGAGGAACATTGAAAATTACTTCTCCTCGTTTGCGTAGGGCTCGAGGAAGGCATGGAAATGGCGCATCGGCAGCGTGCGACCCTTTACAATGCGGATGTTGGGGATAGACTCGCGATCCTCATACAGCTCCTTCACGGCCGCAATAACATAATCCATATGCTCCTGGTTCAACTGGCTGCGGTTGACGGCGAAGCGCACAACGTTGCAAAGCTCCTCCTGCTGCTCCGGGGTCTTCAGGTCATACTCCATGGAGTAATCGCCCAGCTCAGAGGTGCGGATACCATAGCGGCGGATCAGCTCAATCGAGAAGCCCTGACCGGCAAAGGTATCGTGGCCGCGCTTGTTGTCGAAGAACTCGGTCATGTTGATATAAACGCCGTGGCCGCCTGCGGGCAGGATGACGCCCTTGATGCCGGCCTTATAGAAGCCCTGGGCCAGATACTCGCACTGCTTCACGCGCGCCTCCTGATAGTGGAAGTTGCACTCCTCATAGAGACCGGCAGTCAGCGCCATGATGTCACGGCCGGACATACCGCCATAGGAATCATTGCCATAGCAGGAGATCTGCTTGACCTTCAGGCGCACACCGATGTCATTGACAACGTTGCCGTTCTCATCAAAATCGGAGAATTTCTTCCAGAAGCGACCCTTGTCGCGGAAGGCCAGCATACCGCCCATGTTGGCGTGGCCATTCTTCTTGGCGGACATGGTGAAGCCGTCGCAGTAGGAGAACATTTCCGTCGCAATCTCCGCGATGGACTTGTCGGCATAGCCCTCCTCATTGACCTTGATGAAGTAGCAGTTCTCTGCCCAGCGGGCGACGTCGAACATGAAGGGAATGTCATACTTCTCCGCAATCTTCGCCGTCTCACGGATCGACTTCATGGAAACTGCCTGGCCGCAGACGGTGTTGTTGGTGATGGTGGTGTAAATCAGGGGGACATTTTCGGGGCCAACTGCCTCGATGAGCTCCTCGAGCTTCTTGACATCCATATCACCCTTGAAGGGATTCTTCTCATACACGCCGCCCTCGGGAACCTCATAGAGCAGCTCCTTGTTGTAGAGATTTCTGGGGATGGAGCCCATCTGCTTGATGTTGCCCTCGGTGGTGTCGAAATGGCCATTAGAGGGGATGGTGAAAACCTTGCCGGGATAGCGCTCAGACATGACCTTCTTGACCATCTCAAAGAGCACGGATTCCGCAGCGCGGCCCTGCTGGATGATGAAGGTGTTGGGGCGCTCAAGCTGCGCGGAGCCGCCGTTAAAGAGGCCGCCCTCATACTCGCAGAGATAGAGCTCGTCCATCATCTTGTCGATGTCGGTGCAGTCCGTGCGGATCAGGTCGATGGATTTCTTCCAGTTCTTCTCGCCGCCGCGCTCGAAAATATCGCGGAAAGCCTCAAGCAGGACATAATAGCCCTTATTGCGGCCATAGGCCTCATCACCGAGGAACATGGTTGCCCACTGCACATCGGTCATGGCGGTCGTGCCGGAGTCGGACAGCATGTCCACCGTCAGCATACCCGCCGGGAATGCGAACTCGTTATAGTGGGTCGCTTTCAGGGCGCGCTCACGCTGCTCAACGGTCACCTCGGGGATATTACGGGTGACATAGGTGTAAGAACGCGGGGTTTTTACGTTCAGGGGATACTCCTTTGCCATAATAACGTTTACCTCCATAATTTCTTTCGAGGATACCCCGGTCGTCGAACGGCTGTTGCGACAGGCGGACAGTATCATAGTTTTATTTTACCACTTTCCATTTCCGCTGTCAACAGCTATGCGGCGCGAAAGACCGACAGAAAAGCAGACCGCCGCACAACGCGGCAGTCTGCGCTTCTCATTCACCCCGTCCGAAGGAGATGACCTTGCCAATGTTCCACATGCTGGCGGCGCGCCGGGCAGCATCCAGCTTTTCGGCCTCGTTGCGGAACTCAATTTCCGCAGTCTGACAGCCGCAGTCCAGGCAGGAAACATAGACGCACCAGCCATTTTCCTCCTCCAGCAAACCGGGGCCATGGCACAGCGGGCAGTCAAAAAGCTCAATATCCTTCCATTCGTTCATTCTTCTGTTCCTCTCCTTGCAATCTGATGCGGTGAATCCGCGCCGCTTGGTTCAGACGCGGCAATGTGATCCTTTCCCGCTACGTCTCTGATTATACCACAGCGCTATGGGAAGCGCAATGAGAAAAAATGCCGGGAGGCAAAAGCCTCCCGGCAGGAATGCTATAAGCTTAGTTGCTCTCGCAGAAGCGCATGAGCAGGGTTGCGATTTCGGCACGGGTCGCG
>CAYXIN010000107.1:0-2727 GCA_964465395.1 uncultured Oscillospiraceae bacterium | reverse complement strand
AATTCTCAGAGCCGGAGCTTTTTATATGCTATTAGAATTGACGCTTACTTTATTTCTGTTCGTTATCGATCATATCCTGCGTGACCTCGCTGTCGGGCCACTGGGTCGTTTCATAATTGCGGTAGATATCCAGACCGGAGCCGGCAGGGATGAGCTTGCCGATGATGACATTCTCCTTCAGGCCGACCAGATGGTCTACCTTGCCCTGAATGGCTGCCTCCGTCAGAATCTTGGTCGTCTCCTGGAAGGAGGCGGCGGAGAGGAAGGACTCTGTCGCCAGAGATGCCTTGGTAATACCCATGAGGATCAGGGAGTTGGTTGCCTCGCGGAGCTCCGTCTCGCCCGCCTCAATGCGGCGGCGGATTTCCTCGTTGGCATCCTCAAAGCGATAGACATCGACCACAGTGCCAGCCAGAAGCTCCGTATCGCCCGGATCCTCCACGCGCACCTTGCGCATCATCTGGCGGATGATGACCTCAATATGCTTATCGTTGATGTCAACGCCCTGCTGACGGTAAACGGCCAGAACGCCCTGCGTCAGATAGTTCTGCACAGCCTCCACGCCGGAAATGCGGAGCACATCATGCGGATTCAGCGCGCCGTCCGTAATCGGCTCACCCTTGCGAACCAGCTTGCCATGCTGAATCTTCAGGCCGACGGAGTAGGGCACCTGATAGAGCTTGACCTCTCCATCCTCGCCGGTGATCGTAATGTCGCGCAGCGCGCTGCGGTGGCTCTCGTCCACTGCGGCAATGCCGTCGATCTCCGCCAGAACCGCCATCTTCTTGGGCTTGCGGGCCTCAAAGAGCTCCTCAACGCGGGGAAGACCCTGGGTGATATCGTCACCGGCAACGCCGCCGGTGTGGAAGGTACGCATCGTCAACTGCGTGCCCGGCTCACCGATGGACTGTGCGGCAATGATGCCAACGGCCTCACCCAGATTGACCAGGGTGGAGGTTGCAAGGTTCATGCCATAGCACTTGGCGCACACGCCGCTGCGGGCGCGGCAGCCCAGCACCGTGCGTGCATAGACGCTCGTAACGCCGTGCGCCGTCAGGAACTGCGCATCGTCCTCAAGCATCATGCGATCCTTGGAAATCAGCAGCTCGCCCGTTGTCGGGTCAACAACATCCTCGACAGGGAAGCGGCCGTGAATGCGGGCAGCAAAGCTCTCGATCACCTGTCCCTTTTCCACAACCTCGGCAAGGTTGATGCCCTGGGTGGTTCCGCAGTCATGCTCACGGATGATGACCTCCTGAGAGACGTCAACCAGTCGGCGGGTCAGATAACCGGAGTCAGCGGTACGCAGCGCGGTGTCAGTCATGCCCTTTCGCGCACCTCTGGAGGAAATGAAGTATTCCAGAACGGTCAGACCCTCACGGAAATTCGCCTTGATGGGAATCTCGATGGTGCGACCACTGGTGTCCGCCATCAGGCCACGCATACCGGCAAGCTGACGAATCTGGTTCATGGAGCCACGGGCGCCGGAGTCAGCCATCATATAAATGGGGTTGAAGCGATCCATGTTCTCCTGCAGGGCATTGGTAACATCCTTATTGGTCTGCTCCCACTGCGCAACAACCAGACGATAGCGCTCGTCGTTGGTGATAAAGCCGCGCTTATACTTGCGGTCGATCTTGACCGTCTCCTCCTCAGCAGCGGCGATCAGCGGATACTTCTCATCCGGGATGGTCATATCCGCGATGGAAACGGTGATGGCGCCCTTGGTGGAATACTTATAGCCCAGCGCCTTCACACGGTCGAGCATCTCGGTGGCAACGGTAAAGCCATGCTTGCGGATGCACTTGTCGATGATGACACCCAGCTTCTTCTTGCCGACGAGGAAGCTGACTTCCAGGTCAAAGGCATTCTCCGGATTGCTGCGGTCGACAAAGCCAAGGTCCTGCGGAATCGGCTCATTGAAAATGAGGCGGCCGACGGTTGCGTTAATCAGCTTATACTGCATC
Source organism: uncultured Oscillospiraceae bacterium (assembly GCA_964465395.1). GTDB lineage: Bacteria > Bacillota > Clostridia > Oscillospirales > Oscillospiraceae > JAZOXB01. The sequence goes on along the minus strand of CAYXIN010000107.1, from coordinate 760 downwards.
ACGCCGTCAATCTCGCGGCCATAGCGGACGCGGATGGGCGCATGGAGGCCAATTGCGCCGCAGGTATAGGCCGTGATTGCCTCCTCCACGCTGGAATAGGCATGTCTTGCGACAAACTTGGGTGCGCGCTTCTTGTGGCGCTCTGCGTCATCAATGGCCTTTTCCACGAGGTCGCCATCGACAAACTGATTGACCGGCAGATCAAAATCACCGGCGTCGGTCACAAAGACCTCTTCTGCGCCCTTCTCATTCTTGCCCAGGCGGACATAGGTGAGGTAGTAGGTGCCCAGGATCATATCCTGCGTCGGCACAGTAACCGGCTTGCCATCCTGCGGACGCAGGAGGTTATTAGCCGAGAGCATCAACATACGGGCCTCGGCCTGCGCCTCAGCCGACAGCGGCACATGGATTGCCATCTGGTCGCCGTCAAAGTCTGCGTTAAAGGCCGTGCAGCACAGGGGGTGGAGCTTCAGCGCGCGACCCTCGACCAGCACCGGCTCAAATGCCTGGATGCCCAGACGGTGCAGCGTCGGCGCACGGTTGAGCATGACGGGGCGATCCTTGATGATCTCCTCGAGTGCATCCCAGACCTCTGGCTCACCGCGGTCAATCTTCTTCTTGGCGGACTTGATGTTGTTGGCAATGCCGTCCTCAACCAGCTTCTTCATGACAAAGGGGCGGAAAAGCTCGACAGCCATTTCCTTCGGCACGCCGCACTGATACAGCTTCAGCTCAGGGCCGACAACGATAACGGAACGGC
>CAYXIN010000106.1:0-2770 GCA_964465395.1 uncultured Oscillospiraceae bacterium | reverse complement strand
TCTCAGCGACGTGGCTTATTATATACGAGATGGGGCAATTTGTCAAGCGTTTTTTTCAAAAATTTTGAAATTTTTTCTCCACCACAAAAAAGTTGGATTTTCACAGGCTTTCCAGCAGTTTTCTGACATCTTCCGGCGTGAAACGATAGACCTGATCGCAGAACTGGCACTCCACGCTGATGTCCTCCCCCGCATCGACGATCTCCTGCAAATCTTTTTTCCCTATGGTAATCAGGGTTTGGCTCACCCGCTCACGGCTGCAATAGCAGCGGTATTCCACCGGTGTTTCGTCGAAGAAAGTCAGATCAAATTCACAGAGAACCTTTTTCAGCAGCTCCTCCGGAGACAGCCCCGCCTCAAGCATCGGCGTAACCGCACCGGCGCAGGCAATGCCTGCCTCAATCTTGCAGATCACATCATCCGGCGCACCGGGCAGAAGCTGCACCAGATAGCCGCCAGCTACCTTGACAGAGGAATCCACATCCACCAGCACCCCCAGGGCACAGGCCGTCGGCGTCTGCTCACTTTGCGCAAAATAGGCTGTAATGTCATCCGCAACCTCGCCGGTCACGAGCTTGACGCTGCCGATATAGGGTTCCTTCATTTGCAGGTCACGGATAACCGTCAGCATTCCGTCCGTGCCCACCGCCGCGCCGACATCCAGCTTCCCGGCGTATTTCTCAAGCAGCGTAATGCCGGGGTTGTGGACATAGCCGCGCACATTGCCGACTGCGTCAGAGGTTGCCAGCAGCGTCCCCAGCGGGCCTCCGCCCTTCATCTGCACGGTCAGCGCGCCATTTTCCACTTTCTGCATATTCCCCATCATGGAGGTCGCGGTCAGAAGGCGCCCCAGGGCGGCCGTCGCAGTTGGTGTCGTATGATGAATGCAGCGCGCCCGCTCAACCAGTGCAGTTGAGCGAATGGCAACCGCCTTCACAAAGCCATCCGCGCTTATCGCGCGAACCAGATAATCGTTCATGAGCCTTACTCCTTATATGCAGCAAAATAGACCCGCTGCTCCTGCGGGCCGGGGGCTGTCAGGCGGCGGTCTGCAAAGCGCTCGACGTGGGCAAAGCCCGCCTCCAGAAGCCACTGCTCAAGCTCTGCCAGCTCATAGGCATACTCGCAATGCTGCTCAAAGCTGCGCTCCCAGAGGTTTCCTCGGCGGTGGAAAAGGTCGATGCCATAATAGCAGCAGCGCTCAGCTTCGTCAAATTCCGCGCGCCAGACGCAATAGCTCTCCGCATTCTCGTCCAGAAAGACCTGTCCATCCAGTCCGCGCAGCTTGCAGGGCGTGTTGACATCAAAGAGGAACGCACCACCAGGCTTCAGGGCGCGCAGAACGCGCCGGAAGGTCTCGCGAAGCTCTGCGGGCTCCGTGACATAATTCAGGCTGTCGAGAATACAGAAGACCGCGTCCACCGGCATCGGCAGACGCAGCCTCTGCATGGGCTGACAAATGAAAAAGGGGGGATTCTCAGGGCAGCAGTCGATCTTCTGCGCCGCAATCGTAAGCATTTCCTCGGAAATGTCAGACGCGGTCACGCGGTAGCCGCGCTGCGCCAGAGCTATGGACATGGAGCCTGTTCCACAGGCCAGATCCAGCACGGTCTTCGGCGCTTTTCCGGCGCGCTGGAGAATCGACTCCAGAAAGGAGAGAATCTCCGCATAGGGGATGTCTGTTGTCAGCGCATCATAGGCCCCCGAGAGGGTCTCATAGGCATTCATTCCTGCTCTTTCAGGCGGTCAAAGACCATGACATAGGAATCCTTGCCATTGAGCAGGCTGCGGTTAACGCGGCTGATGGTTGCAGAGCTGGCCTTGGTCACAGCGAGAATGTCGTTATAGATCATACCTGAGTTCAGCATTCTGGCGACCTCATAGCGCTGCTCAATTGCATTGAGCTCAGACTGCGTGCACAGGTCATGGAAAAACGCATGGGCCTCCTCCGGCGTGCGCAGCGTCAGAACCGCGCGATAGAGCTCGCAATCCGGATTAGAGTGTTTGTTTTTGTTGTTCATGTGTTTGCCTCCTTAAGACGTTCTGTTATTATTATACCAGTGTGTCGCATGAAAGTAAAGAGGGAAAATGTAAACATTTTGTGTATTTGCGAATTTTTCTCTCAGTCTTCTGCATTTCACGCAGCGTCCCCACTTCCCCGCAAAAAAGCGGAGGCCCGGCGGCCTCCGCTTGCGTCAGTCTTACTTGTTAAAAATTTTGAAAATCTCGTCGATGTCGTCGATGCCGGCGCCACTCTCCACGGGGGCAGGCTGCGGCTTTGCGGGATTGGCCGAGGAGTAGATGCCCTTGGCCGGCTCTGCCTTCTTCTTGGCATTGTTGTCCTCAAAGCCGGTGGCGATCACCGTCACACGCATCTCATCCTCAAAGTCCTCGGAGAATGCTGCACCAAAGATGATATTAGCCTCGGGATTGGCCGCCTCCATGACGATATTGGCAGCAGTCTCCACATCATCCAGCCCCAGATCCGGCGAGCCGGTAATGTTAATCAGCACGCCGGTCGCGCCATTGATGGAGGTCTCCAGCAGGGGGCTTGCAACCGCCGCCATTGCCGCCTGCTCCGCCTTCTCGCGGCCGGAGGAGATGCCGACGCCCATGTGTGCATGGCCTGCATTTTTCATAATGGAGGAAACGTCTGCAAAGTCCAGGTTGATAATCACGCGCTCAGAGAAGCCCACCAGCTCGGAGATGGAGGTAACAGCCTGCTTCAGCACATCGTCAGCGATGCCGAAAGCGTTGGCGAAGGTGATCT
>CAYXIN010000105.1:0-2914 GCA_964465395.1 uncultured Oscillospiraceae bacterium | reverse complement strand
CTTCAATGCCATTCGCTACCTTTTTTGCAGCCTCCGGTAGTTTCATGGCCTTCAGCTCGGCAACCACGGCGTCAGCCTTTTCACGGGATGCCTTTTTGCTCTCCTGGGCGTGGATCGCCTTGAGCATTTTTGCCACATTTTTGACTTTGGATTTGGGCACAACAGAAAACACATTCCGGTAGAAATGGACGGTGCAACGCTGGTAGTCTGCTATGCTCTTTGAAAGACTGTACGAGGACAATGTGTCCGGCAAGATTGACGATGCCCGGTTTGCTAAAATGGCAAAACGGTATGAACAGGAACAGGGCAAGGCCGCCGGAAAGATCAAGGCCCTGCGGCTGGAACTGAAAAAGGCTGACGGCAAGAAAATGGATATGGATTTCTTTCTTGAAACCATCCGGCGTTATACTGACGCGACCGCGATTACACGGCGCATGGTCGGTGAGCTGATCGATCACATTGATGTGTACCACGCTGAAAAGCGGAACGGCGTAACCAACCAGCGCGTAGTTATCCATTACAACTGCATTGGCGCTTTCGATGTGCCGGATCGCCGGAAAATCCCGGAGGCCGACATTATCATGGAAACGCGAAAAGGCGTAGCATTAAGCTACGCCCCCGCACATATCGCTGTATGATCTTTTCCGCAAAAAGAAATGCGGAGTATCATCAAAAGACTTTCAGATCCTTTAATGATACTCCGCATGGTCGGAGTGGCGGGATTCGAACCCGCGGCCTCTTGGTCCCGAACCAAGCGCGATACCAAACTTCGCTACACCCCGAAATCACTACTATTATACGCACACAATGGCACTTTGTCAAGTACAAATACACTTTTTTCGTGCCGTCTTTTTTGTGCACATCATTTCCCGGAATAGTAGTATGGATGCTTCTTTTCCCCTGGCGAAGCCGGAGAAGCATCTGCAAAAAGCGCAAACAAATCTGCGCAGCGTCGCTCCAGCCGCGCATACTCGCTCTCCGGTGCCCGTTGGCCAACATGCAGCAGAGGCACTGTGCTGCATTGATGCAGTCTGCGCAGAAGCTGTCTGCCGGCATCGTCCATCGCCAGCACCCGCACATATTCTGCCGGTCTGTCAAGAAGCGTCTGTGTAATGCCCAGATAGGCGCACAGCAGCATACGCATCAGCCTCGTGCGCGTATAACGCTTGCTCTTTGCCGCTGCAAGAATCTCCTCCAGCGTCGTCTGCGTCCGAACCGCGCGCATCACCTTGCACCACAGCCCCTCGTTCCCAAACGGCAGCGCCTCAAAATCCGGCTCCTCCATCGCGCGCAGCCGCGCAAGCCAGGCTCTTTCACCCGCCGCTGTAGAAAAGCGTGGTGCCACCGCACAGCATTCCAGCGCAGCCTGCGGCATATAGCCACTCCAGTCCGTGCGACCGCGCAAAAAGCTTGCAGAGGGATTTTCCGGGTCACTTCCCCCATGATAGAACCCCTCCCGGCGGATTGGCATTGGGCGCAGCGTGCTCCCGCTGCGCAGGATAGCCTTGTAGTATTCGACGGCCAGAATATCGTTCGGCTGATACAGGAGCGCTGCATCACCGCCCATTGCTTCCAGTGCGCGGGCGCGGGCAGCCGGAAAGCTGTAGCCCTGCGCCAGCTCCGCCCGCAGGAAGTCCGAAAAGTGCGGCTCCAGCAGCGCCTCCGCCGTATTCATCAGACGCTCGGCGTCCCCATTTTCCGTGCCAAAGCAGAGCGCATCAATACAGCCCATGCGCTGCAACAGCTCGACACCACCATAGGCAAAGCCCTCGGCTGACCGCAGGGTGCAGGTCACCGGCAGCTCCAGCACCAGCGAAGCGCCACAGCGCACGGCGGCCTGCGCGCGCACCATGCGATCCAGCGCAGCCGGCTCTCCCCGCTGCACATAATTGCCGCTCATCAGGCAAACCACTGTTCCATCAATCGCCGCAAGCTGCTTTGCGTGTCCATTGTGAAAGGGGTTGTACTCACATATTACACCGACAGTCTGCACAAAAAATACCACCTTTCATAAAAAAGCACTTGTCAGATTGGAAAATATATTATAGAATAGATCTGTCTGTTTCATACTACCACAAAAGCAGAAAAAAGAAAACAACAAAATGACACAGGAGTTGACGCAACCATGAACATTCTTGTTATCAACGCAGGCAGTTCCTCTCTGAAGTATCAGCTCATGGACCCGCAGTCCGGTGAGGTCTTCGCCAAGGGTCTTTGCGAGCGCATTGCAATCGACGGCAGACTGAATCATAAGGTTCCTGCCAGGGGCATCAAGGTCGAGCGCGACATCCCCATGCCCACCCATTCCGAGGCTATTGCCGCTGTGCTGGAGATCCTGGTCGATCCGGAAAACGGCGTTCTCAAGTCCACGGACGAAATCGATGCCATCGGCCACCGCGTTCTGCACGGCGGCATGGAGTTTGTGGACTCCTGCATCATTGACGAGGATTGCAAGGCCGCAATTCGCCGCTGCATCCCCCTCGGCCCGCTCCATAATCCCGCCAACCTCATGGGCATCGAGGCCTGCGAGAAGGTTATGCCCGGCAAGCCCCAGGTCGCTGTGTTTGACACGGCCTTCCATATGACCATGCCCCCCAAGGCATATCGCTATGCAATCCCCACCAAGTATTATGAAGAGGACAGCCTGCGTCGCTATGGCTTCCATGGCACCTCCCACAAGTTCATCGCCCGCCGCGCCGCCGAGCTGATGGGTCGCAGAGACTTCAAGCTGGTCAACTGCCATCTGGGTAATGGCTCGTCCATGTCCGCTGTTTGGGATGGCAAGTGCCAGGACACCACGATGGGCCTGTCTCCTCTGGCCGGTGTTCCCATGGGCACCCGCTCCGGCGATATTGATCCATGCATCGTGCAGTTCATCTGCAACAAGTATGGCATGAGCGTTGATGACTGCCTG
>CAYXIN010000104.1:0-2980 GCA_964465395.1 uncultured Oscillospiraceae bacterium | reverse complement strand
TCCCAAAACACTGGCGCTTCCCTTCCGCCCCGACCTGAGCCGCCCCAACCGCGACAACGTGATCGACGGCTATATCAACGGCAATGAGGAGGATGTCTGCGCCGAGGGCATCTGGCAGAATTATTTCACCACCCGTCCGGAGCCCCTGACTCCGGAGGAAAAGCGGGCGTTCCTGTCCTCCCGCCGGGGCGTTTCTCTGGGCTCTGACGCCTTCTTCCCCTTCAGCGACAACATCAAGCGCGCCTACGCCTCCGGCGTGGACTATATCGCCCAGCCCGGCGGCTCCATCCGGGATGACCTGGTCATTGATGAGTGCGATCAGCACGGCCTCGTCATGGCCTTCACCGGCATGAGACTGTTCCACCACTGATCGACGCGGAGGTACCTAATGAAATTACTGGTTGTCGGCGGTGGCGGCCGTGAGCATGCCATTATCCGTTCCCTGAAGAAAAATCCCACCGTGGAGACCATCTATGCCCTGCCGGGCAACGGTGGCATTGCGGCAGACGCGGTGTGTGTGCCCATCGGGGCCACAGATATTGAGAAGATCGTAGCCTTCGCCGTAGAAAACGCGGTGGACTACGCCATTGTCACGCCGGACGATCCACTGGTTCTGGGCTGCGTGGATGCGCTGGAGGAAAAGGGCATTCCCTGCTTCGGCCCCCGGAAAAATGCGGCCATCCTTGAGGGCAGCAAGGCCTTTGCCAAGGAGCTGATGAAGAAGTACGGCATTCCCACCGCCGCCTATGCCATCTTCACCGAGCTGGACAAGGCACTGGCCTATCTGGAAACCGCCCCCATGCCCACCGTGGTCAAGGCCGACGGTCTGGCGCTGGGCAAGGGTGTCATCATCGCCGCCACCCGCGAGGAGTCCCGCGAAGCCGTCACGGATATGATGGCCAACGCCAAATTCGGCGCATCCGGCGCCACCGTGGTCATTGAGGAGTTCCTCACCGGCCCGGAGGTCAGCGTTCTGGCCTTCACCGACGGCAAAACCGTCAAGCCCATGGTCTCCTCCATGGATCACAAGCGCGCCGGGGATGGGGACACCGGCCTGAATACCGGCGGCATGGGTACCATCGCCCCCAATCCATACTACACCCCCCAGCTTGCCCGGCAGTGCATGGAGGAAATCTTCCTGCCCACCATAAGCGCCATGAACGCCGAGGGCAGAAGCTTCCGGGGATGCCTCTATTTCGGCCTGATGCTCACGCCAACAGGCCCCAAGGTCATTGAATATAACTGCCGCTTCGGTGATCCGGAGACGCAGGTGGTGCTGCCTCTGCTGAAAAGCGACCTGCTGACGATAATGCAGGCCACTACCCGGGGCACACTTGCCGAAACCGAAGTGAAATTTGCCGAAAAATGCGCCTGCTGCGTGATTTGCGCGTCTGCGGGCTACCCGCTGCATTATGAAAAGGGCTTCCCGCTGACGCTGAGCGCAGAGGCCGCAGCCCACACCTTCATTGCCGGCGCAAAGCTGGCAGAGGGAAAACTCGTGACCTCCGGTGGCCGCGTCACCGGCACCACCGCCGTGGCTGACACGCTGGCCGAGGCTGTGGCGGAGGCTTACCGCATTTCCGACGGTGTGCAGTTTGAAAACCGTTATCGCCGCAGCGACATTGGCCAGCGCGCGCTGCGGAAGGAGTGAGAAACACTATGGTTTATCGTATTTATGTTGAGAAAAAATCCGGCCTGGATCATGAAGCACAGCAGCTCCTGCACGAGGCGCGCAGTCTGCTTGGCATCGAGTCTCTGCTGGGTGTTCGTCTTCTGAATCGCTATGATGCGCAGGGTCTGAGCCGTGAGCTGTTTGATTATGCGGTGCGCACGGTTTTCTCCGAGCCGCAGGTTGACCGGGTCTTCGACACGCTGCCGCAGGGCGATGTGATCTTCGCCGTGGAGCCACTGCCCGGCCAGTATGACCAGCGGGCGGACTCTGCCGCCCAGTGCATCCAGATCCTCAGCCAGGGCGAGCGCCCCACGGTGGCCTCCGCCCGGGTTTATATCCTTTCCGGTGCTCTGACGCAGGCGGAGCTGTCTGCCATCAAGCAACATGTCATCAACGCCGTGGAAAGCCGGGAGGCCTCTCTGGAGCTGCCGCAAACCCTGACGGCGCAGTATCCTGCCCCCCAGACGGTTGCCAGCGTCAGCGGTTTCCGTTCCATGGACGAGGCAGCATTGTCCGCTCTGCTGGAGGAGCTGGGTCTTGCCATGGATTTGGACGACCTGAAATTCCTTCAGAATTACTTCCGGGATACGGAGCGGCGTGACCCCACCATTACCGAGATTCGGGTTGTGGACACCTACTGGTCTGACCACTGCCGCCACACTACCTTCTCCACCCACATCGACGATGTGTGCATCGACGACCCCGCTGTTCAGGCCGCTTATCAGCGCTACCTGGACGCCCGTGTGGAGGTTTATGGCGCGGAGAAAGCCGCCGCACGCCCCCAAACGCTGATGGACATTGCCACCATCGGTGCCAAAGTTCTGAAAAAGCGCGGTCTGCTCCCGGAGCTGGACGAGAGCGAGGAAATCAACGCCTGCTCCATCCATGTCACCGCTAAAGTAAACGGCCAGCCGCAGGACTGGCTGCTGATGTTCAAGAACGAAACCCACAACCACCCCACGGAAATTGAGCCCTTCGGCGGCGCAGCCACCTGCATCGGCGGCTGCATCCGCGACCCGCTCTCCGGCCGCGCCTATGTCCATCAGGCCATGCGCGTCACCGGCGCCGGTGATCCCCGCAAGCCCCTGAGTCAGACGCTTCCCGGCAAGCTGCCCCAGCGTAAGCTCTGCCAGACCGCCGCAGCAGGCTATTCCTCCTACGGCAACCAGATCGGCCTGGCCACCGGCCATGTCGCAGAGCTGTATCACGAGGGCTTCGTGGCCAAGCGTCTGGAATGCGGCGCGGTGGTGGCTGCGGCGCCTGCCTGCAATGTTCGCCGGGAGCGCCCCGCCCCGGGCGATGTGGTCA
>CAYXIN010000103.1:0-3084 GCA_964465395.1 uncultured Oscillospiraceae bacterium | reverse complement strand
AAAACCCCGTATTTCCGGGCTTTTTCGTGTTGTCCCTATTATCAATCACTCCCATGCCCTGGACAATGCCGCCGGTGGCTTCCAGAAGGGCCGGATCCGTGACCTGAATGCGCAGGTTGCGCCCCTCCGCATCCTCACGGCGCAGCGCCGTGATCTCAATTTGATATTCCTGCACGGCGGTACCGGCGACAGTCGAGCGGATCGTTGCCGGGCCCACATGCACCTCTGCGGCGCTGGCCACATCCAGAGGCCTGCCGCCCGCCGGCTGCGCCATGCGGCCAAAAATCCCCTGCGCCGTGTTGCGGCTTATGCTGCCGCAGTTTCCCTCGCGCAGGGCAGTGCCTTGCAGCATACCGGCTGCGCCAACCGCGCCGCGCCGCACCTGCGTGACCGCTGCCGCCGCCACCGTCCCGCTGCGCAGCGGCAGGAGCAGCTTCCCCTGGCTCACGCCATGGCCCAGCGCGCCATAGCTCTGGTCAGACGGGTCATAATAGGTGATCGTGCCGACGCCGCTGACATGGTCGCGGACGTAGATTCCCAGCCGCCAGCCCTGCGCCGTCTGCGCCGGTGCCAGCCGAAGCGTCTGCTCCTTTTCATCGCGGCGGATGCGCAGGCAGAGCACCGCGCCCTCCGAGCGCTCAACCGCCCGAAGCAGCTCCGCCGCGGTCGCGACCGGCGCACCATCCACGGCACAAATCAGATCACCGACCCGCAGTCCGGCCCGTTCCGCCGCGTCGGACGAAAATTCCACCACGCACACACCTGCGGCGCGCAGCTCCAGCCCGATCACCTCTCCGCCGGGAATCAGCGCCGTCGGCGCAGCCGCCACACTCAGGCAGAGCGTCAGAAGCAGCAGAAAAATGCAAATACTGTTGATGAGTTTTTTCATCGTCTTCCCCCTTTCCGAAACAGAACCGCTTTTGTTTCGACAATACTATGCCACAAAATTTGAAGAAGCCCATTCCCAAATCCTGCGCAAAGCGCGAAAAAAAGCCGCAGTGCCTACAAATGAAAGCACTGCGGCCTTTCTTACGATTCCGTCTGGAATGCAATGGAAATACTGCCGAAATTTACATGGCGCTCAAAAACGGGGGCCCTCCTCCGGCGGCGTGAGCAGCTCTGCCACCGGATGCCAGGCCAGCAGGACGCGCTGCACCTCCTGCGCCAGCTCCGGCGAAAAAAGCAGCGCGTCAGCCGGGCGATCCACATAGGCCATATAGTTTTTCAGCCGGAAATAGGGCGCCAGGCGCGCATCCGCGCAGGGCTTCGGGCGGGCATAGGTGTCGCCCCAGAGCTTCAGCTCCGTCGCGCGCTCCGCCCGCTCCACCGCCGCGAGAAAGGCGTCGGCATTCTCCAGCAGGCGGCCACGCAGAGCTTCCGCAGAGGCGGCCTTCAAATGGTAGAGCAGGAAGCCGTAGCGGTAGCTCTCCGGCGACAGCTCAAAAAACAGGCAGGGCTGCTCCAGCCACGGGCCGCTCTCGCGGCGCACGCAGAACCAGAGCGTCTCCTTATAAGGGGTGGGCGGATGCATCCGCATATCGCGGTAGATGCGCGAGAGCTTCACGCGAAGCTGCGGGATGGCCGCAAAGGGCTGGCCGACCTGCGCCGCCAGCGCCTTCATCGGCTCATAGAGCACGCGCTGGTATTCCTCCTTATGCGCCTGAAACCACTCCCGGTTGTTATTGAAGCGGATCCCCCAGAGAAAATCGATGGTCTGGGGGGAAAAGCCATTAAAATCCATCTCTCATACCTTTCTGCGCAGGGGGCTCAGGTCTCCAGCGTCTCAGAGAGCACCAGGCCGGGATTGCGGCGGAGAATGAAATCGATGGCCCACATGCTGGAGAACACCAGCAGGCGATGGCCGCGATAGTCCTCCAGCAGCTCTGCGTCGGAGGAAAGATTGAGCTCCTTCTCATCGCAGGGGCTCTGGAGAATGAAGCGCAGCACCTCATAGGGCAGGTGCTCCATGCGCAGCTCCACGCCATACTCACTGCGCATCCGGTGCTGGAACACGTCGAATTGCAGCGTGCCGACAACGCCGACGATGACCTCCTCCATGCCGGTGTTGGGCACCTTGAAAATCTGGATGGCGCCCTCCTGGGCGATCTGCTCCGTGCCCTTGACAAACTGCTTGCGCTTCATGGTGTCCTTCGGACTGACGCGGCAGAAATGCTCCGGCGCGAAGGTCGGAATGCCGGCATATTTGAAGCGCTTGCCCGGCATACAGATCGTGTCACCGATGGAGAAAATGCCCGGGTCAAACACGCCAATGATGTCGCCTGCATAGGCCTCATCGATGATCTCGCGCTCCTGCGCCATCATCTGCTGCGGCTGGGACAGGCGCAGCTTGCGCCCGCCCTGCACATGGTAGACCTCCGCCTCGCGCTCATAGCGGCCGGAGCAGATTCGCATAAAGGCCAGGCGGTCGCGGTGCGCCTTATTCATATTCGCCTGAATCTTAAAGACGAAGGCGGAGAATTCCTCACCCAGCGGGTCGATCACGCCGCAATCGGCCTCACGCGCCAGGGGCGGCGGCGTCATTTGCAGGAACGCCTCCAGGAAGGGCTCAACGCCGAAGTTCGTCAGCGCCGAACCGAAGAACACGGGGCTGAGCCGACCGCAGCGAACCTCCTCCAGCTCAAATTCGCGTCCCGCGCCCAGCAGCTCCACATCCTCCTGAAGCTGCTGCCAGCGGGCGGCGCCGATGGTCTCGCCAACGGCGGGATCGTCCAGGGCGACCTCCCACTTTTCGGCGCGCTTTTTCCCCGACAGGCCGGAGAAAAAGTTGATGTGCCCTCTGCGGCGGTCATAGACGCCCTGGAACTCCTTGCCGCAGCCAATGGGCCAGTTGACGGCATAGGTCTCGATGCCAAGCTCCTTCTCCAGCTCATCGAGCAGATCGAAGGGGTCGCGCGTCTCGCGATCCATTTTGTTGATAAAGGTAAAAATCGGGATATGGCGCATCGCGCAGACCTTAAACAGCTTGCGCGTCTGCGGCTCGACGCCCTTCGCGCCGTCGATGACCATGACGGCGGAGTCCGCCGCCATCAGGGTGCGATAGGTATCCTCGGAAAAGTCCTGATG
>CAYXIN010000102.1:0-3398 GCA_964465395.1 uncultured Oscillospiraceae bacterium | reverse complement strand
CGGGCCGTATGCGACGTTGTCATAAATGCTCATGGGGAAGGGATTCGGCTTCTGAAACACCATGCCCACCTGACGGCGCAGCGCATTGACGTTGACGCCGGGGGTATAGATATTTTCGCCCCGGTAGCAGACCTCGCCGCTGATGCGCACGCCCGGTATCAGATCGTTCATGCGGTTGAGCGTTTTCAGGAAGGTGGATTTGCCGCAGCCGGAGGGCCCGATCAGGGCGGTGATGCTTTTCTCCGGGATTTCCATGTTGATATGCTTCAGGGCCTGCACATTGCCATACCACAGGCTCAGGTCGTTTGCAGTCAGAATACTCAAAGCTGCCGCCTCCTTTTGAAATATTTGCCAACCAATGTGGCGCAGAAATTGATTGCTACGGTCAGCAGCATCAGAATGGCGGCGATGGCAAAGGCTACGCCGAATTCGCCGTCGGTTTTGGCGTAGGAATACAGCGCTACGGTCAGCGTCGAGCCGGCGCTGGTCATCGCACTGAAGAAACCGTTGAGCGTGTGCGCAAAGCCGGCGGTAAACAGCAGCGCGGCGGACTCGCCCATGATTCGCCCCACGCAGAGGATGCAGCCGGTGACAACGCCATCGACGCAGCCGGGCAGCACAACCGTGCGAATCACCCTCCATTTTCCCGCGCCCAGGCCAAAGGCACCCTCGCGATAGCTTTGCGGCACGGTTTTCAGACTTTCCTGTGTGGTTCGCATGATGGTCGGCAGACTCATGATGACCAGCGTCAGGCTGCCGGCCAGCAGGCAGGAGCCCATCTGATTGGCAAACAGCAGCATACCGACAAGACCATAGATGATTGAGGGAATGCCGGAAAGGGTTTCAGCGGCGTATTCAATGATGCGCACCAGACGTTGATTGGTGGCGTATTCGCTGAGGTAGATCGCCGCGCCGACGCCGAGCGGGAGCACCATCAGAACGGTCGCGACAATGACATAGACCGTGTTCAGAATGTTTGGCAGGATGCCGATGCGCCCGTTCAGATAGCTGACGCCGGTGGTGAGGAATTCCCAGGAGATATGCGGAATGCCCTGGATGGCTACATAGACAATCAGAAACAGCACCAGTGCAGCGGTCAGAACGGTCGAGAGCAGCATCAGCAGCCGCAGACCGAGAATGCGGAAGCGTCGTCCGCGGGAGAGCTTTCCATTCAGCATACTTGTCCACCCTTCCGCCCCTTCAGGAAGAAGCTTAGTGTAGCATTGATCAGCATAATAAAGAGGAAGAGCACCAGCGCAATGGAAAACAATGCCTGCCGTTGCAGACCGCTGGAATAGGCCATCTCACTGCCGACAATGGTGGTCAGGAAATGGACGCTCTGAAACAGAGAGCTGGGCATATTGGCGGCGCTGCCGCAGACCATCATGACAGCCATGGCCTCACCGATTGCGCGCCCGATGCCCAGAACGATTGCGGTTGCAATGCCGCTGCGGGCGGCGGGAACCGAGACGCGGAAACAGGTTTCCACCGGCGTTGCGCCCAGTGCAAGCGAGGCGTCCTCATATTCGCGCGCGACTGCCTCCAGCGCCGTGACCGAGACATTGATGATCGAGGGCAGAATCATAACGGCCAGTACCACAATGGCCGCCAGCAGGCTGGCGCCGTCGGAGAGCGAAAAAATGCGCCGGATGCCGGGAACAAGCACCATCATGCCAACCAGACCATAGACCACCGAGGGAATGCCTGCCAGCAGACTGACGGCATGCTGCATGACGGCCTTCACGCGGCGCGGTGCAAGCTTCGCCAGATAGACAGCGGTGAAAAAGCCGATGGGAACGCCGATCACCATCGCGCCGGCTGTACCATAGATGCTCGTCAGCAGGAAAGGCAGAATGCCATATTGCGGCTCAGCCGCGGTGGAGGCCCACTCCTTGCCGAAAAGGAAGCGGAACAGACCAATTTCCCGTATCGCCGGAATGCCCGACACGATCAGATAGATCGAAATCAGCAGGACGCAGCCGACAGCAACCAGGCCCAGAATCAGGAAAATGCCATGAATCACTGTCTCCAGCACTTGTTTTCTTTGCTTCATATTCTCTTACCTCGTGAAAATGGGCGGCACAGGGCCGCCCCAAAGCGGTTTCAGTTCGCGGGAACAACGCCAGCGGCGCTGATAAACTGTGCAGCCTCGGCGGAGGTTGCATAATCGTAGAAGCGCTGTGCAGCCTCAGGCAGAACGCCCTCCGTCCGGGTTACAAGCAGGAAGGGACGCTGCACGCAATAGCTGCCGTCGCGAATGCTTGCCTCACTGGGCAGAACGCCTTCAACCGGAACCGAGCGCACGCTGTCCTTGATTGCGGCCAGCGAAGCGTAGCCGATCGCGTTGGGATTGTTTGCGACTGTGGTAATCACGTCACCATTCGAGCTCAGCTCCTGACGGTAGAGGCAGACATCCGTTGTGCCGGTGATGCTCTCAAAGCCGTCGCGTGTGCCGGAATTTGCCTCGCGGCCAATGAGCACGATCTCTGCGTTGTTGCCGCCCAGCGCGCTCCAGTTGGTGATTTTGCCTGTGTAGATTTCCGCAAGCTGCGCAAGCGTCAGATTGGAGACAGGGTTTTCCGGATGCACGATCATGGCAATTCCGTCGTAGGCCAGCACCGTCTCGCGCAGCCCGGAGGCCAGTTCCGCCTCCTTCAGATTGCGGGAGGAGAGACCAATGTCACAGCGTCCTTCCAGGACGGCCTGAATGCCACTGCCCGAGCCGGTCGGGTTATAGCTGACCTTGATTCCGCTCTCCTGCTCAAAGGCTTCTCCCAGCGCGCCGATGACGCGACTCATTGAGGTGGAGCCGTCGGTGGAGACGGTCTCGCCGCTGCCACCGGAGCAGCCGACCAGACAGCCAAGCAGCAGAAGAGCCGCAAGCATGGCAGAAAGAATCTTTTTCATCATTCATACACTCCTTATTGTTTCTATTACTTCGATTGCTTTGTGAGGAAGCTCCCCCTCACGCCTGTCAGTATACCGGCGGGGTGTAAAGTTCAAAACCTGCCTTTTGTAAAATATATGTCAAATTTTGAAAGAAAAAAGCGCAGCCTGCACTTGCAGACTGCGCCTTCATTGAGTTGAAAGGGTGCTTTATATTTATATCATAAACACGGTTAACGATTTGTGAAGTTTGGCTTCGCCAGGTGAAGGTATGCCGATGGCATAGTGGAAGTGTTGCGCTTTGCACAATGTGAAGTTCAGTGTGCCACCCACGCCCGCAGGCGCTTCACGATGCGAAGCATCGCTTCACGCACCGAAGGTGTGCTTATCGTGCCGCACGGCACACTTAGTTCGAAAAAAGAGCCTTTTGTCTGGTAGACAAAAGGCTCTTTTTTCGTGGTGGAGACTAATGGACTCGAACCATCGACCTCCTGCGTGTGAAGCAGGCGCTC
>CAYXIN010000101.1:0-3639 GCA_964465395.1 uncultured Oscillospiraceae bacterium | reverse complement strand
TGGTCACGCGCGTGACCAGCTTGCCCACGGGGATGGAGTGGAGCTGCGCGTGGGAGAGGCTCTCAATGTGGATAAAGAGATCTTCACGCAGGACGGAGATGATGCGCTGGCCGGTCTTTTGCAGAATCATGGCCTGGAAATAGGTGCAGGCCAGGGAGACGAGCAGAATGCCGGCATAAACGATCACATAGGCCAGCAGGGTTGACATGGCAAAATCGTCTTTAATCAGGCCCTCGATGCGTCCGACCAGAATGGGGGAGATGATGTCATAGGCAATCGAGAAAAGCATCAGCAGCAGCACCAGCACAAAGCGGCTCCAATAGGGCCGGGCGTAGTGCAGCAGACGCCGGGTGATGTCCATGTCCTTCATGTTGCGGTCGAAGCCGAGCGCCTTCTTGTCATCGCGGATGGAGAGGTAGGCGATGAAGAAGACCAGCGTCACGACGCCGATGACTGCGCCGACGATCAAAAGGGGATAAAACTCATGCATTTGCGCCCGCCTCCTTTTCAGCTTTCTCTGCGTCGAGCCGTTGCAGCTCAACCATGCGGCGATATTCCGGGCAGCTCCGGCACAGCGCCGCGTGCGTGCCGACAGCGGTCAGGTGGCCGTCATTGAGGAAGAGAATCTTGTCCATCGACTCAATGGTGGTCACGCGGTGGGCAATCAGCAGGGTGGTCTTGCCGCTGCGCTCACGGCGCAGATTTTCGAGAATGACCTTTTCCGTGCTCACGTCAACGGCCGAGACGCTGTCGTCCAGAATCAGCACCGGCGCATCCTTCCACAGAGCGCGGGCGATGGAGATGCGCTGCTTCTGGCCGCCGGAAACGGTCACGCCGCGCTCACCCAGCACAGTGTTGTAGCCCATGGCGAAGCCGGTGATGTTGTCGTGAACATCTGCCAGGCGCGCGGCGCGCTCCACGCCCGCGCTGGAGGGCTCGTCGGCCGCGAAGGAGATGTTGTTGGCGATGGTGTCGCTGAACAGGAAGCTGTCCTGCGGCACATAGGCGGCGCTGTCGCGCACCGTCTGAATGGGCAGGGTGTTGATGTCGCGGCCGTCGAGGAAGATCGTGCCGTCGGGCACGTTGTAGGTGCGCAGCAGCAGATCCACCAGCGTGGTCTTGCCGGAGCCGGTGCGTCCGATGATACCCACATGCTCACCGGCCTGAATGGTTGCGCTGATGTCGTGCAGGGCCTCGATGTCGCCGTCGGGGTAGGTGAAGCTCAGATTGCGGAACTCGATCTGGCCATTGAGCCGCTCGACGTCCGTCACATCCTCGCTGTCCACCACATCGGGCTGCGCGTCGAGCAGCGCACTGACGCGGTTGAGGGAGGCCTTGCCGCGGGAGGTCATCTCAATGAGCTCGGAGATGGCCATGATCGGCCAGATGGTCGAGGAGAAATAGCCGATGAACTCGACCAGACGACCGGCGTTGAAGATGCCGACATGCGCCAGATAGCCGCCGTAGCCCAGAATGACGCACATGACGGACTCAACAAAGAGCATGACCAGCACGCGCATCAGAACGGAGGCGCGTGTGAAATCGACGTTGGCGTCCTCATTTTCCTTGTTGAGCTTTTTGAAGAAGAGCAGCTCCTTGCCCTCTTTGACGAAGGCCTTGATGACGCCGATGCCGGAGAGATTCTCCTGGGCGAAGTCGGAAAGCTCGGAGTATTTCTCCTGGCGGTATTCCCACTTCCGGGTCATGACCTTGCCGATGAGGGTGCTGACCGCCAGCAGCAGAAGCAGCGGGATCAGCGACAGCGCCGCCAGCAGGGGATTCATGCGGAACATTTTCCAGATGGCCAGCACGCCGAGGAACAGCGCGTCGAACACCATCATGACGCCCCAGCCAAAGCATTCCTGGATGGTATCCAGGTCCGCAGTGAAGAGCGCCATCAGATTGCCGACCTTATTCTCCTGGTAGTAGTGCTGGGAGAGGATGACGCAGCGCTCAAACATCCGCCGCCGCATGGCGGTTTCCGTGTTGATGCCGGCGCCAAAGAAGCAGATGCGCCACAAAAACCGGCCAATAATCATGGCCAGAATGATGAAGAGCATCGGGCGGCAGATGACATCGAGCAGGAAATCCATGTTAAAGGGGTGCATGGCTCCTTCATAGAGCACCTCGCCGTCGTTGAGACCGTTGATGACCAACTGATACAGCTCCGGGATCTTGAGTTGCAGATAATCGACCACGACCAGCGCAGCCAGACCCAGCAGCAGCATCGGCAGGTATCTGAGATAGTAGCGATTGATGTGTTTGCCAAAAAGCAAAACGGGTCCTCCTCCTTTCTTTCTTTGCAAAAAAATATGGGTATTTTGTATATCTTAACACATTTCTGCGGGTCTTGCAATAGGAGTGGGCTACTTTTTGCCTGAAAAGATTTGCAGTCCTACAGTTGCGCAGCGCAAAAGGACGGAGACGCCGCCCGGGGCAGCGTCTCCGTTCATGGCTATGCAAACAGTTCATCCAGTGTGGCAAAGCGGTAGCCCATGGCCTCCCAGCGCGTGAGCAGCTCATCCAGAATTGCCGCGTTGGTCTGCGAGGTGCTGTGCAGCAGCACAACGGCCCCCGGATGTACACGCGGCAGCAGCTTGGCAAAGGCGGCCTCGGCTGTGGGCTGGTCATCCTGAAGCCAGTCCACATAGGCCAGACTCCAGAACACCGTGCGGTAGCCCAACGCCTGCGCCTGGCGGAGATTCTCCTCGGAGTAGATGCCCTGCGGCGGACGGTAGAAGCGGTCGAGTGCCTGCCCTGTGGTCTGCATGTAGAGCGACTCCAGCGACTCCAGCTCATCGCGGAAGCGCGCTGCGTCTCCGATTTTGGACATGTCATAATGGTGGTAGGTGTGGTTGCCCACGGTGTGGCCCTCGGCGGCCATGCGGCGCACCAGCTCCGGGTTCCTTTCGATGTAGTTGCCGACCAGGAAAAAGGCGGCCTTCACGCCGTGCGCCTGCAACACATCCAATATCTGCGCGGTGCAGCCATTCTCATAGCCTGCGTCAAAGGTCAGCCAGAGCACCTTTTCCGCGCCGTCGCCCACAAAGGCGGCGTCATAGGCCGCCAGCTCAGCGGCCGTGGCGTTGCCCACCGGCGCCTGCCCCTCCACCTGAAAGCTCAGACCCCAGGAGCCCGTTTCCAGCGTCGTTTTGCGCGCGCAGCCGCACAGCAGCAGCGTGGCCAGCAGCGCCGCCAGCAGTTTTCCTTTCATTCGATCACCCCGCAGAAGCTTATGCGCCCGCGGGAGGAAATATGCAGCCGGGGCTTATTTCTGCCCGCGCAGCTCGATGATGCGGTCGCGCAGGACGGCGGCATACTCGTATTCCATCATCCGCGCGGCGGCCTTCATTTCCTTCTCCAGACGCGCGATCTCCCGCTCGCGCTCCACGCGGGTCATCTTTACGCCGTCGGCGAGGTCGGCCTCGGCCTCGCTGCGCGTGATCTCGATCAGCTCGCGCACATCCTTCACAATGGTTTTCGGAATGATGCCATGCGCCTCGTTGTAAGCGTTCTGGATACTGCGGCGGCGCTCCGTCTCGTCGATTGCGGCGCGCATCGCCGCCGTCATTTTGTCCGCATACATGATGACGCGCCCCTCGGCGTTGCGCGCCGCGCGGCCAATGGTCTGAATCAGAC
>CAYXIN010000100.1:0-3732 GCA_964465395.1 uncultured Oscillospiraceae bacterium | reverse complement strand
CATCACCAATGGCGTCAATCAGGTTCTTGACAACGTAGTAGTCCTCAGGCTTCATATCCTCGGCAAAGTAGATGCCCTGAATGAACAGGCCATTGCCGGATCCGGTGAAATGCATTTCCCAAGTGTCTGTGTTCATGTCATAAACAAGATAACCGGCATTCGATAAGCGATAGGCACGGAACCAGGACCAGTTCGAGAAGCAGTAGAATCGGCCGTGTTCTTCATCATACAGCACGCTGCCGCTCACGCCATTTACGCCAGTCTGGGACTCGCCCTGGGGTGCCTGTGTATTGGACGGAGAGAAATCAGCATCAATCTGCGTGCCATCCTTTGCATTCACGAGCCAAATCTGCTCAGTAGAGATTTCAGCCCAGAGCGCAATGGTGTCACCGTCAACAAAGGTTGCCGACCAGCCAGTCCAGTGCGGCATCTGGCCAACGCTATCGGAGAGTCTCCAGACAATCGTCAGCTCAGCCGTCTCCAGATTGACCTCGCAGAGATGATAACCCCAGCTATTGCTCAGAGACAGGTCTGCCAGTGCATAAATCACGCCGGTATCCGGGTTCTTCATCAGCGCACGGATGAAGGTGAAGTCACTGTCCTCATGATAGAACTCACCAATCTCGGAAGTCATCTCAAACGTCTCGGGATCCATCGTGTAAAGGGTGTAGACCGACGCTGCATAGACCGTGCCATCATCCGCAACTGCGCCGGCAATAATGTCATAGCCATAGTCATTGCTCAGATTGGTTTCCGACTGCTTCTCGGTGAGCGTGTCGATCTTATTGGGGCTCTCGGTGTTGAAGGAGGTCCAGGCATACTCAAATTCACCGGTGTTGCAGTTAATCATCTCACGGCCGATGACCGTCTTGCCTG
Source organism: uncultured Oscillospiraceae bacterium (assembly GCA_964465395.1). Lineage (GTDB taxonomy): Bacteria > Bacillota > Clostridia > Oscillospirales > Oscillospiraceae > JAZOXB01. Next base: position 2,856 of record CAYXIN010000100.1, on the reverse strand, counting down.
CATGGTCAAAGCCATCCTTCTCCAGCGCGATCACAACGCCGTTATCCACCATGTAGAAGGCTTCATTGCGGGCATAGTCCGCAGTGGCAACATAGAAGGTATCCAGATCGGTCTCAACGAAGGTCGCCTCGCCGCGCTCCATCGCAAAGACACCATCCTCACAAATGAGGTCGGTCTTCTCCGCGTCGGCATAGATTGCATAATAAGCGGTGAACTGCGTGTCAATGATCTCAATACCGCCATCGACGACCTTGACAGCCGGGGCAACTGTGTCCTTGGTCACGGGGAAAACCATGCGGCCATTCATGTTGTCGGCAGGGTCATACTCCTCATGGTCAAGCCATGCTTCAAGAACGATGTAGCCAGTTTCGTTTTCCTTGAGTTCCGAAGCATCGTACTCAAAGGTCAGGTTGGAATAGGAGGGGCCGCCATTGATGTTGCCGGTGTAATACTCCTTGCGGAAGGCATAGGAGGCTTCATAGAGCATCTCAACAACTTCGCCCTCAGCATTGGCAACATAAAGCTTCATGGTTCTCGGATTGCGCATCAGCGAGAACTCAATGGTGTCGAGCATATCGAGGAAGCCGTCGCCATTCGGAGAGATCGCATTGCGGTCCTCGAGATAGGTTGCATCGCTGCAATCCCAGTAGGGGTTCACGCCCAGAGGCTGCTCCAGCGTACCGGAGCCGAGGTAGGTGCCCCAGGTCACAATGCTCTGCGCATAGTTGTTCTCGCCATAGGGAATCTGCCACCAGAAGCCCTGATCAAACATCGGAACATAGTCCCAGTCACCGGCAAAGCCCAGGAACGGGATCGAGAGGCTGGCGCCCTTTGCATCCTGATCGAGCAGCTTGATGTAGCCCTCCAGGTAGGTGCCCGCTTCGAAGTTCTCCTCAATGTAAGCCTTCAGCTCAGCACCAACCGCAATGGTCATGGTAACCGCAACGGTTCTGCCAGCAGGAACGGTCACCGTCTTCGGCGCAGTGATGTTGCACATCTGCGTAACATCCTTCACAAAGCCGCTCGCGGTCTTGACAATCGACTCAGAGGGATTGTAGAGGAAGTAGCCGGTTTCCTTGTTGTAATCATCGTAGGTGATAGAATCTGCGCTCGTTGATCTGTAGCCACGGTAGACAAGGTTAGAGGCTACCTCGGTCAGAACAGAGGGCTCAATGCTGTAAACCTTCGTGGTTTCGCCAAAATTGTTAACCTCGAAGGTAAAGGTGAAGCTACCATTCTCGCTGTCATCCAGCTCCAGCTTCGGGCGCTGCTGGCCGGGAACAGACAGATAGGCAGTGGTCGTCAGCGCCGCATCCAGATCAATCAGGCCTGCGCCAGTCTGACGGACAAAGCCACTAACCTGGTGTGCAGTGCTCATCAGGAATGCATAGGACAGATCATTAATCTCAGCCGCAGACTTCTCCGGGAAGAGCTTGCGCAAACGCTCCTTAACCAGCAGCGTAGCGCCGGCAATATGCGGCGTGGCCATGGAGGTGCCGCTCCAGGTCTCGTAGGAGTTGTCCTCCTTCAGACCGACTGCGGAGGTGATATTCCCGCCAGGGGCAGCAATCTCAGGCTTGATTTTCAGATCAGCGGTGGTACCCCAGGAGGAGTCCGATGCCACAGAAATGGAGTTGTAGCGAATCTCTCTGAACACAGAAATGGTGCCCAGATTGTCCGTCATGTTCTCGATGATTGCTTCGCCATCCACCATCGTGAGCAGGCCGACAGGAATGTCGCAGGTAATGTTGGTGTTGATCGTGCCCTCAGCATTGTTATAAATCAAAACCGCAATTGCACCCGCCTCCGCAGCATTGATGCACTTCTGAACGAAGGTCAGGCTGCCGCGCTTGACGAGCGCGATCTTGCCCTCCAGACCACCGGCAGCCTCAATTTCCTCGGGCGTGCCAAGGCCGACATAGAGAATCTCAAATTCGTCCTCACCCAGCGTGCCCAGGCTGGCAGCGCCACCGGGCGTTGTAGGAACAAACTCCTGCGTGCCGGAAACAACATAATATGCAGCAGAGGGATCCGCATTGTTGACCGATGCAACGGCAAAGGAGCCAGGCAGACATGCAGGAGCCCCAACCAGACCGGTATCCAGGTTCCATGCAAAGAAGGGAGATCTATACAGACCATTCACGCTGACGTTCGTAACAGGGCTGGAATGACCGTCGTTACCTGCTGCGGCTGCAACCGTAATACCGGCCGCCTCCAGCGCTTCGTAGACAGCCTCAATGCCCTGTGCAACCGTTTCATATGTGGTGAAGCCTGCCGTGCTGCCGAGGGACATGTTGATGACATCGACACCAAGATAGACGCAGTCCTCCATCGCAAGCATCAGGGTGGAGAAATATGCGCCGCCATCGCTGGTGAAGACCTGCATAGTCACAATCTGCGCATCGGGCGCAACACCCTTGAAGTCCTTGCCGTTGTTACCGGCAGCGATGCCGGCGACATGCGTGCCATGGTCAGAGAAGGTATGGTTGGGATTTGCGTCCCCATCGAAGTAGTCCCAGTTGAAGGGCAGCTTCTCATTGCAGTACATACCAGCGTCATACTTGCCGTTGCCTGCGTGGATCTTGTCACCGTACTTGGCAAATACATCCTTCAGGTATGCCTCGTCAATTTTGCCTCCCTCCGGCATCACAGAGAAAGCCTCGTGAGTCTGGCGGATACCGGTATCCAGAACGGCAACCACCATACCCTTGCCGGTGTAGCCATAGTCCCAGGCATCGGTCGCACCGATCAGATCGGTACTGGTGCCCATAGCAGGACTAAGGGTGGATTCATCGGCAGCAGTCGGCTCAATCAGCTCGAGCATAGGCGTAACGAAAGCGCTGTAGCCGGGGATCT
>CAYXIN010000099.1:0-3821 GCA_964465395.1 uncultured Oscillospiraceae bacterium | reverse complement strand
TTGGCGGAGAGGGCGGGATTCGAACCCGCGAGACGCTTTTAACGCCTACACGATTTCCAGTCGTGCGCCTTCGGCCAGCTCAGCCACCTCTCCATTGCGATATTCAAAATCAGCTTGGATATCATACTCGAATTTTCCCGAAAAGTCAAGTGTTTTTTGAAAAATAACAAAAAAAGAGCAGCAGCCCTCCGCCCTGCTGCCACGCGGCCGCAATATTTTCCGCATTTCTTCTCCAAACGGTTGCACAATCCACCAAAAGGGGCTATAATATGGTTTATTCTGAGAGAGCCGGAGGAGCTGTTATGCCCATTCAAACAAGCAACGCACCCCTGAAGAAGGTCGTCGAGGCCTTTCATCTGGAGATCGCCTATGCCGCCACGGATTATGACCGCGTGCAGATCACGGCCGAGGAAGTCACGCGTCCGGGGCTCCAGCTCACCGGCTTTTTTGACCACTTTGAGCCCCAGCGCCTGCAGGTGATCGGCAATGTGGAATACGCCTATCTGACCGCCCTGCACCACGATCGTCTGCTGGAGGTATTCGATCAGCTCCTTGCCTACAAAATCCCCGCGCTGATCTTCACCCGCAACCTGGAACCGCCCGCAGAATGTATGCAGATGGCCAGAAAGCATGATGTCACCATTCTGCGCTGCTGTGAGGCCACGACCTACATTATCTCCTCCCTGATTACCTACCTCAAGACGGCGCTGGCCCCCTGCATCACCCGCCACGGCGTGCTGGTCGAAATCTATGGCGAGGGCGTTCTGCTGATGGGCGAGAGCGGCATCGGCAAAAGTGAGGCCGCCGCAGAGCTGCTCAAGCGCGGCCACCGCCTCATCGCGGACGACGCCGTGGAAATCCGCAAGCTCAACGGCAGCTCTCTCATCGGCACCTCGCCGGAGCTGATTCGCAACTACATTGAGATTCGCGGCATCGGTGTAATCAATGTCGCAAAGCTCTTTGGCATGGCCGCCATCAAATCCGAAACTGCCATTAATATGGTCGTGAACATTGTCCCCTGGAGCAACGAGCAGATCTACGACCGTCTTGGGCTGGATGAGCAGTATATCGACCTTCTGGGCGTGAAGATCCCGGCAATCACCATTCCCATCAAGCCCGGCCGCAATCTGGCCATCATTCTCGAAATCGCCGCGATGAATAACCGCCAGAAGATGATGGGCTATAACGCGGCGCTTGAGTTTGCCGAGCAGATCAACCGCCACTTTGACAATCACGGCGGCCAGAGCTTCTGATTCTGCCGCATACGCACCTCCGCCCTGTATATTTTGCATAAAGCCTGTAAAATACCTATTGACAGCGCCCATTCTGCGGTGCTACAATAGCGTTAAGAAAAGTGAATTGGTTTCAGTGCCGACTGGTTCCCTCGGGGCCAGAAGGAGAATAGAGAACCGGGTGCAAATCCCGGACGGTACCGCCACTGTAAGCGCTGAGGCAGCACACATGACGAAAGTCGGTCATTCGGGTTCTCCCGGAGAAGGCTGTGTGTACGCCTGCGAAGCGCAAGTCAGGAGACCTGCTGAAGCTGACCTTCCTGTCAGATCCTAACGAGTACGGGATCTGGCTGTTTGTGCGCGGAAAAACGGCTGCGGCAATCGGATTTTTGTCCGGTTGCCGCAGCTTCTTTTGTGTGTGCAGACAACGACTCGGAAGATCTCCCCTGTTAACCCATGTTCACTTTTCTAAAACATTTACAGGAGGAAACGAGTCATGAAACACCGCATCGTGAGCATACTTCTGGTTCTCTGCATGGTTCTGAGTATGCTCCCCGTCTCTGTTTTCGCAGCAGAGGCGGATCACCTGACAGTTCTGGAGGGTGCCCCCTCTGCCGCAACGGTAAGCACGGGCGACCTGTATGAGCTGGATCTGTCCACCGTATTTGCTGACAGCGAGGGCCACAGCCTGCGCTACACCCTCTCCGGCGGCGATTTTGGTACCCACACCAAAATCCAGGACGGCAAGCTGTACTTCTGCGTCGCGGACGCCGGAACCTATCAGCCCACCGTCACGGCCACCTGCGCCGAAGGCGCAACGCTTCCGCACACCATCACCATGACGGTGGAGGCCGCTACCACCGGCGGCGCATCGCAGTACAGCTACGATGAGACCAATGCCGCCGCTGTGACCGTGCGCGTCAATCTCTCCAACGACGGTATGCCGCTCACCAGCAGCAATGGCAGCGACACCGTCATGGCCGGTCTGGAGGTCACGGTGCCCTACTTTGACCTGTCGCTTTATGAGCTGCAAGACTATTACCGCTATCACACGGAAAATGGCCAGGGCAGCTATGTTGACGCGGTTGTGGTGGAGCGTCCGACGCTGCTGCACCTTTATATCTATCTGCTGGAGCGCTATTATATGGGTCTGCCCGAGGCGCAGTGCGGCAAGGGTACCTCCGGCGTTCTGGATTACAGCGAAGAAACCGACGTCAAGTATTTCAACGGCAAGCTTGCCTATTCCAGCAGCGACAACCGCGCCGGTGCGCTGTCCTGCTCCGGCGCGGCCACCAGCTTCTTCATGGAGGAATTCTGGGGTCACGATCTGAACCTGAAATACTATCGCAATCATATGTATCCCCTGATGTCCGCAGGCTGGGGCTCCACGGCGGACTACATTCTGCTCTCTGACGGCGACGTGATCGACATTGGCCTGTTCACAAGCTGGGAGTTCTATTCCAACGGCGAGTTCTGCTGCTTCGATCAGGATGTCTACACCGCCACCGCAGGGAGCATCCTGCTGTGCAACACGCTGCGCTGGAACTGGGACAAGCTGGAGGACTACAGCGGTCTGTGCTACAGCCTCTATGACGCCACCTGGAAGCCGGTTGATACTGCCATCTCCACCAACGGCTCCAGCGTCAGCGTCCCGCTTCCCACACAGCCGGGCACCTATTACCTGCTGGGCATGGATGCCACGGCCGGCAGCGAGGAATCCTACAATGCGCCCGCGGTTGCCACCATTCAGGTCACGTTGCCTGCAACGGCCATCGTTCTCGATCAGACCGAGCTGGAGCTCTGCGTCAGCTCCACCGCCACGCTGAATGCCACGCTTCAACCTGAGAACAGCACCGATTCTGTCGTCTGGGCCAGCACGGATGCGACCATTGCCGACGTGGAGAACGGCATCGTCACCGCACGCTCCACCGGTGTCACCACCATCACCGCAACGGCCGGAAGCGTCAGCGCAAGCTGCACGGTCACGGTGCGCACGCCCACGGTGGACGAGGTTGCCGCTCTGATCCGTCTCATCGGCTACCCTGTCACCCTGGCAGACGAGCCCGCCATTATCAACGCGCGTGCGGCCTATGATCTGCTCAGCGAGACCGATCAGAAGAGCCTCAGCGACAAAAAGGTCTGGGGCACAAATAACCTCTTAACGGGCTTTCAAAAATCTGTTTAGTTTCTGCGCAGCGTCACGTCATGCGCACCGCCCTCAACAATCGAGACGGACGACACCAGCGTCAGCTTGGCCTCGCGCTGCAAATCGGGGATCGTGGTCACACCGACGTTGCACATGGTGGACTTCACCTTGTAAAGAGAGGCCTCCACATTGTCATGCAGCGGGCCGGCATAGGTTACATAAGAATCCACGCCCTCCTCGAAGGAAAGCTTGGTAGAGCCGCCGAGATCATAGCGCTGCCAGTTGCGCGCGCGGTTGGAACCCTCGCCCCAGTATTCCTTCATATAGGCGCCGTTGACCATGACCTTGTTGGTCGGGCTCTCGTCGAAGCGGGCAAAATAGCGGCCCAGCATCAGGAAATCCGCACCCATCGCCAGCGCCAGCGTCATGTGATAATCATGCAC
>CAYXIN010000098.1:0-3952 GCA_964465395.1 uncultured Oscillospiraceae bacterium | reverse complement strand
CCGCCGCCACCTCGATCAGCGCCGTGGCCTGACCGCGGCCGATGCCCTTGGTCTCGCGGGTGATGCAGATGGAGCCGCCGCCAATACCGACCTTGACAAAGTCTGCGCCAGCCTCTGCCAGGAAGCGGAAGCCATCCCGATCGACCACGTTACCGGCACCGATCTTCACGCTGTCGCCATAAGTCTGGCGCACCCATTGCAGGGTTTTGGCCTGCCAGCAGGTGAAGCCCTCGGAGGAGTCGATCACCAGCACATCCGCCCCCGCCTCAAGCAGCGCGGGAATGCGCGTGGCGTAGTCTCGGGTGTTGATGCCCGCGCCAACCAGATAGCGCTTCTTGCTGTCCAGCAGCTCAAGAGGATTCTCCTTGTGCGAGGCATAGTCCTTGCGGAAAACGAAGTAGCGCAGATGATCCTCTTCATCCAGGATGGGCAGGCTGTTGAGCTTATGCTCCCAGATGATGTCGTTGGCCTCTTTCAGGGTGGTGGAGGCCGGTGCCGTAATCAGCTTTTCGCGCGGCGTCATGAATTCCGAAACCGGGGTATCCGGACTCATGCGGGAAACGCGGTAGTCGCGGCTTGAGACGATGCCCAGCAGCTTTCCGTTCGCCGTGCCATCCTCTGTGATGGCAACGGTGGAGAAGCCGTTGCGCTCCTTGAGCGCCAGCACGTCCGCAAGGCTGTGCTGCGGCGTCAGATTGGAGGCGGAGACAACAAATCCGGCCTTATAGCCCTTGACGCGGGCAACCATGGCGGCCTGGCTCTCGATGCTCTGCGAGCCGAAGATAAAGCTCAGTCCACCCTCCTTGGCCAGCGCGATGGCCAGCGTATCGTTGGAGACCGACTGCATCACAGCAGAGGTCAGCGGCACATTCAGGCTGAGGGCAGGCTCCTGCTCACCCTTGCGGAAGCGCACAAGCGGCGTTTTGAGGCTGACGCGGTCAGGCACGCAGTCCTCGGCGGTGTAACCGGGAATCAGAAGATACTCGCTGAAGGTACGGCTGGGCTCCGGGTAATAATACGCCATGGATTTGTCCTCCTGTATCAATAATCTATATAGTATTCCGGGGCGTCTGCGGCGCAGGCGTCCGGCTCTTGACTATGTATTGTAGCACAGTCCCTCGCAGGAATCAAGTGCTTCCGGCCTCCAAAAACGCAGCGCCTGTTCAGAAGTGTTTTCGGCACTTTGCTGCATCGTCTGCGGTGGGAGCGCGGTCGGTCAGGAGTCCGGCCAGTGTAATGGCGTCAAAATATTCATTTGTCAGGCGGTGAAACGCCTCCCACATGGGCGCGGTTTTGCATTCACTGCGGCGTTCGCAGCCGGCATCCGGCCCGCTCATGCAGGCCACCGGCGCAAGGCTGCCCTCCGTCAGACGCAGGATTTCTCCAATTGTATAGCACGCCGGCGGACGGCTGAGGCGATAGCCGCCGCCGCGCCCATGCAGGCCCTCAATCAGCCCGTTTCGGGACAGCACCGGCAAAATCTGCTCCAGATATTTCAGGGAGATGCCCTGCCGCACAGCAACCTCCTTCATGGGGACATAGCCCTCCTGCGCGTGCTCCGCCAGATCGATCAGAACGCGGAGGGCATAGCGCCCGCGGGTGGAAACCAGCATTGCTCTGCCCCCGCCCGGTCAGGGCTCTCCCGCGCCGGAGTCGCAGTGGCCGCAGCTTTCGCAGGCCGGGAAGAGGCTGCGGTCATAGTCCACGCCGTTCTTCTCATAGTAATCCTGCACAGCCTTCTTGATTGCCTCCTCCGCAAGCACGGAGCAGTGCAGCTTATGCGCGGGCAGGCCATCCAGTGCCTCCGCGACCGCGCGGTTGGAGAGCGCCAATGCCTGCGAAAGCGGCTTTCCCTTAATCATCTCCGTTGCCATGGAGCTGGAGGCGATGGCGCTGCCGCAGCCAAAGGTCTCAAATTTCACATCCGTAATGATGTCGTGGTCAATTTTCAAATAGATTTTCATGATATCGCCGCACTTGGCGTTGCCAACCTCACCAACGCCGTCGGCATCCTCGATTACGCCGACATTGCGGGGATTGCGGAAATGATCCATCACTTTTTCACTGTACAGAGCCATAGTATATTCCTCACTTCAAAATAAAATTCCGTTTTCCGCTGCACAGCTCACGCCAGACCGGTGAGAAGCCGCGCAGCGTCTCGACAACCTCCCGCACGGCGGCGATGGTCGTCTCAATTTCCTCCGGCGTGGTCTGCTCGTCAAGCGTCAGGCGCAGGGAGCCGTGCGCCACATCATGCACCCGGCCGATTGCCAGCAGCACATGGCTCGGATCCAGCGACCCGGAGGTGCAGGCTGAGCCGGAGGAGGCACAGATCCCCTTGTCATCCAGGAGAAGCAGGAGGGATTCCCCCTCAATGCCCTCGAAGCAAAAGCTGACGTTTCCGGGCAGACGGCGGTGCGCGTCGCCGTTGAGCGCGCTGTGCGCAATGCCGGACAGTCCCTCAATCAGCCTGTCCCGCAGCGCCGTCTGGCGCGCCGCATTCGCCTCCATACAGGCGCAGGATTCCTCCAGCGCGGCTGCCATTGCCATAATCGCCGGGAGATTTTCGCTTCCGGCGCGCTTGCCGCGCTCCTGCGCGCCGCCCTCAATCAGCGGCGTGAGCGGCACACCCCGGCGCGCGTAAAGCGCGCCGATTCCCTTGGACCCGTGGAATTTATGCGCAGACAGCGAGAGCAGATCAATCTGATCGGTATGCACATCAATTGGCAGATGCCCCACCGCCTGCACCGCATCGGTGTGGAACAGCACCCCGGCCGCGCGACAGATTGCCGCAAGCTCCGCAATGGGCTGGATGGTGCCAATCTCATTGTTCGCATACATCACGCTGACCAGGCAGGTGTCCGGGCGGATGGCCGCCGCAAGCTCCTGCGGCCGCACCAGCCCATCCTCATGCACATCCAGCAGCGTGACCGTAAAGCCCTCCTGCTCCAGGCGGCGCAGGGCGTGCAAAACGGCGTGGTGCTCAAAGGCCGTGGAAATAATATGCTTTTTCCCTCTGCGCGCGCCAATCCGCGCGGCGGAGAGAAGCGCCTGATTGTCCGCCTCGCTGCCGCCGGAGGTAAAATACAGCTCCCCCGCGTCGCAGCCGATGCAGGCGGCAATTCGCGCGCGCGCCGACGCCAGCGCCTCCGCAGCAGCCTGTCCGACGGAATGCAGGCTGGAGGGATTGCCATACACCGTGTCCATATAGGGCAACATGGCCTCAATTGCTTTGCGGCTCATTCTGGTCGTTGCCGCATTATCCAGATAAATACGCATTGGAAACCTCCAAATCCGCTTCAAATTTTTAATATTGTCCCCCGCTGCGCCGGGCAGCTCCCGGCCTGCGCCGCAGTGAGACGGCGGCCGGGTCGCAGCGCAGCGTCAACTGCCGCGCGCCCCGGTTCCATTGCAAGCATACCATTATTTACCTATCTTGTCAATAGGTTTTTCTGCATCCGGCTTCTTTTCTCCCCTTCACGCGGGAAAAAGCGCGAAACCGGTTGACAAACGGCAGATTCGTGGTATAATGTCGGCGTAGTTATGGACAAACCCTTATGACTGACGGATGAGTGGAGCACCACATGGAGTAAGGGCATACTGTTGATCGGCCGACCGTCTGGGCACACTTACACATCTGAGGTGTAGGTGTGTTCTTTTGCTTTTTTGGAGGTACGAATGAAAAAAGTCGGAATTATCATGGGCAGCGACAGCGATCTGCCCATCGTGCGCAAAGCCATGGATACGCTGGCAGAGCTGGACATCGCCTGCGAATGCCATATTTTCTCCGCGCACCGCACCCCGGCAGAAGCCCGGGATTTTGCCGCAGCCGCGCGTGAGAACGGCTTCGGCGTGCTGATTGCCGCAGCAGGCATGGCTGCGCATCTGGCAGGCGCAATCGCTGCCAACACCACCCTGCCCGTCATCGGCATTCCCTGCAAATCCACCTGTC
>CAYXIN010000097.1:0-4002 GCA_964465395.1 uncultured Oscillospiraceae bacterium | reverse complement strand
CCTCGAGTGCAGCCGCGATCTCCTCAGAGGTCTTGGCCTCGGCCAGAGCCGCCTTGAAACTCTCGACTGCCTCGTTGAACAGGTCGAGCTGGTGGGCGTTCAGGTCGCTGGTGTTGAAGTTCTCCAGATCAGAGAGGATCAGATTGGCATAGAACTTGGAAACCAGGTAGGAGGAATGCTCCGCCTTGATGATGGCATAGCGGTGCTCCGCATTGAGCAGGTCCTCATAGTTCTCGATGCGGGCCTTATCCTTCTCGCTGAGGTTGTTGTAAGCCTCGCGCGCTGCCCGGATCGCATCGCCGCTCTCATAGGTGACCTCGCCAATGGCGTCGATCAGGGTCATCGTCGCATAGAAGTCCTGCGGCTTGACATCCTCGCGGATGAACATACCCATAGCAACAAGTCCATTGCCATTGCCGATGGTATGGAACGCAGCCTCACCAGTGGTCAGGTTGAACTCAATAATGCCACCGGCATTATAGCGACCCTTGCGGAACCAGGAGTAGTTTGTGCTGAGGTAAAGGACATTCTTTTCCTTGTCGAGCAGGAGGTCGCCACGATAGCCAGCGCCCGCAGCCGCGTCGCCATAGTAGGTGGGCTCCTGAAGGCCGGTGCTGACCTTCTTAATATAGGCGCCGGTCTTATAGTTCATATAGTAGAACTGAGAGCAGATCTGGTTGACACCGATCAGCGTGTCGCCATCAAGGAATTCAACGGCCCAGGTACCGGAGCGGCCGTCGTACCAAAGCGGCTCAACCTCGCCGGTTTCCAGATCCAGCGAGCAGAAATACAGGCAGTTGTAGGATCTGTCATAGCGCATGGTTGCGTAGGCAAAGCTCTCCCAGGTCTCCGGGTTAAAGAGGATGGTGTAGACAAGCAGCGTGGCCTCGGGTTTGTGCGATTTACTCCAGAAGTTCGCAATCTCTGTTCTTTCAAAGGTATCCGGATCCATGGAATAGAGGGTGCTGCCATCCGTTGCATAGAGGGTACCATCCACACCGATTGCGGTGTCGAAGATATCATAGCCACCATGGTTCTCAACAACCTCAGTCTGCGCATAGGTCGGCTCAGTCAGGCGGTTGTAGCCAGCCGCACGATCCGGGTCAACCTCAATCCAGCCATACTCATAGTAGTTCTGAGCATAGTCCATGTGCTCCTGTATAATCAGGGAGCGCTCATCAAGCTCGTTCTTCCAGCCGAGATCCGTGACAGTGCCGTTTTCGACCTTGTAGAAGGCTTCGTTGCGGGCATAGTCAGCGGTGAAGACATAATAGGTATCCAGCTCGGTGAGATACTGCTCCGCAACGCCGCGCTCCATAGCGAACACGCCGTCCTCGAAGAGCAGTTCAGTCTTGGCCTCATCAGCATAGACTGCGTAGTAAGCGATGTAGTTGGCGTCGAGGATTTCAATGCCGCCCTCAATGGCCTCAACAGCCGGCGCAATGGTATCCTTGGTCACGGGGATACGCCAGTAGCCGGAGGCATTGGCCTCGGGGGTGTAGCCCTCATGATCGAGCCAGCTCTCCAGAACAAGGTAGACCGTCTCATTCTCTTCCATCTGTTCGCCGTTGAGATCGAAGCAGAAATCTGTGTAGGTCATGCCGCCGTTCCAGCCGTCCACATAGTACTCCTTGCGGTAGTAGTTGCCTTCTGCGATCTTCTCGATCACATTGCCCTCTGCGTCTTCCACATAGAGCTTGACCGTTCTGGGGTTGCGGAGGATGGAGAATTCCAGGTAGTCCACGGCATCCAGCAGACCGTCGCCATTCGGAGAGATGGCATTGCGGTCATCCAGATAGGTTTCGCCAGTGGCATCAGCGTAGTAGTTCAGGCCAAGGCCCTGCTCCAGGGTACCGAAGCCTACATAGCGGTAGTAGCTGACAACAGACTGCTGCAGGTTGTTGACGCCAAAGGACTTCATCCACCAGTAGCCATCGTCAAGGATCGAGGGATAATCCCAGTCGCCAACAAAGCCAAGGAACGGGATGGAGAGATCCACGCCCTTCTCGTCGGCGTCAAGCAGCTTGATGAAGCCTTCGAGGTACATACCGGCGGGGCAGTTCTCCTCAAAGTACTCCATGAGCTCGTCGGTGCAGGAGATGGTCATGTTGATCTTGACCGTCTTGCCAGCGGGAACAACAACGGACTCGGGGGCATCAATCCCGCAGAGATCGGTGACATCCAGAACCGCGCCGCAGATCGTCTTGATCGTTTCACTGGTCGGGTTTTTGACATACCAGGTTGCAGCATAATCCGGATCATACTCGGTGGTGCCGCTGTACTCCAGATCAGAGACCTTCTCCGTCAGTGCGGAGTAGTCGATGGTGTAGGTCTTGGTGCTGTCACCAATGTTGGTTACCTCAAAGGTGAAGCTGAAGGAGCCATCCATGCTGTCGTCCAGCTCCAGCTTGGTGCGCTGCTCGCCGGGAACGCTCAGATAAGCATCCGTGGTCAGCGCGGAGCCAAGGTCGATGAGGCCTGCGCCCTGCTGACGGACAAAGCCCTTAACCTGATGCGCAGTGCTCATGAGGAACTTGTAGGCCAGGTCATTGATTTCCTTTGCGCTCAGATCCGGGAAGATCTCACGCAGGCGCTCCTTGACCAGCAGCATTGCACCGGCAATGTGCGGGGTCGCCATGGAGGTGCCGCCCCAGGATTCATAGGAATCATCATCCTCAAAGCCGATAGCGGAGTTGATGCCGCCGCCGGGTGCAGAGATCTCCGGTGCGATGCGCAGATCGGAGGTCGTGCCCCAGGAGGAGGAAGTGGCCATCGTAATGCTGCCATAGGAAAAATCATTGACAACTTCGATCTTGCCCTGATTGTTGGTCATGGAGGACAGGATTTCTTCGCCATCCTGCAGACCAAGAATGCCAAGGGGAATCTCCTTATAGGTGATGCCGGGGATCATGTCTCCATCCACGTTGTTGAAGAGGAGAACCGCAATCGCGCCCGCATTCTTCGCATTCTCGAGCTTGGTGTCGAAGGTCAGAGTGCCACGACGAACGAGCGCAATCTTGCCCTCCAGACCGCCGGCAGCCTCGATCTCCTCCGGAGAGCCAAGGCCAACGTAGGTAATGTCATACTCGCCAGAGCCCAGCTCGGTCAGAGTCGGAATACCGGCAATGGTGCTGGGGTTCCAGGGATGGAAGCCCTGAATGGAAAGATAGAACATGCTGTTCGGATCCGTATTGTTGACAGAGGCAACGCTGAAGGAGCCAACAAAGGAAGCCGGGGCACCGATGATGCCGTAGTCCACGCTGGTGGAGGGCCATGCGTAGCTGCCGGCAACAAAGGGCGTCATGTTAGTATCCTGATAGGCATATCTGTCGTTGCCCGCAGCAGCAGCAACCGTAATGCCGGCATTTTCCAGAGCGCCATAAATATCGCCCAGGGCTGCGCTGATGAACTCATAGCTGGAGTAGCCAGCCGCAAGACCAAGAGACATGTTCGCAACATCAGCACCGAGGTACACGCAGTCCTCCAGCGCAAGCATCAGCGTGGAGAAAGCGGCGCCGCCATCAGCATTGAAGACCTGCATGGTCATGATCTGCGCATCGGGCGCAACGCCCTTAAAGTCATCGCCGTTGTTACCGGCAGCGATACCGGCAACGTGCGTGCCATGGTCAGAGGAAACGTGGTTGGGGATCGGGTCATTGTCGAAGTAGTCCCAGTTGAAGGGCAGCTTCGCGCTGTAATACATACCATCCACATATTCGCCGTTGCCTGCGTGAATCTTGTCACCATACTTGGCGTAGACATTCTTCAGATATGCCTCGTCAATCTTGGTATTCTCGGGCATCACGGAGAACGCCTCGTGGGTCTGGCGGATGCCAGTGTCCAGAATGGCAACGACCATGCCCTCGCCGGTGTAGCCATAGCTCCAGGCATTGGTTGCCTTAACCAGAGCCGTGCTGGTGTCCATCGAAGGAGTAGCCTCATCCACCGTCGGCTCAATCAGCTCGAGCATAGGCGTAACGAAAGCGCTGTAGCCGGGGATCT
>CAYXIN010000096.1:0-4053 GCA_964465395.1 uncultured Oscillospiraceae bacterium | reverse complement strand
TGCTACCATAAAGGTCTTTTTTGTGCTGTCTGCATAAAATGGTGCAGTTTAATTTCGGCAGCAGCCTGTTTCTCTTATTCAATTGTCCATCGCGGTCAGCAGTGCAAACAGCTCTGCCGTGTCATGCGCAATGGCCGCAGGCTTAGCCGCGCGCAGCTCCTCCGGCGTGCCATAGCCCCAGGCTACCGCAATGGCCGGGATGCCAAAGGCAGCCGCGCCGCGGACATCCAACGCCGTGTCGCCCACCATCACAATGGGGCCCTGCGCGCCAATCTGCTCCAGAAGGCAGGCAATAACCTGCTCCTTGCGCTCGCGGCTGGCATCCTCGCTGGCGCCGCAGATGCGCTCAAAGCAGTGCGCGAGGTCAAAATGCGCCAGCACCTCCACCGCAAGACTCTCCGGCTTGGAGGTCGTGATGAACAGGCGGTGTCCCGCCTGGCGCAGCCGCTCCAGCAGCGCCGCAATGCCGGGATAGGGCGTATTCTCAAATTTGCCGCTCTCCCAGTAGCGCGCACGGAAGCGCGCAATGGCCGTCTCAATCTCCTCAGCCGGAACGCCACAGCGGGCAAAGCTGTCGCGCAGCGGCGGCCCGACAAAGCGCCGCAGCGCCGCCTCATCCAGCCGGATGCCATAGGGCAGCAGCGCCTCCGCAGCGCAGCGCATGATCCCCGGGCCGGAATCGGTGAGTGTACCATCCAGATCAAACAGAATCTTCATAAGGGCTGTCCTTTCGGTTTTTTCTCATCATATCACAGCGGCGGCGGCTTTTCAACCGGGAGCGGTTGATTTTTCGCGGTGCCCGGTGTATGATATAGACGTCGGCGCCGCGCCGGATGGCGCGCAGTCGGCAGATTCCAGGACCATGGAAAGGAACAAACGCAATGCAAGCATACCTGCATCCACAGATGACGCAGCAGGCGCTCCTGCGCATGTCGGCGCTGGCCCTGGCGCATGTAGGCGACGGGGTCTTTGAGCTGCTGGTGCGCACCCGCCTGTGCATGGAGGGCGGCAGTAACAACCATCAATTACACCGGCAAACCGTCGCGCGCGTCTGCGCACCGGCGCAGGCAGTTCTGGCCGACCGTCTCCTGCCCCTGCTCACGGAGGAGGAGCACGCTTACTACCGGCGCGGCCGAAATGCCCACACCCATGCCATTCCCAAAAATGCCACCGCCGTCGAGTATGGCAAGGCCACCGGCCTGGAGGCGCTCTTTGGCGCACTCTATCTCAGCGGCCAGACCGAGCGGCTGAACGAGCTGTTCTGCCGCATAACGGAGGAAGACTATGCCCTTTGATGCCATTTTTCTCTCCGCCGTGGCCGCAGAGCTGCGCCCCGCGCTCCTTGGCGCGCGCGTGGACAAGCTGCAACAGCCCTCGCGCGACACGGTGCTGCTGCAATTCCGCGGGCGGGAGCGCCTGCTGTTATCTGCAAACGTCAACCGCCCGCGCATCCATCTGACCCGCGCTGCCTTTGAGAATCCCGCGCAGCCGCCCATGTTCTGTATGCTCCTGCGGAAGCATCTGACCGGCGCGCGTCTGACCGCTATTGAGCAGCCGCAGGCCGAGCGCGTGATCCGTCTGCTTTTTGACTGCACGGATGAGCTGGGCACCCCCTGCACGCGACAGCTCGTGCTGGAGCTGATGGGGCGCAACTCCAACCTGATTCTGGTCGGCGCGGACGGACGGATTCTGGACTGTCTGCGCCGCGTGGATTTCGAGATGTCGCAGCTACGGCAGGTTTTGCCCGGCCTGTTCTATCATGATCCACCCCGCCAGGAAAAATGCGACCCGAAATTGGAGACTTTGAGCGGAATTGAGTCGAAATTGAGCGAAATTGACGCTCCGCGCCGTCTGGACAAATGGCTGCTGGACACTTACGCGGGACTCTCGCCTCTGATCGCGCGTGAGCTGGCATTCTGCCTCACGGGTGAGACGGACAGCGACCTGCTGCGGCTGGAGCGCAGCCCCCTGGCTCCCCGTCTGGTGCAGGCGCTAAACGCACTGGGCGACACCCCGACGCCCACCCTGCTTCTGCGCGAGGGCAAGCCGACCGACTACAGCTACCGCTGCATCACGCAATACGGCGATTATTATGAGTGCTGCACCTGCGAGCAGTTTTCCGCGCTGCTTGACCGCTTCTACACCCAGACCGATCACGAGGATCGGATGCGCCAGAAATCGCAGACCATCCGCAAAACAATCACCAACCTCTACGAACGCACCCAGCGCAAGCTGGCGCTTCAGCGCCGGGAGCTGGAGGCCACGCACAGCCGCGAGCAGCTTCGGCGCTGCGGCGACATCATCACCGCCAATCTCCACCGGATGGAGCGCGGACAGCGCAGCCTGCGCGCGGTCAATTTCTACGACCCCGATATGGCTGAGGTGGAGATTCCGCTGCGCCCGGAGCTCTCCCCGCAGCAGAACGCCGCGCGCTATTACAAGGACTATAACCGCGCCAAACATGCCGAAGCCATCCTCACCCAGCAGATTGCGCAGGGCGAGACGGAGGCCGATTATCTGGCCACCGTGCTCGACGAGCTCTCCCGCGCTGAGAATGAGCAGGAGCTTGGCGAGATTCGGGCGGAGCTGGAGGCGGGCGGCTATGTCCGGCCCGGCGACCGCCGCAAGCAGCGCAAGCTGCCGCCCAGCACGCCGATGGTCTTTTATTCCTCGGATGGCTTCCGCATTCTCGTCGGGCGCAACAACCGGCAAAACGATCAATTGTCGCTCAAAACCGCTCATTTTAATGACATCTGGCTGCATGTGCAGAAATTTCACGGCACCCACGTGGTCATTGACTGCGGTGGCAGCACGCCGCCGGATCGCACAATCACAGAGGCCGCAATGCTGGCGGTCTGGTTCTCACAGGCGCGCGAAAGCCAGAATGTGCCGGTGGACGTGACACAGGTGCGAAATCTGCGCAAGCCAAACGGCGCAAAGCCCGGCATGGTGGTCTATGAGCGCTACCGCACGGTGCTCGTGACGCCGGATGCGACCCTTGCTGCCCGCCTGTCTGCGCCGCAGAACTGAGTAATTCCCTCTTTTCCCGCATGGACGTGCTGCAAATCGCGATCCTGGCGTGAAAGAATAAGCATTGGAGGTACAGCTATGATAGAAATTATGAAACAGCGGCACAGCGTTCGGCAGTATACCGCGCAGCCCATCGAGCCGGAAAAGCGTTCCGTTTTAGATGCCCTGATTCGGCAGATCAATCAAAAAGCCGATCTTCACATTCAAATGATTTATGATGATCCGAAGTGCTTCGATTCTTTCATGGCGCACTATGGAAAATTCTCCGGCGTTCGCAATTATATTGCGCTCGTGGGAAGAAGGTCTCCGAAGCTGGACGAAACACTTGGTTACTACGGCGAAGAGCTGGTCTTGAGAGCGCAGGAATTGGGGTTCAACACCTGCTGGGTGGCACTGACGCACGGCAAAAGCAAGGCAGTCATCGACAAGGGCGAAAAGCTGGTCTGCCTGATCTCAGTCGGCTATGGCGTGACCCAGGGCACACCGCACAAAAGCAGGCCCCTGCAGGAGCTGTGCAATGCCGCCGGACAAATGCCGGAGTGGTTCCGCAATGGCATGAACGCCGCGCTGCTTGCGCCGACCGCTATGAATCAGCAGAAGTTCCGCTTTGACTTGCAGCCGGATGGAACGGTGACGGCAAGCTGCGGCAGTGGCTTCTACACCAAGCTGGATCTGGGCATTGTGAAATACCACTTTGAAGCAGTGAGCGGCAGGCGCGTCTGATTCCCAGCAAGCAGCGGGAATGATTCTTCATAAAATGTTTACGGAGCCTGTGCTTGACAACTGTTCCTTGCATACGCTATAATCTAACCATGTTAGGAATCCAAACGAACCATGTCAGGAATTCGAAGGGAGGCAGATCTATGGCAACATCTGAACAAATCAGCGCCACTTTAGAGGCTCTGCAGAGCACCCATCCCAAAGAATTGTTCCATGCTATGGATGTGCAGCAGGCGGGCATCGGCGCGGTACTGCGCCTGGTTTATGAATCCCGGGAGCCTGTTACCGCAGGAAGCATTGCCG
>CAYXIN010000095.1:0-4133 GCA_964465395.1 uncultured Oscillospiraceae bacterium | reverse complement strand
ATTGCTTCGACCTGTGACAAGGTCGCACTAGTCGGGGAGATAGCGGTGCCCTGTTGCCTGCAATCCGCTATAGCAGGGATGAATTCCCGCACCCGGGTCACAATGGTGTCGCCTGTCCATACAAGTGGTGTTGAGGGATCGGTCTTGCGCAACGTTCTCCCGTGAACCATGTCAGGCGGGGAACCGAGCAGCATTAAGCGGATCTGAGCGTGTGCCGCGAGGATGCCGTTTCTGAGCTAACTGTATGGGAAACGGGCATGGTTGCTGATCCAAATGCGGGTGTGCGATCTTGTCATGGGTCGAAGTGTTTATTCAGAGTCACGTCCCGTCTGCGGTGATGCAGACGGGACGTGACTCGTTTATCGAAGCTGCCAGTCGATGGGGGGCTGACCGTGCGCGGTCAGAAATGCGTTGGTCTGCGAAAAGGGACGGCTGCCGAAGAATCCGCGATAAGAGGAGAGCGGACTTGGATGCGGCGCGCAGAGAAGCTTGCGGGGCCCGGCGGCGCCCTGGAGGAGCGCGGCTTTTTTTTGCGCCTGCGCGCCCCACAGAAGAAAGACGATTGGCTGCGGCAGGGAATTGGTGGCGCGGACAACCGCATCCGTGAAGTGCTGCCAGCCCCATGTGCTGTGGCTGTTTGCCTTTCCACGCTCGACTGTCAGCACAGTGTTGAGCAGCAGAACGCCCTGCGTGGCCCAGGCGGTCAGATCGCCGTGGGGCGCCGGTGCAATGCCGAGATCATTTTTCAGTTCGCGGTATATGTTGCGCAGAGAGGGGGGGAGAGGGACGCCGCGCGGGACGGAAAACGCCAGCCCCATGGCCTGACCGGGCTCATGATAGGGATCCTGCCCCAGAATCACCGCCCGGACAGCCTCCGGCGGTGTTGCATTCAGCGCGAAGAGTACGCGCTCCGTTGCCGGATAGATTACTGCGCTGTGGCGCGCGCAATCCACCCGCTGGAGAAGCTGAGAAAGCTGCGGCTGCGCATCTTGCAGCAGCGCGGACCATGCACCCGGACTCAGCATGTGGAAACGAGGTAAAAGGCGCCGTAAATACCGGCGTCGTTGCCCAGCGTGGCCAGAGAGAAGGCCGTTTCTGCGCAGGCGTGGAAGCAATACTTTTGAAAATGGCGCGCAACGCCGTCGCGCAGATAGTCGCCTGCGCGCGAAACGCCGCCGCCCAGAATCACCCGCTCCGGGTCGCAGACGCAGCAGGCAGAGGCGATGGCCTCAGCGAGGTAATCAAAGACAAGCTCCAGCGTTTCGGCGGCAAAGGAGTCGCCCTCTCTTGCGGCGTCGAAGATGGTCTTGCAGGTCAGCGCACCTGCTGTGCGCAGAATGGAGGGCGTTGAGCAGGCGGCCAGACGCTCCCGTGTGACCCGCACAATGCCGTTGGCGGAGGCATACTGCTCCAGACAGCCGCGCTTGCCACAGGTGCAGGGCGCCTTGTCCGGCGCGCTGACGGTAATGTGGCCAAGCTCGCCGCCTGCGCCGTGCGCGCCATTGAGAATGCTTCCATTGAGAATGATGCCGCCACCGACACCGGTGCCGAGTGTGACAAGAATGGCCGAGCGGCTTCCGCTTCCGCCGCCGCGCCAGTATTCTCCCAGCGCAGCAAGATTTGCGTCGTTTCCTGCTCGAACCGGAAGACCGGTCAGCGCGCTAAGCGCCTCGTGCAGATTGAAGACACCCCAGTTGAGATTCACGCAGCGGTTTACCACACCGTCGCTGCTGACCGGGCCGGGTACGCCGATGCCAATACCCAGAAGCTGCGCACGGTCGAGCGCGCTGCGCGTACAGCAGGCATGAATTGCTTCGGCAATATCCTGCAGAATGGAGGCGCCTGCATTGGCGGTGCGGGTGGGAATCTCCCACTTCTCAACGAGGTCGCCGGCCTGTGTAAAAAGTCCAAGCTTGACGGTTGTGCCGCCAACATCAATACCAAAACCGTACTTCATAGCAGTTACACATCCTTTTCTCAATCTGTTCCCAATTATACACATAAACTGTGCAGATTTCTAGCCCCAATCGCGGATTGGGGGCTTGCGTTTTTGAAAAATATGATGTACCATAATGCTGGAAAAGAATTGAGTCAAAGGAGTGCATCACAGATGATTAAAGTCGATATATCCAATGTTTGGGGCGACCTGTCGCTTTCCGACCTGCTGGGAACGGAGCAGGAGGTCTTTAAAGCACACAAGACTCTGGCCGAGGGTCGCGGACCCGGAAACGATTTTCTAGGCTGGCTGAATCTGCCGACCTTTGAGGAGACGGAGGAAATGCGCCGCATTCAGCGTGCAGCCGCAAAAATCCGTTCGGATTCTGAGGTTTTTGTGGTCGTTGGAATCGGCGGCTCCTACCTTGGCCCGCGTGCGGCGATTGAGCTGGTCAAGGGGCAGAATCATAATTTGCGAAAGGGAGAGCCGCAGATTTTCTTTGCGGGCAACAGCCTCTCCACCCGCGCCTGGCAGGAGCTGTGCGCGCTGCTGGAGGGCAAGGATTTCTCCATCAATATCATTTCCAAATCCGGAACCACCACGGAGCCTGCCATTGCAACGCGTGCGCTGCGCTGGATGCTTGAGCGCAAATATGGCGCGGAGAAGGCGAAAAAGCGCATCTATGTCACGACGGACCCCGTCAAGGGCGCGCTGCGCCAGATGGCGACGGAGGAGGGCTACGAGACCTTCACAATTCCGCCGGATGTCGGTGGCCGCTATAGTGTGCTGACTGCGGTTGGACTGTTGCCGATGGCGGTTGCCGGAATCAATCCGGCAGATGTCATGCTCGGCGCAGCGCGGGCAAGAAAGGAGCTGGATATCCGCTCCTTAGAGAACCCCGCCTGGCAGTATGCGGCAATTCGCAATCTCCTTTACCGCAATGGCCGCGCGATTGAAATGCTCTGCTGCTATGAACCGGACTTCCGCTGCTTTGGCGGCTGGTGGCAGCAGCTCTTTGGCGAGAGCGAGGGTAAGGACGGCAAGGGCATTTTCCCGGTCACAGCAGAGTTTACGGCAGACCTGCACTCGCTGGGGCAGATGATCCAGCAGGGAGAGCGTAACCTCTTTGAAACGGTGGTGCGCTTTACGCCGCCGCGCAGAAGAACGGCCATTGAGGTGGATTGGAAGAATCTGGACGGGCTGAACTATCTGGAGGGCAAGACGCTGGACTTCGTGGAGGAGCAGGCTTTCCAGGGCACGCTGAGCGCGCATGTGGATGGAAACGTGCCGGTTATGGTGCTTCAGGCCGACGCGGTGGATGCCGACACGCTCGGTGAGCTGTTCTACTTCTTTGAGCTGGCCTGCGGCATATCCGCTTACATGCTTGGCGTGAATCCCTTCAATCAGCCAGGCGTCGAATTTTACAAAAAGAATATGTTCAAGCTGCTTGGAAAGCCTGGATATTGATTTTTCCGGTTGCATTTCGCGGAGAAAATTGTTACAATAGATGTACAACTCAAAAGGAGGAGTTTCCTATGGTTAAGTTAATTATGGGCCTGAAGGGTGCCGGCAAGACAAAGCAGCTTGCCAACGACATCAACGAGGCCGTGAAAAATGAGCCCGGCAGCCTGGTCTGCATCGAGAATGGTGCAAAGCTTCGCTATGACATTGACAGCCGCGTGCGTTTAATTGAATATCAGGAGTATAAGATGCCCGGTTCGCTGCCCTTCTTCAAGGGCTTCATCAGTGGTCTGCATGCAGGCAACTTTGACATCAGCCATGTCTTCATTGACAGCTTCTACAAGATCATTGATGGCTCGACCCTTGCCGATGTGGAGAATTTTGTCCTGTGGTGCGAGGAGTTTGGCACTGCCAATCACATTTCCTTCACCATCGTTGTCTCGGAAGAGCCGGAGAATGCAAGCCAGACACTTCGTCGCTTCCTGTGAACATAAATGCCACGGAGTCTGCCGCTGTTTGCGGCAGACTCCGTCTTTTGTGTCCACTTTTTGACGGAAGAAACTCTGCCCGCCCAGGAAACGGAAAGTCCCCAACTGCGTTTCCGCAGTTGGGGACTTGAAGCAATCTAAGCAGCAGCCGCAAAAGGGCTTCTGGATTTATTAGTTCTTGTTGTCCTTGATTGCTGCCTGTGCAGAAAGGTAAAAACAATGGGGTTTTTGATGAGGTGTGCGTTATC
>CAYXIN010000094.1:0-4144 GCA_964465395.1 uncultured Oscillospiraceae bacterium | reverse complement strand
GGACAACGGCGCTGACTACATCATGACGCAGCTCTGCTGGGATATGGATCAGTTCCGCTACTGGCTCGATGCCATCCGTGCCGCCGGCATCTGGCTGCCCGTCGATGTGGGTATCATGCCCATTCTGGATCAGGCCGCTACCATCAATATGGCACTCTCCCGTAACGGCTGTGTCATGCCCCGTGAGCTGTGCGAGATCATCTCCAAGAACTGGATCTTCCCCAACCCCTTCGCTGTTGGTCTCAAGACCGCCAAGGGCGACGAGGCCTGCTTCGATGCTGACATCGAGGGCAAGAAGGCCAGCTTCAAGGCTGCCGGTATCGAGTATACCATCCGCCAGATCGACGAGTACCGCGCCTGCGGCATCAACGGCATCCATCTGTATGCACTGAACAAGTATGACGATGTGGCCTACATTGCCAAGGCTGCCGGTCTGCTCGACCTGATCTGATTTTCCATATGACTCTCACCTGCCGGGCAGGGGCTCTACGCCCGCCCGGCAGGTATCGCGCCAAATCCCAATCCCATGCTTAAGGAGAATCCCTTATGAACTATACCATCGCAGTTGCCGGTAAAGGCGGCGTGGGCAAAACCACCGTCTGTGGCATGATGATCGATTATCTGATTCATGCGGGCAAGGCCCCGCTGCTGGTCGTGGACGCAGACGCCAACTCCAACCTCAATGAGGTGCTGGGCGTTGAGGTGGAAACCACCCTCGGCGCCGTGCGCGAGGAAATCGCGCAGGCAGAGCTGCGCGGGGATATCATCCCCAAAAACATGACCAAGGCCGACTATGCCGAAATCCGCTTCAACTCCGCCCTGATCGAGGAGGATGACTTTGATATGCTGGTCATGGGCCGCACGCAGGGCAAGGGTTGCTACTGCTATGTCAACGGTATCCTCAAAACGCAGGTGGATAAATACGTCGGCAATTACAAATACACGATCATCGACAACGAGGCCGGTATGGAGCATATCGCGCGCGGCACGCTGCCGAAGGTGGATGCGCTTCTTCTGGTTTCCGACTGCTCCCGGCGCGGCATTCAGGCCGTCGGGCGCATTGCTGAGATGGTCAACGAGCTGAGTCTCAAGCCGGAGATCATGGGCCTGATTGTCAACCGCGCCCCCAACGGCCTGCTCAACGACGGTGTCCGGGAGGAGATTGCAAAGCAGGAGCTGCACTTGTTGGGCGTTCTCCCGCAGGACGAGGCTGTCTATGAGGCAGACTGCGACGGCCGCCCCAGCTCGAAAATTGCCGACTCCAGCCCCATGAAGCAGGCTGTGGCAAACCTGATGCATACCCTGCATCTGTAAATACCGAATTATAAATTATTTCACTATTTTTGGAGGTATATCATGGCTTTTGAACCCAAAACGCAGGCATTTACCTCGTCCATCGCCACCGTTACCATCGGTACCGGCGACAGAGCTGTCAAGCTCGGCGGTGTGAATGTTCTGCCCTTCTACTCCTTCGATGCCCCCATCGAAAATGCGCCGAAGATTGGCATTGAGATCACGGATGCCGGTCTGGAGGCCTATGCACAGCCCGGCCTGAAGGAATTCTATGCCGGCTGCAACACCCCCGCTGAAATGGCAAAGCGCGTCGAGTCCATGCCCGGCGCTTCCTTCATCTGCCTGCACCTTGAGGGCGCGGATCCCAACGGCGAGAACAAGTCCGTTGAGGAGTGCGTCGAGATCGCCAAGTCCGTCTCCGAGGCAACCGATCTGCCTCTGGTCATCATGGGCTGCAAGCACATCGAGAAGGATGCAGAGCTCTTCACCAAGATTTCCGAGGCTCTGCAGGGCAAGAACATTCTGGTGCTCTCCGCCCGTGAAGAAAACTACAAAACCGTCGGTGCTTCCGCTTCTCTGGCCTATGGTCAGAAGGTCGGCGCCGAATCCGCCGTTGACATCAACCTTGCCAAGCAGCTCAATGTTCTCATCAGTCAGCTTGGCGTGCCCGCCTCCTCCATCGTCATGAACGCCGGCTCCGCTGCCGCTGGCTATGGCTATGAGTACGTTGCTTCCACGCTTGACCGTATTCGCGCCGCTGCCCTGGCACAGAGCGACGACCAGCTCCAGATGCCCATCATCACCCCCGTCTCCACCGAGACCTGGAGTGTCAAGGAATCCATCACCGCTGAGGCCGACGCACCCGATTGGGGCAACGCCGAGGAACGCGGCATTGAGATGGAGATCTGCACCGCCGCTGCCTGTCTGACCGGCGGCTCCGATGCTGTCATCATGCGTCATCCGGCTGCTGTTAAGGCAATTGCCGACATGATCGACGCGCTGGTCTGATTGGAAGGAGGATAACACAACATGGCACTGAAAGGCTTAGATATTTTCAAGCTCTCCCCCAAGAAAAACTGCAAGGAGTGCGGCTTCCCCACCTGTATGGCTTTCTGCATGAAGGTCGCCGCAGGCGGCGTTGAGCTGAGCAAATGCCCCTACTTCTCTGAGGAGGCCGTTGCAAAGCTTTCCGAGGCTACTGCACCTCCCATGAAAACCATCACCGTCGGCAACGACATCAAGCTCGGCGGCGAGACCGTTCTTTTCCGTCATGAGAAGACCTTCGTCTCCCGCAACCGCTTTGCTGTCCCCGTTT
Organism: uncultured Oscillospiraceae bacterium; assembly: GCA_964465395.1. Classification (GTDB taxonomy): domain Bacteria; phylum Bacillota; class Clostridia; order Oscillospirales; family Oscillospiraceae; genus JAZOXB01. The sequence continues at coordinate 1,536 of CAYXIN010000094.1, read as the reverse complement.
GCACCGGCATGACCGAGGCCGAGGCGGACACCAAGCTGGCTGAGCTGCAAAAGGTGGACTATGAGCGTATCGACGAGCGCGAGTATGTAGAGTTCGTTCTGGTTCACTGCTGCAAGGATTCCGCCGACAAGCTCGAGGACCTGGTCAAGAAGGCTATGGCAACCGGCCGCACCCTGATTCTGGACGTGGAATGCCCCGAGTGCGCGAAGAAGGCACTTGCTCTCTGCAAGGACAGCAAGCCCATCCTGAATGGTGCCAACGCTGAGAACTTTGCCGAGATGAGCGCCATTGCCACCGAGGCCGGCGTGGTTCTGGGCGTCAAGGGTAACTCCCTGAGCGAGCTGCACGATACCGTCTCCAAGCTTGAGGCCGCCGGCAACAAGAACCTGATTCTGGATGTCACCGGCAAGGATGCCAAGGAAACGATGGCAAACGCCGTTCTCGTCCGACGCACTGCGCTGAGAGACGGCGACCGCACCTTCGGTTACCCCTCCATCGTCAATGTCGCACGTCTGGCCAAGGGCAACTTCCATCTGCAAACCGCTCTGGCCTCCGTTTTCACCCTGAAGTACGGCTCCATCATCGTCATGGAGCGCATGACCTATGCCGAGGCTCTGCCTCTGTATGGCCTGCGTCAGAACATCTATACCGACCCGCAGAAGCCCATGAAGGTCGCGCCCGGCATCTACCCGATCAATGGCGCCGGCCCCGATGATCCCTGCGTCCTGACCGTTGACTTTGCCCTGACCTACTTCCTCGTCTCCGGCGAGCTGGAGCGCTCCAATGTGCCCATCAATCTGCTGATCACGGACGCCTCCGGTATGTCCGTCCTGACTGCATGGGCTGCCGGCAAGTTCTCCTCCTCCTCTGTCAAGAAGTTCTTTGATGAGTTCGAAATCGCCTCCAAGATCAACAACCGCACCCTGGTCATCCCCGGTAAGGTCGCTGTCATGAAGGGCGAGATTCAGGACAAGCTGCCTGAGTGGAATGTCGTTGTCGGTACCCGCGAGGCTGTCGAGATCGTCAAGTTCCTCAAGGACGGCGAGCACATCAAGACCGCTGCCGCTGTCGCCGCCACCAAGAAGCCCGTCGAGGAGAAGAAGCCCACCGTGGACGAGAATGCCCCCCTGGATTTCTCCAAGATCGTTATCCCCGAGATCGTCAAGAAGGATATGGGCGTCACCTACAAGCAGCGTAACGTGCAGTCCAAGAAGTTCATCACCATCGGTGAGCGTATCCACTGCATCAGCCCGGTTATCCGCGAGGCAATGGCTACCTTCAATCCCGATCCCATTCTGGAGCGTGCCGCACAGCAGATCAAGGCCGGCGCCACCTATCTGGACGTCAACATCGGTCCTGCCGAGTCCAATGGTCCCGAGCTCATGACCTGGGCTGTCAAGCTGCTGCAGGAGAACTTCAACAACGTGCCTCTGGCTCTGGATACCGCCAACAAGAAGGCTATCGAAGCCGGTATCAAGGTTTACAACCGTACCAACGGCAAGCCCATCGTCAACTCTGCTGACGCCGGCTCCCGTA
>CAYXIN010000093.1:0-4168 GCA_964465395.1 uncultured Oscillospiraceae bacterium | reverse complement strand
AGCCTTTCACTTCCTAAATAACTGAAAGGAGTGTCGAGACTGCCTACTCGACTGAGACCTTGAAGAAAGCTGCAAGCCGGATTCTGGATATTTTCAAAAAAGGAGATATGGTGCTGCTGCTGCTTGCCATCGCTGCGTCTCTGTTTGGCATTGTTATGATTTATGCAGCGGCCAGCTATACCGGAAGCAGCCGCTACATTATTGTGCAAAGCGGCGCGCTGATTGCCGGCATTCTGATTTACCTTGCCATGACTGCCTTCGATATTGACATTCTGGCCGGACAGCGGACGCTGCTGTTTATTTTCAATGCGGTTTTTATTGGGATGCTCCTGATCTGGGGCGTGGAGGGCGACACCGGCAACCGAAGCTGGCTGGAGTTTCCGTTCCTGCCCTTTAATATTCAGCCGGCAGAGGTCTGCAAAATTACCTTTGTGATTATTCTGGCAAAAACCATGAGCATTCACCGCAATCGCATTTCCTCGCCGCGCTGCATTGCCGAGCTGAGCTTCCATGCAGTATTTATTGTCGGCCTCATTGTTGTGATCTCCCGTGATGTGGGCGTTGCGTTGATTTTTATCGCAATTTTTGCAGCCATGCTGTTCATGGGCGGCGTCAGCGGATGGTGGCTGCTTGGCGGTGTTGGCGCGGTTACGGTTGCCAGCCCGTATATTTGGGAATATGCCCTTCGCGACTATCAGAAGAACCGCATTCTGGCTTTGATCAACCCGGAGAAATACGACCCGACAGGTGAGCAGTACCTCTGGCAAACAAATCTGAATCTGCAAGCGCTGCGCAATGGCGGCCTGTCCGGGCAGGGACTCTTTCATGGAAGCCTCACCTCGGACGGCGACATTCCCGCGCAGCATACGGATTCCATCTTCGCCACCATCGGTGAGCAGCTTGGTATGATCGGCTGCATTGCGGTGCTGCTGCTGCTGTTTCTGATTGTGCTGCGAATTCTATATGTTGCGATGAAATCCCCGGACTATATGAACCGCCTGATCTGCATCGGGATTGCAGCCATGTTCCTTTTTCAGATTCTAATCAATGTCGGCGTCAGCCTGGGCATTCTGCCGGTTGTCGGCCTGGCTCTGCCGTTTTTCAGCTATGGCGGCAGCTCGATTCTGACCACCTTTCTGGCGCTTGGCGTGGTTTCCGGTATTAAAATGCGCCCCGCCCGCGACATCAGCGCCCATTATATCCGGCCCTACTGAACCATAAAAAGCTTTTGAAAACAGACTCCCTCCGGTCGGATGGCCGGAGGGAGTTCTTTGCTGTTATTCCGTGCGAAGCGCAACAACGGGATCCTTTTTGGCTGCGCTGCGTGCCGGAATGATACCGGCAATCACCGAGAGAAGAATGCTGATAAGCACCAGAATCACGCCGACCTGCCAGGGCAGATAGGCTCTGAGGCTGTCGATTCCGGTCAAATGCTGAATGATGGCATTGATCGGCAGGCAGAGCAGACAGGTCAGGGCAATTCCAAGCGCGCCGGAGGCAAAGCCGATGATGACCGTCTCTGCATTGAACATACTGGAGACGTTTTTCTTTGAGGCGCCGATTGCGCGCAGAATGCCGATTTCCTTCGTGCGCTCCTGCACGGAGATGAGCGTAATCACGCCGATCATAATGGAGGAAACAATCAGAGAGATGGCAACAAACGCCGCAAGGACATAGGTGATGGCGTTAATAATGGTTGTCACCGAAGACATCATCAGGCCAACATAGTCTGTGTATTTGATTTCCTTCAGCTCGTCGTTTACGCCGCTGTTGTAGGTGTTGATGGCGTCCTCAATGACATCCTTGCTCTCAAAGGTGGCGGTATAGAGGCTGATTGCGGCCGGATCATCCAGCTCCAGGCAGCCCAGCTCAATCAGATTGTCCTCATAGCTGGAGTCGGAGAAGGTGAGCAGCACATCATAGTATGCGGCGCATTGCGCAGTTGTGTAATTGGGCAGCGCAGCGGTCAGTGCGGCTGCAAGCTCATCGTCTGAGAAAGGTGCAAGCTGGGCGGCGACCTGCGCGGCATACTGTTGCGTTGCCTGCTTGGTGACCATCTCGGTAAAGAGCTCTGTCAACTCATCATCCGACATTGCACCAATATATTCGGTCACGCTGGCCTCATTCATGCCCATTTCCTGCACAAGCGCCTGTGTCAGTGTTGCCCTCATATCCTCTGTGGTGACGGAGGCCATGCTTTGCCCGACCATGGCGTCGAGCTCCTCCTGACTGGGAATGCTCATGATCCGGATGTAGGTTGAAGCCAGCGCAGGGGTATCAAGCTCCTTCAAATAGCTGCGCAGCTCGGCCTCCTTCTCGGCCTCCGTCAGTGTGCCGGTATTGCTCTGGAAGGGGAGACCGGTGAAAATGTCCGTGTCAGGCTGCGCCATCTGCGCCTGCACAACGGCAGACTGTGCAGCCTTCGTAATGATATGCTTTGTCAGCTCGCTGGTGTAGCCAATGGAGCCGGAAAGGATGGTCGAGACGGCGTCCTCATTCGGGCGGATGATGCCTGTGACCTTCAGCGCAAGGCCGTTGTCATATAAATACCGCAGACCGGCGTCAGTCTGGCGCAGATCAAGGTAGAGACCGGTGGATTCGTCGAGGGTATAGCAGTCGGAGGGCAGAACCACCCGGAACTCCATGCTGCATATGTCGGCATAGCTCCAGCTATGAATATCCACGGGCAGCGCCGTTTTGTTGATGGCGGCATCCAGAATCTCCTGCATTTCCGCTTCGGATTTCAGGCCGAGCGCATAGAGGGTCATGTCGTCAAGCTCATTGTGCTCATCGACAACTAAAACAATCTCATTGTATTGATTCGGCCAGGAGCCATAAACCAGATCATATTGCTTGTAAAGCAGGTCACTGATGAGACTGCCATCTTTTCCGGGCAGCATTTCCTGCCATATGCTGCGGGAGGTCATTGGGCCGGACATGACGGACATCATGCCGCTCTGCTCCTGCATCTCCATCATGCCGCTCAGATCCATACCAAGGTAGCTGTAGGCAAGCTCCTGCAAAAGCGACAGCGAATCCGACTGGAGCACCGTTCCATCCACATTCTGCGTGTAGACGCGCAGATCGAGATCGTAGCTGTACTGCACCCCGCTGAGCGCATGACTGAGTGTGCTTTCCTCGTCAGCAAGCTGGGCCTCCAGATAGTCCCGGAAGGCATGAAGATCGTTGGTTGTTGTCTCCATGTCGTTGAGTGCGTTTATCATATCATAAACGAGCGGCTTGCTGTAAACGGCATCGTTCTCATGCTCCACACCAGAGGATGCTTTCTCCAGGAAGGCGGACATCAGTGAGCCGAGATCCATGTGCGTGGCTTCAATCGTCAGGGGATAGGAGGAGAGCGTATCCTCCTGCAAGGTGTCAATATAGGTCGTCATGCCTTGCGAAACAGCAAAAATGAGCGCAATGCCGATGATGCCAATCGAACCGGCAAAGCTGGTCAGCGCGGTGCGGCTACGCTTGGAAATCAGATTCTTGAGCGACAGCCCAAAGGCGGTCAGCAGACCCATGGAGGGCTTTTTCTCGCGCTTTTTCGTTGTGCGGCGCTGCTGCTGTTCCTCCTCGCGGCAGGCGCGCAGCTCGTCCTCAGACAGGGGGGCGGAGTCGTCCAGCAGCGCGCCATCAAGCATCCGGATAATCCGCGTGGAGTAGCGGTCAGCCAGCTCCGGATTGTGTGTGACCATGATGACAAGACGGTCGCGGGAAACCTCCTTGAGAATATCCATGACCTGGACGCTGGTTTCCGAGTCCAGTGCGCCCGTGGGCTCATCGGCCAGGATGATATCGGGATTGTTGACCAGCGCGCGGGCAATTGCGACGCGCTGCATCTGTCCGCCGGACATTTCGCCCGGCTTCTTGCGAAGCTGAGAGCCCAGTCCGACGGACTCCAGCGCGGCAACCGCGCGTCTGCGCCGCTCGGCCTTGCTGACACCGGAAAGCGTCAGGGCCAGCTCAACATTTTGCAGAACGGTCTGATGTGCAATCAGATTATAGCTTTGAAACACAAAGCCAATCGAGTGATTGCGATAGGCATCCCAGTCGCGGTCGCGGAAATCGCGGGTGGAGCGCCCGCCGATGAGCAGGTCTCCTGTGGTGTACTGATCCAGACCGCCTATAATATTCAGCAGCGTGGTCTTGCCGCAGCCGGATG
>CAYXIN010000092.1:0-4215 GCA_964465395.1 uncultured Oscillospiraceae bacterium | reverse complement strand
CCCTTAGCAGGGGAGCCCCTTCGGCCTCTTGGGTATCACTCCGAATGGCCGTAGAATGAAAAACGGATCAGAGAATGGCGGAGAGAGTGGGATTCGAACCCACGGCACATTGCTGTGTCACTGGTTTTCAAGACCAGCTCCTTAAACCGCTCGGACATCTCTCCGAATCATGCTTACATATTCTATCATGCGAAGCGCGGTTTGTCAATCACTATCTTTCGGAAATTTTGCGTGGCAGTCGCCCCTGCTGTGGCGGGAAAAGCGGGAAGCAGAGCGCCCTGCGGAGGGAACGCTCTGCTTCCGGCGCTTAGCCGGCAGCCTTTGCAGCCTGGAGTGCCTTCGCAAGCTGATCGGGGCAGGAGGTCGGCTTGGGGCCGCAGCAGATGCCTTGCAGACGGGCGATGACCTCATCGACATCCATGCCCTCGACAAGTTTGCCGATGCCCTGCAAATTGCCGTGGCAGCCGCCCTGAAAACGGACATTGTGAACCTTGTTGTCCACGATTTCCAGAACGATCCTGCTCGAGCAGGTGCCGCTGGTTTGATATTCGTATTGCATATGCAACACCCCTTTCTGTTTTTCTCAGTATAGCAAAAAGGAAGAAAAAATGCAAGTATTTTGGCGTGAATTGGGCAAACTGCTTCTGACTGCATTTCAACGGGGGAGGATTTTTTGGTGGACGAGCAGAAGAACGCAGACGCCGGGCGTCTGGAGGAGCTGGGAGCCGGTCTGACGCAGAATCAGCAGGGCAGTATCTATACCCTGACCATCATCGGGCAGATTGAGGGACACCAGGTGGCACCAGAGACGGTGAAAACGACAAAATATGAGCATGTGCTGCCGCTGCTGGCGACCATTGAGGAGAGCGAGGAGATTGAGGGGCTGCTGCTCCTGCTCAACACGGTGGGCGGCGATATTGAGGCCGGGCTTGCCATTGCGGAGCTGATCGCCGGGATGACAAAGCCTTCCGTTTCGCTGGTTCTGGGCGGGGGACATTCCATCGGCATTCCGCTGGCCGTTTCTGCGCGGCAGAGCATGATTGTGCCGACGGCAAGCATGATGATTCATCCTGTGCGCATGAGCGGCGTGGTGGTGGGTGCGCCTGCGACCTATCACTATTTTCAGCGCATTCAGGAGCAGATTACGGATTTTGTCACGGCAAATTCGCGCATCAGCCGGGCGCAGTTTGAGCGCTATATGATGGCGACCGGCCAGATCGCGACGGATGTCGGTACCATTGTCTATGGCCGCGAGGCGGTGGACAGCGGGCTGATCGACCGCCTGGGCGGGCTGCGCGATGCCCTGCGGGTGCTTCACGGGATGATCGCAGAGCAAAAGGGAAAATAGTGAAAAACTGTGGAAATCTGCGCCGCCATATGCTATAATAAAACTCCTGACAAGAAACGGGAATTCATTCCAACACAGGAGACGGTTGCCTTGCATATCTGGGAAGCCATACTTTACGGCATCATTGGCGGCATTACGGAGGTTCTGCCGATTTCCTTCGGCGCACACGCCACACTGCTGACCGAGGCATTGAATCTTACACCGCTGAATCAGGGCGCCGGATATTATTTTCACGCCGGTGTCACGCTGGGGCTGGTGGTGGCCATCGTTCTGGCCTTTCGCGACGAAAGCCTGGATACGGGGCGCGCGGCGCTGCGTATCCTGCGGCGGCAGCGTCCGCGTCGCGGCAATATGCGCGCGGCGCTGCGGCGGCGCAATCTGCTGCTGGGCCTGTTTGCGCTGCTGCCCATGCTGCTGGCGCTGAGCTATACCGCCCCGGCTGAGCGCCTGTCGCGCCCGCTGCCGACGGCGCTGCTGCTGGCGCTGAACGGCCTGTTCATTTTTCTGTGCTGCCGCAATGGGGAGGGGCGCAGAACGCAACGTGAGCTGATGCTCTCGGACACGCTGCTCATCGGCGGCGCAGAGCTGGTGTCGGTTCTGCCGGGCTTTTCGCGCCTGGGGACGGCACTTTGCGTTGGCCGCGTGACCGGTCTGGCCGGAGACGAGAGCCTGCGGCTGAGCTATCAGCTCCTGCTGTTCTACAGCATGGGTGCCTTCCTCTACCGGCTGCTTCGCGCTCTGCTGCTGGGCGGCGTTCAGGCGGCCTTTCTGCTGGGGCTGCTTGTGGCGGCGCTGCTGGCAAGCGTGTTTGCCTATCTTGCCATTCAGTATTTGCGCTATCTGGTGGCCAAGGGAAAGCTACAGCTCTTTGCCTACTACTGCTGGGAGCTGGCGGCGATCCTTTTGCTTCTGACATTGATTAACGCCTGAGGAGGGGAGTGCCATGGCGAATAAAAAAAGAAAAACGACAGGCAAGCAGCCTGCTCCCAGCCCGAGCGCGCAGAATCGCCGTGAGCTGGTTGGTCTGCTGTGTATTTTGCTGGCGATTCTGTGCGCGATTTGCTGGTTTCGAACAGACGCCTTCATCATTTCCGGTCTGACAAAGCTGATTTGCGGTCTGGGCGGGCCGGTCACGCGCTATCTGCTGCCGCTGGTGCTGGTTTATGCGGCGCTGCTGCTCTTTGGGCGCAGAAGAAAGCCGATTACCTGGCGCATCGTCAGCGCGGCGACGCTGCTGCTGACGCTGTCGGCGCTGTACCAGTTGATTTTCTGCGACGTACATAGCTATGGCGCGCTCTATCAGAGCGGCATTCGCGGGCTCAGCGGCGGCCTGCTTCCCGGCAGCATTGCGCTGCTTCTGTCCAGCGCGATTACGCGGGTGGGTGCGGTGATTGTGTTCCTGCTGCTGATGCTGCATCAGCTCCTTGCGCTGATGCGGATTTCGCTCAACAGCCTCATCACAGCCATTAAAAATCGCCCGCATGAGGAGCCGGAGGAGGAAGAGGAGGATGCAGCGGAGCGCCTGGTGCAGCATGTCAGCGCCCGCCACCGGGCGCATCAGGAGCGCCGCCGGGCGGCGGATTTTGATTTGCCGGTGGATGACCCCCTGCTTCCGCCGGAGACGCACGGCCAGCAGCCGCGGAAAAAGCGCAGGCTTTCGCCCGATGCCTTTCTCCAGCAGGAGGAGGCGGCGAAGAAGCCGACGCCCGTGCCGCATCAGGTAACAATTGACGAGATTGAGCTGCATGACGCACCCGTACCGCCCCCGCCCGAGGCGGTGCCGACGCCGGAGCCGGAGCCGGAGCCGGAGAAGGTCGAGGCGGTGCAGTGCGATTGCCCGCCGCAGAGCGCGCAGCCTGCGCAGCCGCCGATGATGCCTGATCCGCCTGCGCCGCAGGAGAGCGCGAAGATGAAGCGCCAGGAGGCGGCAGAGCAGGCCAGAGAAATCGCCATGGAGATCGAAACCGGTTCGGCTGTCGCGACGGAGTATGCCTATCCCTCCGTGGAGCTGCTGCATCTGCGTCGCCAGGGCATGGTGGACGCAACGGCGGAGATGCGGGAGAATTCCCGGCGTCTGGCCGACACGCTCAAGAGCTTCGGCATTGAACCGCATATTGTCAATGTGATTCGCGGCCCCTCTGTGACGCGCTACGAAATTGAGCTTGACCGCGGTGTCAAGCTTTCCAAAATTACCAATCTTGCCGATGATATCGCTCTCTCACTGGGCGCCTCCGGCGTCCGCATCTCTGCCATTCCGGATAAAATCTCCGTGGTTGGCATCGAGGTGCCCAACAAGGTGGTCAACACCGTCTTTGGGCGTGAGGTTATCGATTCGCCGGCCTTCCGCAACAGCCGCTCCAGACTTTCCTTCGCCGTGGGCAAGGACATCAGCGGCAACTGCATCGTCGGGGATATTGCCCGCCTGCCGCATATGCTCATCGCGGGCACGACGGGCTCGGGTAAGTCTGTCTGCATGAATACCATTATCCTCTCGCTGCTGTATAAGGCCAGACCCGACGAGGTGCGTCTGATTATGGTGGATCCGAAGATGGTCGAGCTGGGTGTATACAATGGCATTCCGCATCTGCTGATTCCGGTCGTCACAGACCCCAAGAAGGCGGCCGGCGCGCTGCAATGGACGGTGACGGAAATGATGCGCCGCTATCGCCTGATGTCGGAGGAGGGCGTGCGCGATCTGGAGTCGTACAACAAGTCGGTCTCTAACGATCCCGACCAGAGCACCATGCCGCAGATTGTGGTGGTGATCGACGAGCTGGCAGACCTGATGCTGGTTGCGGCAAAGGAGGTCGAGGAATCCATCTGCCGCATTGCCCAGATGGGCCGCGCTGCGGGAATCCATCTGGTGA
>CAYXIN010000091.1:0-4456 GCA_964465395.1 uncultured Oscillospiraceae bacterium | reverse complement strand
CAGTGGTGTCGAACTCGGCCAGCTCAGCCAGAACGAGGTCGGCATAATACTTCGCAGAGATAAAGGATTCATGCTCCACTGTCAGGAGGATGTAGAGATGCTCCGCAGCAACCAGAACCTCATAATTCTCAATGCGAGCCTTGTCCTTGTCGCTCAGGTTGTCATATGCTTCACGGGCAGCTTCAATCGCCTCACCGCTCTCCAGTGTCACTTCACCGATTGCGTCGATCAACTGTCCCGCCACATAGAAGTCCTGCGGCTTGAGGTCATCCGCGAAATAGATGCCATAAACCTGATAGCCCAGGTCGTTGCCGATGGTGTGCATCGTTGCAGTCTTGGTATTCAGATCGAATCTGACGAAGCCGGCTGCATTATAGCGGCAATCGCGGAACCAGGAGCCACCGGCGATATAGTACAGGCAGTTCTGCTCCTCGTCATAAAGGATATTGCCGCGGAAGCCATAGTTGCCAATCTGCTCCGCGTTATAGCGGGTGTCATACAAACCGGTCTCAATGGTTTCCAGCTTTGCGCCATTGCGATAGTCCACAATCGTGAAGCCCGCAGCGCTGTAATCCTGCACAGCCAGTCTCTCGCCATCGAGGAAAGCCATTGCCCAATACTGATACTGGCTGGATTTCCACATCGGCGTCAGCTCTGCCGTTTCCAGATCCAGCTTGCAGAACCAGTAGTTGTTAAGCCAGCCAGCGCCGGGAACATTATAAATCCAGGCAAAGGCATAGGCCTCGAAGGTCTCGGGATTAATCAGAATATTGTGAACAGCAGGATAGCCATTCGGCGCAACCTCACACCAGAAATCAGCAACGAAGGTACGCTCATAGGTTTCAGGATCCAGAATCAGGAGGGAGTTCAGATTCGACGCATAAAGTGTGCCGTCAACACCAATCCCAGTTGCCTGAATATCCCAGCCCTCATTGTCGAGCATCACCTCAGTCTGCTCATAGCTGGTCTCCGTCAGCTTGGTCACAGCATTGGGTGCCTCAGGATTGAACTCAATCCAGGTATACTCATTGCCGCCCTCGTTCCAGTTGATGACCGTCTGACCGATGATCGAGGGTGCATTGAGGGTGGATTCCCAGCTCAGGTCATAAACGATGCCATTGTCCACCTTGTAGAACGCCTCATTGCGGGCATAGTCGGCGGTAAAGACATAAAAGGTATCCAGCTCCGTCTCGACAAAGCTGGCCTCGCCGCGCTCCATCGCAAAGACACCGGCGTCGGCAATCAGCTCTGTGCGCGCTTCATCGGCATAGACTGCGTAGTAGGCCGTATAGTTGGTATCGATGACCTCGATGCCACCGTCGACGACCTTGACAGCCGGGGCAACGGTATCCTTCGTGATCGGGATGATCCACTGACCCAGTGCATTGTCCTCGGGACGATACTCCTCGCGATCCAGCCAGCCCTCGAGCACCATGTAGACAGTCTCATTCTCGGCCATATTCTCGCCGGTGAAGTCAAAGGTCATGGAGGTATAGGTCACGCCGCCATTCATAACACCGGTGAAGTACTCCTTGCGGAAGCGGCCGTTTTCATAGAGGGTTTCCAGAACGTTGCCCTCGGCATCGCGGATATAGAATTTCACATCTGCCACGTTGCGGAGGACAGAGAACTCCATGTAATCCACAGCGTCGAGCTTGCCATCGCCATTCGGGGAGATGGCATTTCGGTCGTCGAGATAGGTCTCGCCGGTTGCGTCGGCATAGTAGTTCAGGCCAAGACCCTGCTCCAGGGTACCATAGCCAACATACTTATAATTGGTAGTGCTGTTCTGCTGGAGGTTGTTTTCACCAAAGGGCTTCTGCCAGTACATGCCGGAGTCGAAAATTGCAGGCTCATCCCAGTCACCGACATAGCCAAGGAAGGGGATGGAAAGGTCAACGCCATTTTCCTGGGTATCGATCAGCTTGATAAAGCCCTCGAGGTACATACCGGCCTCGCAGTTCTCCTCGAAATAGGCCATCAGCGCATCCGTGCAGGAGAGAGTCAGCTTAATGGTTGCCTTGCCTCTGGCAGGAACCTTGACAGACTGGAGTCCATCGAGCTCGCAGAGCTCCGTGACATCCTTGACCGTGCCGGTGGCAACCTTGACCGTGACTGCCTCGGGATTCTTGATGCCATAGCGCTCGTTGAACGCATCGTCATAGACGATCGTTCCCTGATGCTCATAATCGGTGACCGATTCCGTCAGGGCGGAGAAATCAATGGTATAGCTCTTGACATGGTCGCTGATATTGTTGACCACAAAGCTGAAGGTGAAGGTGCCGTCCTCACTGTCGTCCAGCTCCAGCTTCGGACGCTGCTGACCGGGGACACTCAGATAAGCCTCTGTGGTCAGGGCTGCATTCAGATCCATCAGACCTGCGCCCTGCTGACGGACAAAGCCACTGACCTGATGGGCAGTGCTCATCAGGAAGGCATAGGCCAGCTCATTGATCTGTGCAGGCGTCTTCTCGGGATAAAGCACATTCAGGCGCTGCTTAATCAGCAGAATACCACCGGCAACATGGGGCGCTGCCATGGAGGTACCGCTGTAGGTTGCATAGTCGGTGTTGCCAAAACGACCGACCGAGGAGGTGATATTTTCGCCGGGCGCCGCGATCTCCGGCTTGATCTTCAGGTCAGAGGTCGTGCCCCAGGAGGAGCTGGGCGCCATCTGGATGATGGGATAGGACATCTCGTGGACGACAGAAATCTTGCCCTCGCCATTGACCAGCGTCGCATAGAGGAGCTCGCCATCCTCCATGGTCAGAATGCCATAGGGAATCTTCACGCGAATGCCGCTCTTGAAAATACCGGACGTATTGTTCATCACGATGAGGCCAGCCGCGCCATGCTCCAGCGCACTGTTTGCCTTTTCGGTCAGCGTATTCTCGCCAACCTGCGTCAGGAGAATCTTTCCTGTCACATCAACGCCTTCGTAGTCCGCTTCAGTACCGCAGCCGAGCCAGAGCAGATCATACTCGCCAGCCTCAAGAGTACCGAGAATCGGTGTCGTCGAATAGGAGTTGCGCTGCGGGTAGAACTTCTTGCCATTGGCCTCCAGATAGAATGCCGTGGAAGCATCCATGTTCACAACAGAAGCAACCGCCAGAGAGCCGGGGAAGGTTGCGGGCGCGCTGATGAGGCCAATGTCGGGGTTGGCGGCAAGCCAGCGATATGCGCCATCGTACCAGTTGCCATAGTTATTCCAGACCTGAGAATGTCCGTCGTTGCCACCGGCTGCGCAAACCGTCGTACCGGCAGCCTCCAGCGCATTGTAGACCGTCTCAAGCTCTGCATTGATGTAGGCGTAATCCGTGAAGCCCGCAGAGGAGCCCAGGGACATGTTAATCGTATCGACGCCAAGGTAGACGCAGTCCTCCAGCGCCAGCAGCAGCGTTGCGAAGGACGCAGCACCGGTGCTGGTGAAAACCTGCATTGTCACAATCTGAGCATCCGGCGCAACACCCTTGAAGGTCTTGCCATTGTTACCGGCTGCAATACCGGCCACATGGGTGCCGTGGTCGGACGAGGTGTGGTTGGGAATCGCGTCATTGTCGAAGTAGTCCCAGTTGAAGGCCAGCTTGTCGTTGTAGAACATGCCATCAACATATTCGCCGTTACCGGCATGAATCTTGTCGCCATACTGGTCGAAGACATCCTCGAGATAAGCCTCATCGATTCTGCCGTTGGCCGGCATAGCCGAGAACGCCTCGTGGGTCTGGCGGATACCGGTGTCGATAATGGCAACCACCATGCCCTCGCCGGTGTAGCCATACTCCCACGCAGTTTTGGACTGCACCAGGCCATTGCTCTTGGACATGGAGGGCGTGAGGGCAAGCTCCTCATCCGTGACCTCGGCCGCCTCAATCAGCTCAAACTCAGGAGAAACGAAAGCCGTGTAGCCGGGAATCTGATTGATTGCCTCGACCATCCACTCCTCGCCGGTGAAGCTGAAGCCATTGAACAGCAGAGAATAATAATTCCCCACTTCGATCTGACTGGAGAGTTTGGACTCCACCGTCAGCGCCGCCTTTTTCAGGGTGGCGAGCTGCTGCGCGGACTTCTTCGTCGCGCGCTCCAGATCCGCAGTCTTTACATACTCGGTCTGGCCATCCAGCTTGACCATGATCTCAACAGGTTCGCCGGGATCGTCCGGTCTCTTGGCCGCCGTGGGATCGCCGCTGAACGTCTCGCGCAGGGAGTCCGCTTCCGTGCTCTGCGGCTGCACGGCCGAAATCGGCGTGAGGCAGCCCAGCGCAAGAACCAGAGCCAGAGCGAGTGCCAGCAGTCTGCTCAGTTTGCTTGTGTTCATGTGTTCCTTCTCCTCTTTCTTTGTTTTATCCCAATGCTGCCACGCAGCATAAAGGTACAGCAGAATATGCCCGGCTTCATGCATCGCGATATGCGTTAGTATGCACAGTCAGTATGCATCCTGCGTATATATATATATATA
>CAYXIN010000090.1:0-4478 GCA_964465395.1 uncultured Oscillospiraceae bacterium | reverse complement strand
CGGCGGCGGTGTGCAGACCCCCGGCTTCATGGGTCATGGCAAGCACTTCATCGCCTCGAAGAAATTCATCGCTGCCGAAGGCGGCCCCGGCCGTATTGTCTGGCTGCCCAAGATTCTGAAGGAACAGATGCGCGAGAAGCTCGACGCAACTGCGCTGGAAATGTACGGCGTCGAGAACTTCACCGACATGATCGCAGACGAAACCGTCTGCACCGAGGATCCCGAGGCACTGCTGGCTTACCTGAGCGAGGTTGGCCACCCCGTGCTGAGCATGGAGCCCTTCGATATGTAATTGCACCCGCAATGCTGCGCCCCCTGCCTTCCAAGCAAGGCAGGGGGCGTTTGTGCCGAATCTGCCCGGATTCGACAAGCACTGTGTTGACAAGACATCTGCTCTGTGTTAAAATAAAACCGATAAAAAAATACCGAAACAACAGACAAAGGAGTGCCCTGCAATGCGTATTGACTTTTCCCAGCTTCCCGAGCAGACTGTCTGCGGCGCGAAGGGCGGCAGCGGTCTTTTGCTGAAGCAGGCCTTTTCCGACGAACGCACCACCGTGATGCTTGATCGCCTCGCGCCGGGTGCCTCGATCGGTCTGCACACGCACACCGACGACTGTGAGCTCATTTTTCTGCTCTCCGGCACGGCTACGATACTCTGTGACGGCGTCTGCGAGCAGCTTACCTCCGGTCAGTGCCATTACTGTCCCAAAGGCAGCACCCACACTATGAAAAACAGCGGCCAGGATGAGCTGGTCTTCTTCGCCGTTCTGCCGCTGCAATAGACCGCGCAGCCCTACAATAATTATGATTATGAAAGTTGAGAAATGCCATGTTTGAGATTACCTTCCGTTTCGAAAACACTGAGGATACTGTTGTCATTTCCGCCTCTCCGGATGAGACCGTCCTTGAGGCCGCGCGTAAGGCTAACGTTGCCATCGATGCCCCCTGCTCCGGCAACGGCTCCTGTGGCAAATGCCGTGTCAAGCTTCTTTCCGGTGAAGTCAGCGGGTTGCAAACATCGCATATTTCCGCCGAGGAATTTGCAGAGGGCTGGCGTCTTTCCTGCTGCGTCAAGCCTCTGTCAGATCTGACCGTTCTGGTGCCTGACATTGCTTCCGCCTACCGCAGCCGCATGAAAACGGCCGACCTCTCCAGCGGCAAGGAAATCGCCATCTTTGAGGCTCTGCTGGATGGTGTGCGCGCAGCAGAGGTTCCCCTGACCAACGCCTTCACCTCCGTTGTGCTGAATCTGAGCGCCCCGACGCTGGAGGATACCATGCCGGACAACGAGCGTCTGGTGCGTGCGCTCTCTGCTGAGACTGGCTGCGCAAGCATTGAGCTGCCCTTCTATCCCCTGCGCCGTATGCCCGCCGTACTGCGGGAGAGCGATTTTTCCGTCCGCATTCTGGGCGAACGCAAGGACGACAACACCTTTAAGGTCTATGACATTCTGCCACTGAGCGACCAGCGCCCACTGTGTGCGCTGGCGGTCGATATCGGTACCACAACGGTTTCTGCCGTGCTCTTTGACCTGGCTGACGGACGTCTGCTGGCCAAGGCCTCCTGCGGAAACGGCCAGATTCGCTACGGCGCCGATGTCATCAACCGCATCATTGAGCAGGGCAAGCCCGGTGGCCGGAAAAAGCTTCAGGACGCCATCATCAAGGAAACCCTGCTGCCGCTGATTGCCACGCTGTGCAAAACCGCCAATCTTCCGGCCTCCCGGATTCTGCGCATGAGCATTGCGGCCAACACAACGATGAATCATCTTCTTGTTGGTGTGGATGCCGAGCCCGTGCGCACTGAGCCCTATATCCCCGCCTTCTTCCACTATGAGGAGCTGTACGCTGCCGATCTTGGCCTGCCGCTGCATCCCAATGCCCGCATTCTGATCGCGCCCAACATCGGCTCCTATGTCGGCGGCGATATCACCGCCGGTACCTTCGCCGGTATGCTCTGGAACCGTGAGGAGCTCTCGCTCTTCATTGACCTCGGCACGAATGGCGAGATCGTTTTCGGCAATCAGGATTTCCTGGTTTCCTGCGCCTGCTCCGCTGGCCCGGCCTTTGAGGGCGGCGACATCTCCTGCGGTATGCGCGCCACGGATGGCGCGATTGAATCGCTCACAATTGATGCCGACAGCATGGAGCCCACCCTTGGCGTCATCGGTGAAGCCGGGCAGAAACCTGTTGGTCTCTGCGGCAGTGGCATCATTGATCTGATTGCAGAGCTTTTCCGCTGTGGTATCATCAATGCAAAGGGTATCTTTGTGCGCGAGGGCAAGCGCGTTGCCCATGACCGCCACGGAATCGGCCGCTATATTCTGGCCACGCCCGATGAATCTGCAACCGGTCGCGAGGTTGCCCTGAACGAGGTGGATATCGACAACTTCATCCGTGCGAAGGGCGCGATTTATTCCGCCATTGATACCCTTCTTTCCGCCATGGATATGGACGAGTCCGTCCTGGAGGGCGTGTATGTTGCCGGTGGCATCGGCAGCGGCATCAACATGAAAAATGCCGTTCGCATCGGTATGTTCCCCAATGTTCCACTGGAGCTGTTCCACTATATTGGCAACTCCTCTCTGGCCGGTGCCTACGCAATGGCCCTTTCGGACGCAGCCAACGAGAAGGTCTCCGAGGTCGCGCGTAATATGACATATATGGAATTGTCCACCCACCCGGGCTATATGGATGCCTTTGTCGCCGCCTGCTTCCTGCCTCACACGGATGCGGCGCGCTTCGCGGAGCTGGACTGATACCACTGGGAGACAGAAGCATGGAAAACCGCAAAATCGAAAACCACAAAGAGGAAGTGCCTCTTGAATTCTACCGCGAAAGATTTGCCGCGCTGGAGCCGCTCTCCGCTGCGCAGCGCCTTGGTCTTTCCTTCCACGATAACCGCTTTACAATCACACTTTTGGGCACCGCCTATACCATTTCGCATCCGGATGCCGCTGTCTGCGCCAATGACGGCAGCATTCCTCCGCTCCCCACGCAGACCTTTCTTCTGCGCTATCTGCTTGAGGGAAAGCGCGGCGCTTCCACGGACGTTTTCAAGACCTTCCGTGAAATGCCATGGGGTGAGCTGTATATTCAGCCCTTCACAGGCCGCGTCCTGACGCGGGCCGCCTTCACCTTCGGCACGCGCATTGCAGCATTCCGCGCAGCCGCAGAGTCGCTCGGCGGACTGCCGCTGCGCCACGGGGACGCCGGATATGAGTTCACCCTGCTGGATACCTATCGCCTGCGCCTGCTGATCTGGGAGGGCGATGAGGAATTCCCTCCCAATGCGCAGCTTCTCTATACAGAGAACTTCTCCGACGGCTTCGCCGCAGAGGATCGCGTTGTTGCGGGCGATCTGCTGATTGGCGCCCTGAAGTCTCAATTCTGATACAGGAGAATCAACATGGAATTTCAATACAAGGGCCTGGAGGCCACGCTGGAGATTGTCACCGTCACCGACAGCGAAATCGACCGCCGCCTGGAGCAGCTTCGGCAGCAGTCTCCCGCGATTACCAAAATCACCGACCGTCTGACCCAGCTTGGCGACGAGGTTGTGCTGGACTATGCCGGCGTCTGCGATGGCGTTGCCTTTGAGGGCGGCACCGCGCAGGATCAATGCCTGACGCTGGGCAGCGGCATGTTTATCCCCGGCTTTGAGGAGCAGCTCATCGGCAAGGAAATCGGCAGTGACGTGACCGTCTTTGTCACCTTCCCGGCTGCCTATCCCCAGCCGACGCTTGCCGGCCGGGAGGCGGTATTCAACTGCCATATCAAGGCAATTCAGGTGCGCCGCGAATACGCGCTGGATGACACCTTTGCGCGCGAGGTCGGCCACTGCCCCAATCTGGAGGCCATGCGCGCCGTCATGGGCGAAAGTCTGCGCGCTTACTATGCCGAGCGCTCCGAGCAGGAGCTTCTCCAGCGGCTCATGCACCTTGCCGCGGAGAATCTGAATCACCAGCCGGATGCGCAGGCCGTCAGCGACGCAATGGAGCAGGCTCTGCACACCATGGAGGCTCAGCTTGCCCAGAAGGGACTCCGTCTGGAGGACTATTGCCGCTTCATGAACACAACCCGCGAGCAGCTCCTGGAGGATCAGCGCGCCGATGCCATTGAGCAGCTTCGTGTCCAGGCGGCCATCCGCGCCATTGCCGAGGTAGAGCAGCTTCAGGCCGAGGAGCAGGAAATTGCCGACTCCTACGCAGAAATCTGCCGGACAAACCACATCACGGAGCAGCAGCTCCAGGCAGTTTATGACGATGCCTTTGCAGAAACCGTCCGCATGAATGTGATCGGTGGAAAGGTTCTGCGTCTGCTGCGGGAGCATGCGCAGATCACAGAAGTCCACCGCTGAGCGCCGCCCATCCTGTGCCCCCTTCGGGAGCGGTCCAATAAAACAGTATAATAAAGTTTTCGGGAAGGCGGCATGAGTGATCATGCCGCTTTTCCGTTCATAACGTCATAGAGTAA
>CAYXIN010000089.1:267-4640 GCA_964465395.1 uncultured Oscillospiraceae bacterium | reverse complement strand
AGCAGATTGGACTGGTTAGCCAGCATCATAGAATAGGCCCAGCCCATGAGCAGGGCCAGTGCCAGCGTGGTGTAACGGGAAATGCGAGCCAGCTTTTTCTTGCCTTCCTCGCCGCCCTCTTTGCTCAGCCGCTCCAGATAGGGAATTGCGATAGTCAGCAGCTGAATAATGATGGACGAGTTAATGTACGGCTGGATGCCCAGTGCAAAGACCGTAGCCTGAGAGAAGGCAGAGCCGGACATGGCATTGTACAGCCCCAGAATGGTGCCGGACAGCTGAGTGGAAAAGTAAGTGTTCAGCGCATCCACGTTGACATAGGGAACGGGGATGGCAGAGCCCAGACGGAAGATCAGGAGGATGAAGAGCGTGAAAATAAGCTTCTTTCTAAGCTCGGGGATTCTCCAAGCGTTTCGAATAGTAGCAAACACTCTTACACCACCTCGGCCTTTCCACCTGCCTGCTCAATCTTTTCCTTGGCAGATTCGGAGAACGCAGCTGCCTGAACGGTAACCTTGGAAGTAACGGTGCCGTTGCCCAGGAACTTCAGACCGTAGGGGCAATCGTGGATAATGCCTTCGTTCAGCAGAGTCCGTGCGTCAACAACAGTGCCGTCCTCGAACTTGTTGAGGATTGCAACGTTGACAGCAGTCAGAGGCTTTGCAAAGATATTGTTGAAGCCGCGCTTGGGGATACGACGAGCCAGAGGCATCTGGCCGCCTTCGAAGCCGACGCGAACCTTGCCGCCGGAGCGGGCCTTCTGACCCTTGTGTCCGCGGCCGGCAGTCTTGCCGTTGCCGGTGCCGCAGCCGCGGCCCTTGCGCTTTGCTACCTGGGTAGAACCCAGAACGGGAGCAAGTTCATGTAATTCCATTCTTGTCTCCTCCTTACTTGACTTCGGTGACCTCAAGCAGATAGCCGATCTTGGCGATCTTGCCGCGGGTCTGAGCATTGTCAGGCTGAATGGTCTCCTGGCCGATCTTGCGCAGACCCAGAGACTCAGCGGTGGCAATGTGCTTCTGGATACGACCGCTGATGCTCTTGACGAGCTTGATCTTCAACTGTGCCATTGTTCGTATCCTCCTTAACCGATAATATCTTCCACGCTCTTGCCGCGGATGCGTGCAACCTCTTCCGGTCCACGCAGGCTCAGCAGGCCCTGCATCGTTGCCTTGACAACGTTCTGCGGGTTGTTGGAGCGCAGGCACTTGGTGCGGATATTGGTGATACCAGCAGCTTCCATGACAGCACGGACAGCGCCGCCGGCGATAACGCCGGTACCAACGGCTGCGGGCTTCATGAGAACGGTGCCGGCGCCATAGATGCCGGTAACCTCATGCGGGATCGTGGTGCCGGAGAGCGTGACCTTGTGCAGGTTCTTCTTGGCATTGGCGATACCCTTGAGGATGGCTTCGGAAACCTCCGCTGCCTTGCCGAGGCCGTAGCCCACGGTGCCCTTGCCGTCACCGACAACGACCAGTGCGGAGAACTTCATCACGCGGCCGCCCTTAACCGTCTTGGAAACACGGTTCAGGTAGACGACGCGCTCGATCATTTCGGGAGCATTGTCCTTTTCAGGAGCTCTGTTATAAGCCATTTCTCATTTCCTCCTATTAGAACTTCAGTCCGCCTTCGCGGGCGCCGTCAGCCAGAGCCGCGACACGGCCGTGATAGACATAACCGCCACGGTCGAACACGACTTCTTCGATCTCCTTGGCCTTCGCGCGCTCGGCAAGCTTCAGGCCGACCTTCTTGGCAGCCTCGCAGTTGCCGGTCGCGCCATCAAAGTCCTTCTCCACGGTGGATGCGGAAACCAGAGTGACTCCGTTAACATCATCAATGATCTGGGCATAGATGTTTGCATTACTTCTGAATACATTCAGGCGGGGTCTGCACGGTGTGCCGGAGATCTTGCCGCGAACGCGAACATGGCGCTTCAGGCGCATTGCCTTCTTATCGGTCTTCTTAATCATTTACGCACACCTCCTATTATTTCTTACCGCCGGCCTTGCCTTCTTTACGGCGAACGACCTCGGTAGTATACTTGATGCCCTTGCCCTTGTAGGGTTCAGGGGGTCTCTTGCCTCTGACGTTGGCAGCGAACTGACCGACCTTCTGCTTGTCGATGCCGTTGACAACGATCTTGTTGGGGCTGGGAACTTCCACGGTGATGCCGTCAGTCTCTTCCATCGCAACCGGATGGGAGTAGCCGACGTTCAGGACGAGCTTGTTGCCCTCCTTGGAGGCACGATAGCCAACGCCGTTGACCTCGAGCTCCTTGCTGTAGCCCTTATCGACGCCGACAACCATGTTGTTCAGCAGCGTGCGGGTCAGACCATGCAGGCTCTTGTGCTCGTGTGCATCATCGGGGCGGGAGACGGTGAGAACCGCGCCTTCCTGCTTGATGATCATCTCATGATGGAATGTGCTGGTGAGTGTACCCTTCGGGCCCTTGACGGTAACGACATTGCCGTCCGCGATGGTAACCTGAACGCCCGCCGGTACAGTGATAGGCATTCTGCCGATTCTGGACATTACTGTAACCTCCTTACCAGACGAACGCAAGGACTTCGCCACCGACATGCGCTGCGCGGGCAGCACGGTCGGTCATAACGCCCTTGGATGTGGAAATAATGGCAATACCCAGGCCACGCAGAACCTTGGGCAGCTCCTCAGCGCCGGCATAAACACGCAGGCCGGGCTTGGAGACACGGCGAAGGCCGGAAATGACCTTTTCCTTATTGCCGAGATACTTCAGGGTGATGTGAATGATACCCTGCTTGCCGTCCTCCTCGACAGTATAGGACTTGATATAGCCCTCGTCGAGCAGGATCCGGGCGATGTCCTTCTTCAGATTGGAAGCAGGAATATCAACGGTGTCGTGCCTTGCAGAATTTGCATTCCGGATTCGGGTCAGCATATCTGCTACGGGATCAGTGATTTGCATGTGGTTTATCCTCCTTATTGAAGTTACGGGCTAAACCCGTTAAGACGCCAGAGTATCAGAGGAATGTAAGCCGGCGACCGGCTCCATTTTCCTCTGACTTCTGATGCCTGTTTTACATTGGAATCACACAGCTTGTGTGCGGTGGAGCAGTTGCTCCGGGGGGCATGCTTACCAGCTTGCCTTCTTCACACCGGGAATCTCGCCCTTGTAGGCCAGCTCGCGGAAGCAGATACGGCAAACGCCGTAGTCACGCAGGTAGGCATGGGGTCTGCCGCAGATCTTGCAGCGGTTATAGCGGCGGGTAGAGAACTTGTTTCCAGCCTGCTGCTTCAGGATCATAGCTTTTCTTGCCATTTCGTCTTCCTCCCAAATTAAGCGTGGAACGGAGCGCCGACCATGGTCAGCAGTTCCTTAGCTTCCTCATCGGTATTGGCAGTGGTGCAGATGCAGATGTCCATGCCGCGGATCTTATCGACCTTATCATACTCGATTTCGGGGAAGATGAGCTGTTCCTTCAGGCCCATGGCATAGTTGCCGCGGCCATCGAAGGCATTGGGGTTGATGCCGCGGAAGTCGCGGACACGGGGCAGCGCCACGTTGAACAGACGATCCAGGAACTCCCACATCTTGTCACCGCGCAGGGTGACCTTGACGCCAACGGTTTCGCCCTCACGAACCTTGAAGTTCGCAACGGACTTGCGGGCCTTGGTGGTGATGGGCTTCTGGCCGGTGATGGTGGCGATGTCCTTGCAGATCGCCTCAATCTCCTTGGCGTTGTTCTTGCTCTCGCCGCAGCCGACGTTCACAATAACCTTGGCGATCTGGGGAATCTGCATGACGCTCTTATACTGGAACTTCTTCATCAGAGCGGGAGCGATTTCTTCGGTGTACTTAACTTTCAGTCTTGCCATCTTCTCGTTCCTCCTCCTCAGATTTCCTTGCCGCACTTCTTGCAGACGCGGGTCTTCTTATCGCCGTCCACATTGAAGCCGACGCGCACGCCCTTCTTGCAGTTGGAGCAGTAGAGCTGCACCTTGTCCACACGAATGGGAATCTCGCGCTTGATGATGCCGGAGACATCGTTCTGCTTGCGGGCCTTGACATGGCAGGTCGCAACATTGACGCCCTCGACGATAAGCTTGTTTTCCTTGGGCATGGCCGTCAGGACCTTGCCCTTCTTGCCCTTGGACTTGCCGGACAGGACAATAACGGTATCGTTCTTCTTAATGTTCATTTCAGCTTCCCCCTATTAAATGACTTCCGGCGCAAGGGAGAGGATCTTCATGTATTCCTTGTCACGAAGCTCTCTGGCGACCGGCCCAAAAATACGGGTGCCGCGGGGATTCTTGTCGTCCTTGATGAGGACGGCGGCGTTCTCGTCGAAACGAACATAGGTGCCGTCAGCGCGGCGGACGCCCTTTGCGCTGCG
>CAYXIN010000089.1:0-257 GCA_964465395.1 uncultured Oscillospiraceae bacterium | reverse complement strand
AACGATGACCGCGCGAACGACTTCGCCCTTCTTCACCGTGCCGCCGGGGGCAGCCTTGCGAACGGAGGCGACGATGACATCGCCGATGTTGCCGAACTTACGCTTCGAGCCGCCGAGCACACGGATGCACTTGAGCTCTTTCGCGCCGGTATTGTCGGCAACCTTCAGATAAGTTTCCTGTTGGATCATTTAGTTCCCGACCTCCTTATTCAGCCTTCTTGATAATCTCGACGAGGCGCCATCTCTTGTCCTTGGAC
>CAYXIN010000088.1:2342-4900 GCA_964465395.1 uncultured Oscillospiraceae bacterium | reverse complement strand
GCGCTCATCGCCTGTCGGCGCGGCAAAGAGATCAGCAACGAGGAAATCTACAGCAGCGTCTGGGAAGGCCGTGAGTACAGCAACGAGCACATGAAAACATACTACAATGCCATGAAGCGGCTGAAGGGGATTCTGACCGAGGCGGGGATTGGCGATCTGATCCGCTCCACGCCGCGTGGTCAAATGCTGAACACCGAGTTGTGTGATTGTGATTATTTCGCATGGCAGGATAAGAACCCGGACAACCGTGTTCGTTTTGAGGGAGAATTCCTTTCTGAATATTCATGGGGCGAATACATTCTGGCCGACCTTTTGAATTTTGACTACAGTTAATTTCTCTTTTCCTCTATAACAATGAGAGGCGCAGGACATTCCAAAGATGTCCTGCGCCTCTCATTGTTCATCATCAAACTGCTCACAATACCAGATTCCGCTGAGCAACGCAAATACAGCCGCAATGATGAATATGTACTTCACGCTAATAAACGCTCCGATCACACCGCCAATGATTCCCGGCAGAATCATGCGCTTACACATCGTCCGCTTGGAGAACGCCTCCTGTTCTTCCAGACTTTTGTTGTCTTTCCTGTTCCGCACCCTCATATCCTCCTAAAGAATTGGTCAATCTTTTGCGGCAAGTTCCTGTTTTTTCATTATATCACTTTCTACCAACGTCCAACCAACGCAATAATGGACTCACAAAAAATAGATGAAAAATTTAAAAACATTGCCATCACGCTTCGCTTTTGTTGGTTGGATGTTTGTATTAACCTGCTATGATATTACTATTGACAAGCTGCGGTAATTCCTTCAGGATATGCCGGTGTGTAGATGGAGGGAAAAATGGAAAAGCGTATGATATGGATCGATGTTACAGCAAAAATCGCATCATTTCACAAGATTGAAAGTGGGGAGCCTGTGGAGTTTGAACGGCAGGAGCAATTTGAAGCCTATCTCTATTCTCTGACAGAACAGGGCTATCGATTTCAATGAACGCAATCGTAAAACCATACTATATTTATCAGGAGGACACAAAAATGAACAAAAAGGAACTGGTGGAAGTTATTGCAGAGAAGCTGGAGATTACTAAGAAAGATGCTGGCACAACAGTGGACGCTGTATTGGAAGCTATCGAAGCTGCGGTGGAGCATGGCGAGAAGGTCCAGCTGACCGGCTTTGGTACGTTCGAAGCAAAGGTGCGCAAGGCAAGGATGGGTAAAAATCTCAAGACAGGAGAACCCGTTGAAATTGCGGCGGCTGTTATTCCTACCTTCAAGGCCGGAAAGCAGTTTAAGGAGCGAATTGATCCCACAGGCAGCAAAGCAAACATTACTATTTTCCAAAAGCGTTAGGAATACAGCTCTACCTGAAAAGTAACTGATCATTTTCTGAGGCATCTGAAAAATTTTTTCAGATGCCTCTTTTTTTCAACAAAACGGCGCTTTTTGTTACTTTGACGTGGGTCTGCATTTTGTAATATGAAGTGAACTCTGAGCATTCCCAGTTACAAAATCATACTCATCAGGAGGAATAGACAATGAGGACAAAAAGCAGGCAGAAATGTCTCGCGCTGCTCATGGCACTTGTGATGCTGATCGGAATATTTCCGCTCACAGCCTTTGCAACAGAGCATGCGCACACAGAAAGCTGTTACGCAAAAGCAGGCGAGCTGTTGTGCTCTCTGGAGGAATCCGATGGACATTCACACGGCGAAGACTGCTATTGTGAAGGTGGCGAGTACATATGTGAGCCGGGTGAAACCGAGGGACACATTCATTTAGCAGAATGTATCTGCTCAGGTGGAGAGCTGATCTGTTTGCCGGAAGAATCTGAAGGGCATACGCACGGGGAAAACTGCTTTGCCAAGGGTGGAGAACTGATCTGCGGTCAAGATGATCTCACCTTCCTCGTCTCGAGCGAAGCAGGCACCACGCTCCTTGATTCGGACTATGCTTCTCTGGCAGCGGCATTTCAGGCGATCTTCGATTCAGAGGAAAAGAGTGGAACGATTGTCATCACCAAAGATCACACACCTGAAGGGCGTATTGTGATTCCCGCCGGTGTGACGGTTACGCTTACCGATGACGGCAGCGAACACACCATCTCTGCCCCTGCTTTTATTTATGGGTATCAGGAGAAGATTGAGGAAGAAACGCTGAACCTGTTTACGGTGGAAGATGGCGCAAAGCTCACGATTAACGGAACGCTTACATTTGCGGCCAACGAAAGCAATGCGGAAGGCAAGGAAGCGGTTGCATCCAACATCATCGACTGCCACGGCGTGGTGGTTCTGGAAAGTGGCACGATCAGCGGCAAAAACCGCAATATCCGCACGCTGTCTACGCTGCACAGTGGTTTGGAGACACACAAAAAGGCGCTGGTTCTTGTCTGCGGGAATAATGCCGCATTCACCATGAACGGCGGAAAAATCTGCGATGCCGCGATAGACTCTGAATCCGGCGGTGTCAAGATCTGCTGCGGCGGAACATTTACCATGAACGGTGGCACGATCAGCGGCAATCGCGTTACAATCAGCCAAATTGCAAGCGACAACGGCT
>CAYXIN010000088.1:0-2242 GCA_964465395.1 uncultured Oscillospiraceae bacterium | reverse complement strand
GGCACGATCAGCGGCAATCGCGTTACAATCAGCCAAATTGCAAGCGACAACGGCTGCGGCGGTGGTATTTATCTGGCCTCCAACTGTGTCAGTCTGAATGCAGGAACAATTCAAAACAATTATGCCGAGCGGCAGGGCGGCGGAGTCTATGTTGCCAGTGTGCCGTATGTGCTGAAACTGAAAAATGCCATTGTCAAAGAAAACACAGCCTCCATTATTGGCGGCGGCCTTTGGGCCTGCCCTACAGGTGAGGTCGAGATTTCTGTAACCAACGGTGCTGCGTTTTATGATAACACGGCAGACGATGCTGCTGACGATCTGGCATCTGTGAAGGATTCCTCACAGGAATACAAGTTGACATTGCCGGATCGCGCTTTGGGTGGCGGCAAAATGTTGTGGTACAAGGACGGTGGAATTTCTGCACCATCAGCGAGTCTGGGTATGGGCGATGGCTCAGCCCGTTACAGTGCGGACAGCGGTGCAGCGTCGCTGAATCCGATCAAGAACTGCGCAGAATCCCTTGCCCTGAAAGCAATCCTCTCGGCCAATGCAAAAAGGCTTGCCGAAGCCGAGGCAACTCTGATCATTCAGGGGAACTCCTCTGCCAGAGGTGGCGGCATCGGCACCAACGGCAGCGTCACGATTGGAGATAAAAACTACGACTACGCGCTCACAGTGAACAAGGTTTGGGCAAACCTCGAAAACGATAACCAGAAGGTTCCGGTCACAGTCTTCCTTAAGATTGGAGAGACCGTGCTTGACAGCGTGATCCTCAATGCCCAGAACAACTGGACCGCGACCTTTACGGAGCTTCCGGATCCGGATTCTCTGGAACTCGGCAGTTCCTACACCGTGGTGGAAGAACCGGTGCCCGACGGCTTTGCTGTCACATATTCCGATGCGGAAATCGACGATGACAACCGTACCGTTAAAATCATAATTACAAACACATACACGCCTGCCGAGGAAGGCAGCCTGACCATCCGAAAGGAAGTGTCCGGCAGCGGTACGCCCGATCCTAATACGGCATTTGAATTTACCGTGACCAAAGGTGGAACGGCTGCAGCCGGCAAATACACCATTGCAGGCGGCACAGAACAGCCGATTCCCGCAGACGGGAAAATTGATTTGAAGGCGGGTGAAAGCGCACTTTTGACCGGGCTTGCTCCGGGCGAGTATACCGTAACCGAAACAGCTCCGACACAGCCGAATTATGTCGGTACCAGCTTTTCCGTTAATCATCAGACGGCGCAAACAGGGGTGACGGCAACTGTTAGCGTTACATCCGCAGCAACTGCATCAACCGGCGGCTGGCAGATGAAAAATGGCGCAATTGCAAAAGATGACGACGGATATTTTGTATATACCATCACTAAAGATCAGATTGATGCTGACGGAAAGATTACCGTAGATTGCGATCCGCTGGCTGAGTATATGGAGATGGCGATGCGCGCCTATCAAAACTTTAGCCCGTATACTTTCAAAGTGAAATTTGTCAACGAAACCGGCACAGCGATTCAGTATCAGGATTATAATTTTGATACGGTAAACTGGATCCCCGCCGGAGAAACGTACATCCCTTCTGCCGATCCTTCTATGCTGAACACCAACGATGGTGCAGATAAAAACTCGGCGGGATACGGTTGGGGCGAAGCATGGCAAAAGCTATATCCGATGCTTTCCGATCAGCGCCTTGCAAGCACAACATTAAACGCAGAGGGCTTTGACGGCAATCATGTACGTCTTGTCATGGCTCCGCTCAGATGTATCAATCCGGCGATCATCTCTTATTTCAAAAGCAATCCCGGTTACGGCACATTGAGCGGCAGCAGCTCGATCAGCAGTGCAGCGAGTATCACGCTGCTGCAAATGAATGCATTCCCTGAACTCATTAAGCAGGCATTTACGTTTGAAGATTATCAGGGAAATGAAATCAGCCTTGCTGCTGACAGCAGCCGCACCTATGCCGATTTTATCTGCGCATTTTATGGCGTTTCCTCGTTGGATCAGCTGACGGTTGCGCAGAAGTATAATGTCCTGGGTACAGGTTCAGCTGGCTCTCCCGGCGTTGCAAAAAATGGTCAGGCAAACGTCTCTACCTATTATTCCAACTTCTCGGGGAATTTAGGCAATCGCTGTATTCCCTACAGCGCATTGAATGACGGCACGCTCGATTATTTCAAAACATGGGGCATGAGCGGTGAGCGAATCGCAGCCGGAAAAGAACAGATTTACGGAAGCG
>CAYXIN010000087.1:0-4966 GCA_964465395.1 uncultured Oscillospiraceae bacterium | reverse complement strand
CAGCAGCAGACTGGAATCCGGCACATTCAGCAGGCGGAAGTTTTCCGCCTTTCCGGTCAGCACCTCCAGCATACCATCCGATGGTCCCTGCACGCCCAGCAGCGCCTTGAGCCTCTGCTTGCGCAGATCCGCATCAATCAGAACAACGCGCTTTCCCTCTGCCGCAAGCGACAGCGCCAGATTCGCCGCCACCGTCGTCTTTCCCTCAGCGGGCAGCGTGGAGGTCAGCAGCAGCACCCTGGCCGAGCGGCTTTGCATCGCCTTCTGCACCTTGACCCGGAGGCTGCGGACAGACTCGGCAAAGCCCTCATCCAGCCGCGCATTGGTCAGCAGCATTCTGCGGTTGGTCGGCCCGCTGCGCTTCTTCGCCCGCAGCTCCGGCAGATAGGCCAGACATTTCCGGTTCAGCACCCGCGCCAGATCCGCCTCAGAATGCACCGTCCGGCGCGTCATGGAAAGCACAAGCACGAGCGCAAGCCCCAGGAGCACGCCAAGCACCCCCATGCGCAGCGCGGTGCTGCGGGCGGGGTTGGCGTTGTCGGGGGCGGTCGGCGGCGCGCTGGGCTGATCCAGAATTTGAATCTGCGTCTGACCCAGAACCGGGCTGGCCGCCTGCGGGTAAACCGTGATCATGGCGTTGAGGAGTGCAAAGGCATCCTCCGCGCTGCTGCTGGTCGCCCGCATGGTAAACAATGACGCCTCCGCCATGGAGCTGGCCGTCAGCACACCATTGACGCTGCCGCCAAGCTCCTGTTGCAGAAGCAGGCGCGTGGCATCGCTGTCACGAACATAGGGAAAGGTCGCAGCAAGCTGCTCTGCGGCGCTGGCATTCAGGTAGCTGCTTGTGGAAATCAGATCCAGGCTGGCGGCATACCGCGCCCGCACGGTAAAGGTTGCCGTAGCGGAGTAGCGCGGCACATAGCTG
This sequence comes from uncultured Oscillospiraceae bacterium, assembly GCA_964465395.1. Classification (GTDB taxonomy): domain Bacteria; phylum Bacillota; class Clostridia; order Oscillospirales; family Oscillospiraceae; genus JAZOXB01. Next base: position 4,041 of record CAYXIN010000087.1, on the reverse strand, counting down.
CGGTCGGCGCGGAAGCCCATCACACCGCCCAGCAGCAGCCCCAGCAGCAGCGGAAGCCAGAACAGATGCTTCAGCGCTCGTTTGTAATTATGCAGCACCACGGACAATAAAATCGGAGCGGGTGCCGATTGCGTTGCTTGCTCCACCGGGATCATTTCTCCTTTCCTCCGGTCTTTTTCCTGCCGTAGCCGTAGCCATAGCCGTAACCGTAGCCATAGCTGTGCGCACCGCTCAGCGCTGCAAGCGGCCGCCACAGATGCACGTCATTAAGCGCCACACCCAGGAAACGGCTCTCACACTGCGTCAGCAGGTCAATCGAATCATTGATCTCCGTCGCACTTGCCACATCCTGCCGCACCACCAGCACCGAGGCATCTGCTGCATCGGCAATCACCTCCGCATCGGCAAAGAAGCCCAGCGGCGGCGTATCGACGATCACATAGCGGAAGCTCTGCCGCAGGCGGTCAAAGAGCAGACGATAGGATTCCGCAGAGAGTGCCTCTGCTGCCGCTCTGGGCAGCTGCAGCGCGTAAAGCTGCCAGAGGTGCTCCTTTTCCGAATAGGTCAGGCAGCTTTGCAGCTCGTTGAGCGGCAGCGCGCGGGTCAGCAGCGCGCCAAGATCCTTGCCGCGCACCGGTCTGCTCTCAAAAATCAAATGCTGCGCCGGCTTTCGCAGGTCTGCATCCAGCAAAAGCACACGCTCATGCTTCTGCGCCAGCGACAGCGCCAGATTTGCCGCAACTGTGGACTTGCCCTCATTCTCCGTGCAGCTCGTCACAACAAAAACACGGCTGTCCTGCTTTTCCTGCGCCCATTCAAGCTGCGCGCGGAGCTGATGGATGGTCTCCGTATAGGCAAAGCTGGAGGCCGCATCCGTTATGCGCAGCGCCTTTCTGCGCCGGGAGAGCAGTTGGCGGAGGGTGCGGTTCTTCCGCTCATGGTAGATGGTTGTCAGCAGCCTGCCATCAATCTGGCGGCGTGCGCCCTCCTGCGTCTGCACCGTATCGCGGCGCAGGAAAAGCAGCAGCAGAATGCCGACCATCAACAGCAGACCCAACGGAAAGGCCAGGTGAAGCGTGCGGCTGCGGGAGGCCAGCTCCAGCGGCGCCGTCGGCACGCTTGGCCCACTGATTACATCCATCACCGCGCCATCCTTAATATAGCCCGTGTAGCCCTGGTAGCAGTCCAGAATCGCCAGTGCGCTGCGGAAAGCCGTCTCGGACTGGCTGGCCGTAACGGTCAGGTTGATGATATTGGTTCCCTCCGGCACGCTGACCGCCAGCTCCGCCGGAAAGCTCGTCCGTCCAAGGCGCTCTGCCGCCTCGCTGCGGATCAGGCTGCTGTCAATCAGCTCCGCAAACTGCTTGGCCACCGTATCCGTCACCGCCACACTGCCGACCGAACTGCCCAGCGCGCTGCGCGAGGTCACAGCCAGCGTAACCGTGCTGGAATAGGTCTGCGTCGCCGTCAGCGTCAGCAGCAGATAGGCGCACATGGAAAAGGTCAGCGCACCCAGGACAATTTTCAGCGCATGGCTCCACAAATAGCGCAGCACGCAGTAAGGGTTCAGATTCCCCCACTCAAAGCTCTTCTGCTCCTGCATCGAAACTCACCTGCCTCACTCCACCACCACTGTCAGAATGACGGTGGCTGTATCATTTGTCGCATTGGTATAGGAAAACAGCACATCATAGCTGCCCCGGCGGGAGCCATCGATCTCTCCGCTGATGTGCACCTGCGACAGCTCACCCGCCTTGCCCTCCAGCGTTTCCAGGACGCCGGTCAGATAAGAGCGGAAGTCCTCAGCGGTATAGCTCCCACCCTGCTCGACATAGACCAGATAGTCGCTGAGGGTAATCTGCGGGCGGCGCAGACTCCGGTTCTCCATCAGCACGGTCAGATTGACCAGCGCCGTATCGCCGGTCGAGTTGGACACCTGAAGCCGGAGCGTGTAGCTGCCCGCAATCCCGGTTGCCAGGTCCGACTGCGTGAGTTGAATCCGGTCCGTAATGTCGCCGTCTATCACGTCCTCGGCGCGCAGGCGGTCGAGCAGCGTCACCTTGCTGCCAACATCGAACACCAGCGGCTGCGACAGGGAGAAGCGCGGCGCGCGATAATCCGTATAGGTAATTTCGCGCGAGTAGGTGCAGTAGTTGGAGGCTGAGTCAAACACCACATAGCTCACATAAGCCGTGTTGCTGCCGGTCAGTCTGCTGACCCCCCGGACGATAATCCGGTCAGTGATGTCACCATCCACATCATCCGTGGCGCGCAGGCCCTCGCAGAGCTGCGCATCGTCGGCACTGACGCTCACCCGGAGCGGCACCCCGGTGCAGGTAATCACCGGTGCCGTGCGATCCGCGGTGGTATACTGGTAGAACAGCACCGCTACGAAAGCAATCGCCACCAGCAGAAACAGCAGCGTCAAAATCCAGTTCAAACGTTTCATAGGCACTCCTCCTGTGCGTCAGGCCCCGGCGGGCACAGCGCCCTGTCAGAAATGATACATTTCGGATTATCATGCAGCAGAATCCGCACATACTCCGGACTACAGCAGTCTTGCAGCAGGGGCAGAAGGGAGCGGAAGCCCGCCGTCCGGTAGACCGGATCATGTGCATCACTGGCAATCACATGCGCAAAGCCGCGGCGCAGCAGCTCCAGCGCCGTCTGCTCACTGCAGCGTCCCAGCCGTCCGAGCAGGCTGCCCTTGTTGAGCTGAATGACATAGCCGCAGCGGAACCAGTGGGCAGCCAGACGCGGCTCGCGCTGCACCGCCGCATAGCGCTCCGGATGGGCGATCACGGGCACACAGCCCGTCTCCGCCAGGGCATCCAGAATGGCGCTGATCTGTCGCCCGGAGGCATCAAAGCGGAACTCCACCAGCAGATAGCGTGAGCGGTTGAGGGTCAGCAGGCGATGCTCCCGCAGCAGGGAAAGCACCGTCTCATCATCGGCAAAGACCTCCGCGCCGGGCAGCAGGCGAAGCGGCAGCCCGCGCTGGCGCAGCAGTGCGCGCAGCATGGCAAAGTGCCGCTCCAGCATGGGGCCGGCATAATTCGGCTGCGAACGGCTCAGGTTGCAGTGCGGCGTCAGCACAACGGTATCCACGCCGCTGTCGAGGGCCTGCTCCGCCATGCGGCAGGCCACAGCCGCATCCATCGCGCCGTCATCCACGCCCGGCAGCATATGGCAATGCAGATCAATCATAGCTCGCCTCCTGTGAAAAAATGCCGACAATACACCAATATAATTCTTATTCATATTAGCATATTCCCGCAAAAATAGCAACTGTTTGTTTTCTCCAGCGCAGCTCCGGGCGCGTCCGCACCCGCCGGCGCCTGTATGGGAATACAGTCCCGGCGCATGATTGTGCATTTTTCGGCCCGCGCAGGAGAAATTCCGGACAATTCTACTATTTTTCTCAAAAAAGTGCCGGAATTAAGTCAAAATTGCTCAATTTTGACAATTGCCAAGCCGCGAATCATCGTATATAATAAGAGCATAGAAAAAATGGCGTCGGGTCGCTCCGACGTAGCATAAAATGGAGGAATGTAACAATGTCTGTTAAGGTTGCAATCAATGGTTTTGGTCGTATCGGCCGTCTGGCCTTCCGTCAGATGTTCGGCGCTGAGGGCTTCGAGATTGTCGCGATCAACGATCTGACCAGCCCTAAGATGCTGGCACACCTGCTGAAGTACGACTCCACCCAGGGCGCTTACGCCGCTCCCTTCGGTGCGCACACGGTTGAGGCTGGCGAGGACAACATCGTGGTCGATGGCCAGAAGATCACCATCTACGCCAAGGCCAACGCTGCCGAGCTGCCTTGGGGCGAGCTGGGTGTGGACGTCGTTCTGGAATGCACCGGCTTCTACACTTCCAAGGCCAAGGCGCAGGCGCACATCGACGCCGGTGCCAAGAAGGTCGTCATCTCCGCTCCCGCCGGCAACGACCTGCCCACCATCGTGTACAACGTCAACCACGAGACTCTGACCAAGGAAGACAACATCATCTCCGCTGCTTCCTGCACCACCAACTGCCTGG
>CAYXIN010000086.1:0-5042 GCA_964465395.1 uncultured Oscillospiraceae bacterium | reverse complement strand
CCGTCAAGCTAAACCGCCTTTTGCTTCAATGTTTTCTTAAGTCACCGCCCTATCGCGAGGGAAGCTTATAAAACAGTTCGTGGAGCGTATCGGTATCGATACGCTCCACTTTTATCTGAGAATATGTGTTTTATGTAGGCCTTGCAGCTTCATATTCATAATAGAAGGCCCCTGCTTTTTGTAAAGCAGGGGCCTTCGGTCTGTCATCGTGGGCGCAGCAGCGCCCAGCGTTTACGCCGATTTGCTACGGCTCTGAATCCTGGGCGTCGTCCGGCGCTTCCGCGGGCATCTCTGCCAGCGGCGGCTCCACTGGCGGCAGCAGCACGATCACAGGTGGCACATAGCGCGGCACAGGATCCGGGAACAGGCACCGCGTGCGCAGCGTAAGCAGGAGCAGCAGCGCAAAGAGCAGCAAACCGCTCACCGAAAGCACCAGACCCGTGCGCAGGCCGGGCGCGTGATAATGCAGCGTGATCTGATGCGTTCCGGCGGACAGAGGAAAGGCAATCACGGCGTCCGTCAGCAGAACATCCTCCGACTTGGGGTCGTAGGTTGCTGCCAGCTCTACCTCTGTGCCATCTACCCAGGCTGTCCAGCCTGGCTCATAGGGGATCGAGGTGTAGAACAGTCCGTCGTTCCGGGCGGTAATGGTGCCGGAGAGGTGGGTATCCGTCCGCTCCGTCAGAATCCACGGCTCGTCGGCCAGTGCAGCATAGCCAGCGTCAAAGACCGCGTTGTCCTGCACCGCAAGATCCAGCGAAATGGCGCCGCTCTTGCCCGCCGGAATGGAATAGACAAACTCCAGCGTGTCGCCAGCATTGAAGCTGCCCAAGCAAAACAGCGCGCGCACCTTAATCTCAAGGGTTTGAATCAGCTCGCCGTTGCAGTAAACCTTCAGCTTGTTGGCATCCGTCACCGGACGCTTGGAGGTGGCGCAGTAGAGGCCGGTTTTCTCCAGCGTATAGCGGATTCGGAATTCTGAGGTGTCTGCGGCATCCTTTGAGGAATAGCTGTACTGCGTGCCGCTGGTGCCGCTGGCGCGCAGCGTGCAGCCCTCATCCGTTTCGAGCGCGCTGTGCGCCAGGTGCTCATACAGGGGGGCGTCCAGACCGGTGGCGGCCGCAAACATCTCATCCTGCTCCCAGATCGGATTGTAGCGCCCGGACTCAGCCACAAATTCTGCCAGCGCGCTGTCGGCCATAAAGCCAATAGAGATGAAGGCTTCATTCTCCAGCAGATTGACCTGGCCGTCTGCTGCGACCAGCCGGTTGTAGTCCTGATTGGCGTATCCGCCATCACGATCAACCAGATAGCGGATGCCGCACATCAGGTTGGTAAAGGGTGCGCTTTCATAGTAAACATAGCGATTGCTGCCCGGCCAGGATGCCAGCCCAAGCGAGCGCGAAAAGCGGTTAAAATTCACATTGGCCGACGAGGTGAAGATCGAAACGCCGTCGTAATGATTCAGCGCCGCGTCGTTGAGCGTCTGCGTTGTGACGGTCTCTGTGCGATAGAGGAGCGGCGTTGTATCCCGGCGCGCAAGGACGGACGCCACGCTTTCGCCCTCCTTCGGATAGCTGGAGCGCGTTGTGACGGAAACCTCTGCCACACCCATGGAGAAGTTAAAAACAGTTTCCGCCATCAGCAGCAGGCAGATCAGTGCTTTGCAATTCTGCATATGCAGCACCCTTCGGCTATAGAGCAGCAGGACGGCCAGTGTAAGCAACAGCGCCACACCGCTGGCAATCAGCATTCGCAGCGCGACGCCCTGATACCAGGCATTGACCAGCAGGAGCAGCCCAAGCGCGACAGCCGGAAACAGGCAGCGCGCCCGGAAGGATTCCAGCAGCGAAAACGCGCGGTAGGCCATGGCGATGACCACAAAGCTGAAAAGAAAGCTGAAGCGGTAGGGGAGCATATTGGGAAAATGGAAGCCATGCCAGATATAATCCAGAATGCGGAAAATAAAGCTCAGAATGAAAAAGGCCAGTAAACCAACGCTGATGATTTTTTCGCTCGTTCGCACACGTCTGCTGCACAGGAAATAGACGCTTAGAAACATTGCGCTGATTCCCGTTGCGATGTTTGGCAGGCCCGACATTTTGGTCGGCGTCACACCGGTCAGCAGATTGCCAAGCACCTGTCCAATTGCGTTGAGCAGACCGGGCAGAGTTTGGGTTTTCAGAAGCGTCCAGAGGCCGGCCTCTCCCGGGTCGCCGGTGACGCCATCAGCAATGTTCATCGCCAGCAGAGACGGCAGCTCAGATTCGGCGGAGTAGGTGGTCTGCATGGCATAAAGCGTCGGCACCAGCAGCACGCCCGCAATCGCAACCGCAATCAGCGTGCAGATGCCGATGCGCGCAAAGCGCCGTAGAAAGCCCAGCAGTCCGTTGGGCCTGCATATGCAGTAGCCAAAGAAGCAAAGCGCCACAAAAATGCAGCAAAAATAGGCGATATAATAATTGCATAGCAGCGAGAGCACCAGCGCGCAGATATAGAGACGGAACGCGCCATCGCGGGTGAGCGCAATGGTGCCTGCAATCAGCAGGGGCAGCAGCGCAAAGGTATCCAGCCAGATCAGATTCCAATAGTACCCGCCTGCCCAGGTACACAGCGCATACATCATCGCAAAGCAGGCAAGCCAGAGATCATTGCGGCGATAGACCGTCCGGACAAAGACGCCAAAGCTCAGACCTGCCAGCCCAAGCTTCAGCAGGGTCAGGAAAGCATACAGCTCTGTCAGATAAGCCTCCGGCACCAGCACGCACAGCAGATTCAGCGGGCTTGCCAGATAGTAGGCAAAGAGCGAGAGATAGCCGGTGCCCATGCCGACGCTCCAGGAGTATTCCAGAGAGCCACCATGCAACAGCTTGTCCCGAAAGGCGACAAAGAAGGGATAATACTGATGCCAGCCGTCATGTGCCAGAATGGTGTAGTTTCCAATCGGGAAAATGCCTGCAACGAGAAGGGCAATCAGCGCGCAGACGAATGGAAGACAGAAGGACAGAAGCAGCGGCAGACGGCTCTCCTGCTGCCTGAGGTAGCGGGGACGCTTTTTCATGCCTGAACCTCCTTGCGCCGCAGCTCCGCAGCCGCCAGCTCCGGCAGCGTTTCCTCAAAATTAACGCCATACCAGCGCGCGGAGGGATCGCGCAGTGTGGCCTGTATGGTTCGGCTCACATGCTCGGCGGCAATCGGAATGGCCTCGGTGGAGGGCATCCCCTGCACCATTGCTCCCACGCAGACGCTTGCAAACAGGTCGCCGGTTCCGTGGAATACCGCGGGAATGTGCTGCGTCAGGTGCAGGTGAAGCACACCATCGTGATGCATGAAGGCAACCCCGGTGCGGTCATTCTCCATCCGCAGCCCCGTGATGATTGCCGTCCGGACACCCAAGTGCAGCAGGGCTTCAAGCAGGGTGCGCAGATAGTCTTCGTCCTGCGTCTGCCGGAACGCCAGACCCGTCAGCAGACAGGCCTCTGTGACATTTGGCGTGATAATATCCGCCCGGCAGCAAAGGCGGCGCATCGCAGCCGGGAAATCCTCCGGGATACCCGCATAGAGCGCGCCATGATCGGCCATGACCGGATCGACAAAGCGCAGCGTATCCGGCGCAGCGAAGTCTGCATAAAGCTGCTCCATCAGATCAATCAGCAGCAGGGAACCCAGATAGCCGCTGTAAATTGCATCAAAGTGGAGCTGCATCGCCCGCCAGTGTGCGAGAATGTCCGGCAAAAATGGGCTCAGATCCAGGCTGCGAAAGCCCTCAAACACAGTGTGGGCGGAGAGCAGCGCGGTCGGCAGGGGCGCGCATTCGATGCCCATCGCGGAGAGCACCGGCAGAGCAATGCTCTGTGAGCACTTTCCAATGCAGGAAAGATCCTGTATGCTTGCAATACGTTTCATGGCAGCTCCCCAGTTTTCTACAGAAGATAATTAACAATGCTGCCTGTCCCCAATTCGGGCGCAAGAAAGCAGCCTTTTCGAGCACAGACTTTTTTATTATATCGCATTTTTGAGAAAAATGGAAGTACAAGAAGTAAAAAATAGCCGACCCTGTGTGCAGACACTTTTGCTGCGACCGCGCAGACAGAAAGCAATAAAGGCAGGCGCAGCGCGCGGAATGCAAAATACTTCCTGCCGCTGCCATCGCATAAATCCCAATCCGTTGCAGAGAATAGCACTGTGATTCTTTAGAAAATCTGGGAGGAAATTATGAAAGCGACCGGTATCGTTAGACGTATCGATGATCTTGGCAGGGTCGTCATTCCCAAGGAGATCCGCCGCACGCTGCGTATCCGCGAGGGTGACCCGTTGGAGATTTATACGGAAAAGGATGGAGAAGTTATTTTCAAAAAATACTCGCCCATGGGCGATTTGCAGGATTTTGCCGCGCAGATGTGTGAGGCCATCGGCAAAAACACGGGACACATTGCTGCCGTTTCCGACCGCGACAGCATCATTGCCGTAACCGGGGTGCCCAAGCGTGAGCTGCTCGAAAAAAGAAATTCTGCCGAGTTGGAGCAGATCATGGAGCAGCGCAAGGCATACCGCTACCGCACAGGCGATGCGCGTCTGCGTCCTGCAGAGGCCGTGGAGAAGTATCACCTCGGTGTGGCGGCCCCCATTATTGCGGAGGGAGATTTAATGGGCTGTGTTATGCTCCTTATGAGCGATAATGATGCAGCTCTGAGCGAATCTGAGCAGAAGTTGGCGCAGACAGTGGCGGGATTCCTTGGCAGACAAATGGAAAACTGAGTATTCTGGAGCCACCAGCATTCACATGCCCAATGCTTTTTCAAAGGGCACTTTGAGACGGCGATTTCTGCGTGCGCGGGAGAGGATAAGCCTGACGCCTGCCACTGAAATAAGTGAAAATAAGCGAATCTGAGTGCTCCATCATCCGTTTCAGCAGATGACATAGTCACTCTGACAAACAATAAGCCCCAGCAGAGAGTGCACAAGTCCAGTAAAAACGGACAATAGGAAAAAGAGACCTCCTATGGTAGAATTAAAACAACTACTATAGGAGGATTTTTTAT
>CAYXIN010000085.1:0-5119 GCA_964465395.1 uncultured Oscillospiraceae bacterium | reverse complement strand
ACCCTGCCGTGAAGGAGGAGGTCAACCGTCTGCTGCATCAGCGGGACGGCCTGATGCTGGGCATCTGCAACGGCTTCCAGGCCTTGATTAAGCTGGGCCTGGTGCCCTATGGTGAGATTCGGGACACCGACGAAAGCTGCCCCACGCTGACCTTCAACACCATCGCCCGCCACCAGAGCCGCATCGTTCGCACCCGCATTGCCTCCAACAAGAGCCCCTGGCTGGCAAACACCCAGGTGGGCCAGATTTACAACGTGCCCATCTCCCATGGCGAGGGTCGCTTCCTCTCCGCCCCGGCGCTGGCGCTGGAGCTGGCTGCGAAGGGTCAGATTGCCACTCAGTACGTCGATTTGGAGGACAGACCCAGCATGGATGCCGCCTTCAATCCCAACGGCTCCCTGTTTGCCATTGAGGGCATCACCTCCCCCGATGGCCGCGTTCTGGGCAAGATGGGCCACAGCGAGCGCATCGGCAAGGGCCTCTACCGCAATGTTCCCGGTGAATATGACCTCCGGATGTTCGAGGCTGCTGCCCGCTATTTCAAATAACGTCAGAAACCGACAAAACGGGACGTGCAAATGCACGTCCCGTTGCTTTTTTGCAAAGCGGAGTTATTTGAGGCGCAGCACCTCACTCCGGCCGCTTAAAGCGGGTGCCGCACGTGGCGCAGAAGGAATGCGCCTCCGACTGCGTCGTGCCGCAAAGCGGACAAATCAGATAGCCCGCAACCGCCGCACGCAGGGGCGTCACCTGCGAAGTCTGCGCAGCCGCAGGCGTCGGGGGCATTGCGGGAGCCGGTGCTGCGACAGGGGACTCCACGGGCAGCGGCACTGCAACAGGCAACGGCATCTCCGGCGCAGGTGCAGGAACCGGTGTCTGCACAGCCGACTTCGGCTGCGGCAGGCGCGCGCCACAGGCGTAGCAGATGGGGCGCGTATTCGGCTGCTCCTCGCCACAGGCGGGGCAGACCAGATAGCTTTTTCCGCTCTCCTCCAGCGGCGTATGTCTGCTGCGGCCACAGGTGCAGGTGGAGACAAAGGCCGGCAGCACTCTGCCGCAGGTGCAGCGCCACTGGCCGCCACTCTCAGCCAGGCGCTTCTGGATTGCCTGTTGCTTGGTGCGTCCACAGCTACAGGTAGAAACAATGCTCGAATGCACCTTGCCGCAGGCACACTTCCAGTCCTCCATGCCCATCTTGGGCTTCGCCGCGCTGCCAAAGGTCGCATCACCAAAGGCCAGAATCGGCAGGAAAATGAAGGGCAGGAAAATCAGGCCCGCCGCAAAGCCGCGGCCCTTATGAAAGACCTCCGCCAAATTGACATAAAGGAAGATGGAAAGCAGCAGGCTGAGCAGGAGCGTGATCCAGCCAAGCAGCGGCGAAAAGCCAAAAAACACACCCGACAGAATGCAGAGAACCTGATAGGCTACACCCCAGCCCGACTCCCAGCCGATCTGATAGAGCACCACCGTGTTATAAAAGGGGATCAGCGCCTTCCAGCCGGGTTCGTCGGCCTTTTCAAAGAGATTCCACATCACGATGTACATAAAGATCGCGGCCGCTATGCCGACAAAGAAGACAAGCCCCAGCATTCCCTCCAGCATTTGCAGCATTTTATAATGCCCATAATAAGACGACAAAATCATGGTATATACCTCATTCCTTTCATATTCCCCTGTGGATACCGCCCAAGTTTCTGTACATTAACAATAATACATCTTTATTTTCCCAATGTCAACAATAATATAGCCTGATTTTCGTCAAAATTCGGAATTAATGGCATTATACTATATATAAAATGGAGGTGGACAGGTGGATTATTCCCTTTGGTTTTCGGAGCGACTGGCGCAGCTTCGCATGGAGAAGCATGTCTCTGCCAGAGACATGAGCCTCTCCCTCGGTCAGAGCGAAAGCTACATCAACAAGATTGAAAATCGGCGCAGTATGCCCTCAATGACCGGCTTCTTTTACATATGCGAATATCTGAATGTCACCCCCGCTGAGTTCTTCGACAGCGCCAGCCCTTCGCCCCGAAAAGCCTCGGAAATTGCCCTTGCTGCGCGCGGACTTCGTCCAACGCAGGCAGAGCACATTCTCCAGCTTATACAGGATTTGAAGGAAAAATAACGCTGTTTTTTGTCTGCGCAGGCTCTTTTCTCCCTCTCCGGCAGCCCCCTCGGGCTGCCACCTCTCCCACAGGGAGAGGCAAGCGGGCTTTGGAAAATCCCTCCTTCTTCTCCCCTCCTGGTTCTCCCTCTGAGAGGGGCTTACTGCACAAAAAAGTGGTCTGCCGGTTGGCAGACCACTTTCAATATAACTGCTGGATAAAATTACTTCATTGCTTCCTCAACCGCAACAGCCACGGAAACGGTCATGCCGACCATCGGGTTGTTGCCTGCGCCCAGGAAGCCCATCATTTCCACGTCAAATCCGCCTGTCGGCGGCTTTGTGCCTGCGGCGCGGGGACTTTTGGAGCAGGAAGCCCGACTTTTCGCAAAACAAGAAGCACATCGCCCGAAAGCGTATGTTGTGCTTTCCCTCTTGGGCTTATCTTATCACATCACCTGTTCACGAAACAAGATGTTTTGACTTTTTTATACAACTCGCATCATCACTTTTTCATCTTCCATCATCGTTCATCATCTCTTATCATCTGCCTATCAACCCGCCACCAAAAGAAGAAAAATAAAATCAAAATTTTCTGATTTCTTTTGAACCTATCCCATTATAGTGGATAGGTTCAACTGTATAATAAGGCCATAAAGATTGAGGGAAACAAAACCTCAGAAAAACAAAAATAAGGGTTGCGACCTACCGCTTAGGCCAAAAGAGCCAGAAAGGACACTACTATGTATACCACCAAGATGACTTCCAACTCCACCAAGACCGCTTCCGCCACCTTCTTCGCCTGCGACCACATCGGCAAGAGAATCTACGGTTCCGCCGCCAACTTCAAGAAGGCTGAAATCTTCGGCACCGCTCAGTATGAAGCCCTGATGGTTCTGATGGAACGCCACTCCAACTACACTCTGGATGCCATCGCTCCTGAGTTCCAGAAGCAGTCCTACAAGGGTCTGAACTTCGAGCTGATGATGGACTATGTTGAGTTCAAGGGCACCAAGCTTCAGCAGGCTGAGTTCGATGAAATCGTCAACAGCAACGCCACCTTCCCTGTTATCAAGAGCTGGTTCGTCGAGAACTTCAAGGTTGGCTTCACCGTGGAGAAGGCCAAGAGCGAAATCGCAACCGCCAAGCGGAAGATTGCTCAGGAAACCCTGAAAGCAACCAAGGCTAATGTTCGCAAGGTGGTCAAGGCGAAGATGGTCAAGGCAGAGGAAGCCAAGGCTTCCGCCCCCATCGCTATGGTTTCCAACTTCTAAGAAAGGAAAGGTGATTGCTATGGCTGACATGAGAGAAGAAATTGTTCGGCACTACGCCAAGAGGGGGATGGATGTGGAACACTGGAACAGCCACATCCCCACCGACCCCGCCGAGGTTGCCCGCATCTATGCCGAAGTCCAGAAGGAAATCGAGCAGAGCAAGCGGATAGGCAAACGCCCGCACTTCCAAACAGAGGATGGCTTCATCTTCTACGAAACCTACTATCTGGATGAAGACGAACCCGCTGGTTCCCAATGATCGAAGGGAGCCAGCGGGTTCCTTTTGTCCAGAAGCAAGTGGAATGGGACAGACTTTGGGCAAAGTCGGTTAAGCGGTCGGTCAGCACTTTTATATAATATTGAGGATACCACCGGGGGGCTTGCGAAGATAAAATATCTGTTCCGTAGTTCGTTGCTTCGCAACTCACTACTCCCAGATATTTTATCTTCTTACGGGGAGCCGTGTGCCACGGCTCCCCGTAAGACCAAAAGTAAAGAAGAAAAGGAGTAAAAAAGATGACACTATACGAATATTATGACAGAAAAATTCCTGACTACTATCCAACTATGTATAGAGATGGTTATAGTCCAGAACAAATCCGCTATGCTCTACACAGAAAAATGGTGCGTGAGAATGAATCCAGAGAAGCAGAAGCAGAGCAGAACGAAGTGTGGAATGTGAAAATCACAAGTGAGGTGAAGATCAAATGAGGGTAGACAACACCAAGAGCAAAGAGAAAGACAAAAAGAAAAAGCGCAAGCAGTCCATTCTTGAAAAAGAGGTCATGAGCATCATGGAAAAGAGCCTAAAAACAGCATTGGACAAGGCTCTGGATGACCTTCTCAAAGACTTCCAATAAGAAAGAGCGGAAGCCCGTTCCGGCGAACGATAGCCCCAAATAAGGGGAACGCCGGAGCGGGCTTCCGCATTTTTTCGTTGTAGGTCGTCTGTCGGCTTCCTTTGCTTCTGGACGATGATGGGCGTGAGAACCGTCATCCGAAACAAAAGTGCCACTTAGACGGGGTGTGAGCCACGCAAAACGGGAATGGGGGTGCGAGTTTTTATTTTTCCCGGAATATAGCCGGGGTGTTCACGGAAAGGAGTTCAGACTTTCGTGGACGGAAACGGGGCTTTTTCTGCCTGTTTTCTTGCCTTTTGGAAGCCACCGCCGATGACCACGAAACCATTTGTTTTATTGAACAGCCCCATCAGGCTCCCGCACGAACTCCATCAGGTCTGCGGGCTGGCAGTCCAACACATCGCAAATCTTTTCCAGCGCATCCACGGGCAGATGCTTCACAGAGCCTACGCAGATCGCAGACACCGTGGGCGGTCTGATGCCAGTCCGTTCCGCAAGTTCCTTTTGGGTCATGCCACGCATAGCAAGTATGACTTTGACCTTAAACTTAATCATGGTTTATCCCTCCTTCCTTCTGGACATTGTATCACGCATTTCGTAGCAAATCAATACGCAAAACGAAAAAATATTTCGATTTTCGTAAAAGAAATTACGCAAAACGTATTGACAAACTACGATTTTCGTAGTATAATATCCTTGTAAATGAGAGCGGACAAGTTGACGAAGCCCAAACAAACCGCCTTGCGAAATTGTTAGAATGGCTAAGACAGCACGGAAAGACGGCACACACAACACATCAAAGGAGATTACCAAAATGTCTAAAATCGAACTGCTTGCCAAGATTGAACTGCTGAACAAATACGAAGCCATGGTTGAGGAAA
>CAYXIN010000084.1:0-5597 GCA_964465395.1 uncultured Oscillospiraceae bacterium | reverse complement strand
GCAGGGTCTTGCCGGTGCCGGGGGAGCCGACCAGCAGCGCGCCCTTGGGCAGCTTTGCGCCGACATCGGTATACTTTTTCGGATTATGCAGGAAATCGATGATCTCAACCAGCGACTCCTTGGCCTCATCCTGACCGGCCACATCGCGGAAGGTAACGCCGGTCTCCTTCTCCATATAGACGCGGGCCTTGCTCTTGCCGATGGCACCGATGCCGCCCATGCCGCCGCCGGATTTGCTGGCAATCAGCCGCATCAGCAGCATCAGCAGCCCGAAAAAGAGCAGGGGCATAATAATCCAGGAAAGCAGTGCGGTCAGCAGGCTTCCCTCGTTGAGCTCGGCGCTGAAGGTCGCGTCATTCCCGCGCAGCGCATCGATGACCGGATTGAGCTGCACCGAGGGCAGCAGCCCCGTGCAGTAGGTTTCCTTGGTACCCATGAAGGTATCCGGGTCTGAGCGCAGCGTGTAGACGATGCGGTCGCTCTGGAAGCTTACGCTCTCAATGTCGTTGGTCTCCACCGCGTCGAGAAAGACGTCGTAGGTGACCTTTTTGCCGCCGCCGTAGAGCAGACCGCTGACAAGCTGACTCAGCAGCAGCGCCGCCGCAACAGCCAGCAGGATCCAGAGAAACGGCGGGATGCGCCGGCGGTTATTGTTATTCTGATTCCGATTCTGTGGCGTTTGATTTGCCATTCGGTTGCCTCCTTTTTCCCAGCGTGAGCCGCTGAAATTGCTTGAATCATACCACATTTTGGGTGCATTGGCAACGTCTGTTCTCCTTTCGCCGTGTAAATTTTCTGTTAATACAATTTACTGTTGTGTCTTTCCACATTTTTTGCTATAATAGAGAAAATATGAAGCCAGAAGGATGGAAAACACCAGCATGAAAAAGAATTTTGAGCCCGCGCAGCAGACGGACACGCTTTCCGAGGGCCTGATTGAGGGCAGAAACGCCGTCACCGAGGCCATCCGCAGCGGCCGCGCCATCAACAAGGTCTTTCTCGCAGACGGCGACACGGACAGAGCCCTGGGTCGTCTGGCAGCCATGGCGAAGGAGGCCGGCGCCGTGGTCGTGCGCATCGACCGCCGCAAGCTCAACGACATGAGTCCCACCGGCGCGCATCAGGGCATCATCGCCTCCGTAGCCGCGCACGAGTACGCCACGCTGGAGGATATTCTGGCCCGCGCGCGCAGCCGCATGGAGCAGCCGCTTCTGGTCGTCTGCGATGAGCTGAGCGACCCGCACAATCTGGGCGCGATCATCCGCACCGCGGAATGCGCCGGTGCGCATGGCGTCATCATCCCCAAGCGCCGCAGCGTGGGTCTGACCGCCGTGGTCGGCAAGGCCTCCGCCGGTGCGCTGGAATATATGCCCGTGGCACGCGTTTCCAACATCGCCGCCACGCTGCGTGAGCTGAAGAAGCAGGGCATCTGGATCTTCGGCACCGCCGCCGACGGCGCGGTCGGGCTGCACGAGGCAGACCTGCGCGGCGCAGCTGCCATCGTCATCGGCAACGAGGGCGAGGGCATGAGCCGCATCGTTGCCGAGGCCTGTGATTTTAAGGTCAGTATTCCCATGAAGGGTCACATTTCATCCCTGAATGCATCGGCTGCCGCTGCAATTTTGCTCTACGAGGCAGTCAGACAGAGAGGTTGAGCATGAAGCGACGCGATCCGGAACAACTGAATCCTGCTGTTCCGGCTGCGTCTGCGGAGCCGGAATACAGCCTGGAGGATATTATGCGCGAATTCGGCGCGCAGCCGGAAGCGCAGCCCCCGGTCTCCGGTGACACGGTTCCCTTCCGCCCGGTGCTGGGCAAGCCGCCCAATCCGCGGCTGGAGGAGCCGATGAAGGTGGCCCGGCCGGGCGGCAAGCCGCCTGTGCTCTATCCGGATGCCCCCACGCAGGCGCCCGCCCCCGTTTCGGCGCAGCCGACCCCTGCGCCGGTGACACCGGAGTC
The DNA here is from genome assembly GCA_964465395.1 of uncultured Oscillospiraceae bacterium. GTDB lineage: Bacteria > Bacillota > Clostridia > Oscillospirales > Oscillospiraceae > JAZOXB01. Next base: position 3,638 of record CAYXIN010000084.1, on the reverse strand, counting down.
CGCTGCGCCAGAGCGCGCCGCGCGCAAGCAGACCCCCCAGACGCCAAAGCCATCCAGAGCACAAAAGCCACCAAAACCACCCAAGCCTGTCCCCGCCCCGAAGCGCGCTCCAATCCGCCCCGCGCCCACCGCGCCATCACCGGCGCAGGCCTTGCAGTCGCTACAGGGGCGGCTGCGCCCGGCGCTGCTGCGTCTGTGGCTGGCCGCTTTCGCGGCGGCGGGCAACGTCCTGCTTCTTTGCTGCACGGAGCTGGGCTGGCCGCTTTCTGATCTGTCACCCAGCCTGGCCACGGGTCTGTCGTTGGGTCTGCTGGCGCTGTGCAGTCTGCTTTGCTACGAGGTGCCGCTTGACGGCCTGCGGGGGCTGCTTCATCTGCGCCCGTCGCACACCACGCTTGGCACGCTGGCCGTTGCGCTTGCCCTCGCAGACGCTGCGCAGAATGCGCAGCCCGGCTACTGCGCCGTGGCGGGCGTGCTGCTGTGCTTTTTCTCCTGCGGAATTTTTCTCGAGCACAGCGCGCACTATCACACGCTGCGCACCGTCTGCGCCATTGAGCAGCCTGTCGGCATCTACACCGTGCCCCAGCTTTTGAAGCAATCCGACAGCCTGCGCCGCGGCGAGGCCTCCACGGAGGCCTTCATGCTCCAGCTTGGGCTGACCGATCTGCCCCGGCGCGTGCTGCGCATCTATTCGGCCATTCTGCTGCCGGGCGCGCCGCTTGGCGCGTGGCTGCTTGCCGGTCAGTGCGACAGCGGCTTTCTGCGCTGCTGGCTTCTTCTGCTGCTGGGCGGGCTGCCCTTCTCCTGCGGCCTGTGCTACAGTCGGCCCTTTGCGCGTCTGGCCCGGCGGCTGCGCCGCATCGGTGGCGCGCTTTGCGGCTGGCACAGCGCACGCATTCTGCGTGGACAGCACACGCTGGTGCTGCGCGATGAGGATATTTTCCCGCAGAAGCACATCGTTTCCAGCGGCATGAAAATCTATGGCCCGCACTCCCCCGCGCTCGTCATCAGCTATGCGCTGGCCGCGCTGCGGACGGTGGACAGCCCCCTGACCGACCTCTTTGACGCGCTCCTGCGCGCGCAGTACGGCCGCAGCTACACCGCCGACAGCTACCGCACCTACAACGCAGGCGGAATCGGCGCAGAGGTCAACGGGGACATTGTTCTGGCCGGCTCCCTGAGCTTCATGCGCGCCATGGGCGTACATATGCCCGACGGCACCCGCGTGCGTCAGGCGGTCTACGTCTCCATCGGCGGTGAGCTGGCCGGCATCTTCGCCCTGAAGTATAAGCCCAGCGCCTCCACGCGCACGGGGCTCCTGCAGCTTGCGCAGAAGGAAAGCATCCGCGTAGTGCTGGCGACCCGGGATTTTCTGATTACCCCCGAGCTGATTGCCGCGCGCTATGAGTTGCCGGTAAACCGGCTGGTCTTCCCCGGCTACGAGGAGCGGCTGCGCCTGTCCGACACACAGCCGGGGCAGCCCGTGGAGCAGGCCGCCCTGATCGGCGCAGATACCTTCGGCGCCTTTGCCTCCGCCGTTGCAGCCGGGCAGCAGCTTCGCGCCGCGGCACTGCTGAGCCTCTGGCTTTGTGCGCTGGCGGGGCTGCTTGGCCTGACGCTCTGCGCGCTGCTGCTGCTCTGGGATTCTCCCGCCACCGCCTCGCCGCTGCACCTTGGCATCTTCCACCTGATCTGGGGCGCGCTGACCGCGTTTGCCGCGTTTGTCTCGCTGCGACCCTGAGATTTTGAATTTTTCCGCTTTTTTCTGCGCCGAACGCACATTTTTTTCCAAATCGCATTGCATTCCGTCCCTTTATCGTGTATAATAGACCCAATTGCGGCAACAAACGGTATGGTTGCCGGCAGTCGCTCCCCCTGACTGCAATGAAAGGAGTTTTCAATCAATGTACACTGCGAATGATATCCGCAATATCGCTCTGCTGGGTCACGGCGGCGACGGCAAGTCCGCCCTGTGTGAGAGCATACTCTTTGCCACCAAGGCCATCACCCGTCTTGGCAAGCGCGCCGACGGCACCACCGTCTCCGACTTCGACGACGAGGAGAAGAAGAGACAGTATTCCATCAAGACCTCTGTCATTCCCGTGGAATATGCCGGCTGCAAGCTGAACATTCTGGATAACCCCGGCTACTTCGACTTCGCTGCTGAGATCGTGCAGTCCCTGCGCGTGGCCGACGCCGGTATCATCTGCCTGACCGCCAAGTCCGGCATCGCTGTCGGCACCGAGAAGGGCTGGAAGTCCCTGGCCGACGCCAATATGCCCGCCATGTTCTATGTCTCCAAGCTCGACGAGGAGCATGCGAACTTCTTCGGCACCTTTGACGCCATCCGCTCCACCTTTGGCGCCTCCGCAATTCCCTTCACCTTCCCCATTCTCCAGGGCGAGCAGGCCGTCGGCGTGGTCGATCTGATCGAGAAGAAGGCCTACGACGTCAACGGCAAGGAAATCGCCCTGCCTGCCGACGCCGAGGAGAAGATCGAGGAATACATGATGGAGCTCAACGAGCAGGTTGCTGAGACCGACGAGGCTCTGATGGAGAAGTTCTTCATGGAGGAGCCCTTCACCCCCGAGGAGCTGCTCAAGGGCATCAAGGACGGCATCCGTCAGCGCGCCATCACCCCCGTGTTCTGCGGCTGCGCCATGAACGCGCTGGGCACCACCCGCCTCATGGAGAACATCAAGAAGTTCGCCCCCTCTCCCCTGGAGGGCAAGTCCATGGTCGCAGTCGATGAGGACGGCAAGGAGAGCGAGCTGACCCTCAATCCCGGCGGCAGCCCCATGGCCTTCGTGTTCAACACCGTCGCTGACCAGTATGGCAAGAACTCCTACTTCAAGGTCATTTCCGGCGACATCGAGGATACCCTCACGCTCGTCAACAGCCGCACCGGTGACAACGAGAAGCTGGGCAACACCTTCTTCCCCAGAGGCAAGGACAACACCAAGACCGCCAAGGTCTGCTGCGGCGACATCGGCGTCTTCACCAAGCTCGCCTCCGTCAAGACCGGCGACACCCTCTGCATGAGCGGCAAGACGATCACCGTCAAGCCCATGCAGTATGCAGAGCCCTGCTATCGCATGGCTATCTACGCCAAGAACAAGGGCCAGGAGGATAAGGTCGCGGCCGGCCTCGTGAAGCTCAATGAGGAGGATGCCTCCTTCACCTATGGCAACGATCCCGAAACCAAGGAAATGATTATCGCCGGTGTCTGCGACATGCAGCTCAGCGTCATCATCTCCAAGCTGCTCTCGAAGTATAAGGTCGAGGCCGAGCTGCGCCCCGCCAAGATCGCTTACCGCGAGACCATCAAGAAGAAGGTCGAGATCCACGGCCGTCATAAGAAGCAGTCCGGTGGCCACGGCCAGTTCGGTGATGTCTATATCCGCTTCGAGCCGCAGAGCGAGAGCGAGGACATGATCTTCGCGGACGAGACGGTCGGCGGCTGCGTGCCGAAGAACTTCATTCCCTCCGTCGAGAAGGGTCTGCGCAACTGCATCGGCAAGGGCGTCCTGGCCGGTTATCCCGTTGTGTTCCTGAAGTCCACACTGTACTTCGGCTCCTATCACCCCGTTGACTCCTCCGATATGGCCTTCCAGACCGCTGCCGGCATCGCCTTCAAG
>CAYXIN010000083.1:0-5781 GCA_964465395.1 uncultured Oscillospiraceae bacterium | reverse complement strand
ATCCAGCAGATCTGCACGCCGCAGGAGGTTTTCGAAAATCCTTATAACATCTTTGTCGCCGGCTTCATCGGCACGCCGCAGATGAACTTCTTCACGGATGCGGAGCTGAAGCTGGAGGGTGGCAAGTATGTCCTCGACCTGCGCGGCAACCGCTTCGTCCTGACCGACCGCCAGCAGGCTGCGCTCAAGAGCGCCCAGCGCGAGCCCGGCAACGTGATTGCGGGCATCCGCCCGGTTCACCTGAGCCTGTGCGACCGCGGCATCGAGGCAAGCATCGACGTTTCCGAAATGATGGGCAGCGAGATGCATCTGCATATGAGCGTGGGCGGCCAGGATATCATTGGCATCGTTCCTACGGCCGGCCTGAATCTTGACAGCGTCAAGAGCGGCAGCCCCGTGCGATTCACCTTTGATCCGGCTCTGGTGCATCTGTTTGACCCCGAGACCGAGCTGAACCTGATCTGAATTTCATCATCCCGCAGCCAGCCATGCCCTTGCATGGCTGGCTTTTTTCGTCACAGAAGCAGACGCGTCCAGAGTGCGGCCGTGATAAAGCCCGCAAGATCGGCAATCAGCGCGGCGGGAATGGCGTAGCGCGTTTTGCGGATACCGGCGGCGCCGAAGTAGACGGAGATGGTATAAAATGTTGTCTCCGTGCTGCCGAGCATCACGGCGGCGGTGCGCCCGACGAGCGAATCGGGGCCGTATGTTGCCATGAGCTCGGTTCCGACGGCCAGCGCCGCGCTGCCCGAAACCGGGCGGATGAGCACAAGCGGCAGCGTCTCCGCCGGGATACCGGCCAGCGCTGCAAGCGGACGAAGCCAGCGCGTGAGCAGCGCCATTGCGCCGGAGCTGCGCAGCATGGCCACAGCGGTCAGCAGCATGACCAGCGCGGGCAGAATGCGCGCCAGCAGGCGCAGCCCCTCCAGCCCGCCCTCGAGCAGCGCGCCATAGACATCGCAGCGCCGCGCCAGCGCAAATATGCTGATGCCGAGCAAAAGAATGGGAACCAGAAGCTCACGCATTTCGTCTGAACCGTGAGAGCAGTCCTGCGGCCAGCAGCCCGGCGCTCACCGAGCAGAGCGAGGTCAGCCAGACCGCCGGAAGCAGATCAAAGGGCGCCCCGGCGCCCAGCGAGGCCCGCACCGTCGCCACCGTAGTCGGCAAAAGCTGAATGGAGGCCGTGTTCATCACAATCAGGCGGCACATTTCGTCGCTGGCCTGCTGCCGCCCGCTGCGCGCCTGCATCCGCTTCACGGCGGCGATGCCCATTGGCGTGGCGGCGTTGCCAAGCCCCAGCAGATTGGCCGTGACATTGCCGCTCAGGTAGCCCAGTGTAATCTCGTCGCGGCTGGCCTGCGGAAAAAGCCGACGCAAAAGCGGCCGCAGCAGCCGCGCCAGCAGCCGATTGAGACCGGCGCGCTCCATCACCCGCGCAACACCGCTCCAGAGACACAGGCTGCCTGCCAGCGACAGCCCCAGTTGCACGGCTGAGGCTGCGCCCTCCATGGCGGCGGCGGTCAGCCCGGCCGTGTCCGCGTTGCAGAGCGCCGCTGCCAGCGACAGCAGCAAAAGCCCAACCCAGATGATGCTCATTGCCATCCTCTCATCGCCTCCCCGGGGACAGCCTATGCGCCTGCGGCGTGAACTATGCCGCCCGAATGGGGCAGCGCAGAGGGGACAGAGTTGCCCGGATGAATTTTACAAAAAAGAATTAAAGAATTAAAAATTGATTGCGTAAAAGACTTGACAAGCGGGAAAAGAGTGGTATGATAAAAATACAGATAAGAGATATCTCGATCCCCCTTGATTCGACGCGTTGTTATTCGACGCGGCTGTTTCAGCGAACTGATGTGGAAAATATGCGCCGGAACAATGCCTGCTGCAAGCCCTCCGCCAGTGAAGCGGAAGGACGGCCTCAGGGCTTTGGTATCGCTCCGGCGACGCAGTTCTGCCATGTCAGACGCAGCAGAAACCATTGTAACCGGTGTGGCTCAGGTCGGGAGGAAGAACGAGCCCGGGCCGCATACAACAATAACAGTCGTAAGGAGGAGTAAGCTATGTTAGCCAGAAAAACCCTTTCTCTGCTGCTGGCGCTGGTTATGCTGCTGTCCACCTGCGTGTTCGCAGTTGGCGCGGTGGAGGCTCCGGCGCAGCAGCCGGAGGCAGAGGCGCGCGTGCTGGAGGCGGCGCAGCCGCTTTTTGACGCGCTGGAGGAATTCTATGTACTGAAGGACGCCTCGGTTGAGTTCTTCCCCGAGGAGACGGTTCAGCCGGATGGCTCGACCGATGTCCGCTGCACGCTGAATGTGCAGACGCGTCTGCGCGTGTGCAGTGCGGCAGAGCTGCCCTATGTCCGGGGGCTGCTCGACGGCGTTGCGATGACCTTTGAGGAGTGCCTCGCGACGGCGCTGGATGCCTCGGTGGAGGTGCTCTCCGCACTGATGCGCCGGGATGTCCACGTCGAGCGCCAGGAGGTTGCGGCGGTGCTTGCCGCAGACTTCATCGCTGCGGTAGAGGCAGAGGTCGGTGAGGTCAATGTGTCCAGCTACAGCATCCTGGCCACCTTTGCGCCCGATGGCAGCGTCAGAGCGATCCAGGGCTGCATGGATGAGCAGGGCGGCAGCGGCCTGCTGACCTTCCCGCTCACAGAGTATTTCCCTGACTCTGCAGATGCCATGTATGCTAACGGTGCTGCCCAGGGGCAGGATCTGACCGGCGGCTGAGCAAAGCAATCCCGTGGCTGACCGCGCACACGCGCGGTCAGCCTTTTTCGCTTTTCCGGGACGCGGGACGACGCTGCTCTTGACAGGGTACCGAAATCTGTTATAATAAGAAAAACAGCACAGGGAGCGTCTTATGAGTCAGAGTAATCACGCCGTCGTCAAAGGGGCGAAAATCACCAATATTGTTTCCGCTGCACTGATGGCGACCTCCGGTGTGACGCTGATGCTCCTGCCGAATCTTTCGCAGACCGGGAGCCAGCGCACGCTTCTGGCGGTGCTGTTCCTGCTGGCCTGTGCCTCCAAGCTGCTGGGCTATTTTTCCAACGATCTGTACCGCCTGGCCTTTCAGTTTGATTTCGCCGGCGGCATCTTCTGCGGTCTGCTGGCGGTGGGTCTGCTGGTTGCGCCGGAAAAAACCTTCTCGCTGCTGCATATGGCGCTGGTGGCCTATGTGGTGCTCGATGGCCTGCTCAAGCTGCAAATTGCCATGGACGCGCGGCGCTTCGGGATGCGAAGCTGGGTGGGAATTCTGATTTCCTCCATCGCGATGTGTCTGGTCGCGGCTGCTGCTGCGGGCGGCCTGCTGGATGAGTGGCTGCCCAATTATCTCTGCGTGGGTGCCGTGCTGACCTTTAACGGCATTCAGAATGTCTGGATCACCGCCCATACGGTGCGCGTGCGCGTGCGCAAGAAGAACCGCGCCGAGCGCTTCGGCATGACAGAGGAAGAAAACGACCCGTGAGAGCGATCTCACGGGCTTTTTATCAGAGAAAAGGAGAGAAAAATGGGAAAATTCTCGCATGTGCTCTTTGCCAGTGATTTCGATCATACGCTGAGCGATCTGCACGATCAGATTCCGCCGGAAAATCTGGCGGCAATTGACGCCTTTATTGCCCAGGGCGGCGCCTTTACCATTGCCAGCGGCCGCAGCATTCCGACTCTGCGACCGAAGGCGGCGCTGGTGCCGACCAACGCGCCCTGCATTGCCTATAATGGAGCGGCCTGCTTCGATTACCAAACAGGCACAATCAGCGGTCTGGAGCCGCTGCCGCCGGAGAGCCTCGAGCTGGTGGCCGCGCTGCGCGCGCGCTTCCCGGATGAGCGCGTGGAGCTCCAGACGGAGCGGGCGCACTATGCCTATGGCGACGATCCCAACCGGGACGCCTATCTGCGCGCCTGCGGGACGCCCTTTGTCCGGGGCGGCGCGGATGTGCCGCAGCCGTGGCTGAAAATTGCGGTCTATGGCCGCTTTGCGCGGCCCGTTTTTGATGTGTCCGCGACGGTTGCGCCGCAGGTGCGGGCGCATTTTGAGGAAATCGCGCGCTTTGCCGCCGATTGGGGCGCGGGGCGCTGCACCGCCATCCGCTCCGGCCCGCGTATTGTGGAGATTTTCAGCGCGCGATGCAGCAAGGGACAGGCTGCGCGGGCACTGGCCGGGCGCATGGGCCGCAGCGTGCTGGTCTGCGCCGGAGACGCGCCCAATGACCGCTCCATGCTGCTGGAGGCGGATCTGGCCTTCTGCCCCGCCGACGCGGAGCCGGAGATGCTGGCCCTGCCCGGGGTGCAGCGCGTGGCGCCCTGCGGCGGCGCGGCCATTGCCGATGCAATCCGCCGTCTGGAGGCGCTCCTGTGAGCGGAAAAAATCGCGGCGAATGATTGCGCTTTCCCGCGGACTGTGGTATAATTGAAAAAATTCCGCGAAAATGTCCGGGAAGGGGGAAGGATACTGTTGAAAAAGTCGAAATTTCGCCTCTGGCTGCTGCTGTCGCTGCTGTGGCTGGCGGTGATTCTGTTCCATTCCTGTATGCCCGCCGGCACGAGTAACGCCGAGAGCCAGGGCTTGCTGGCGGTGGTGCAGATGCTTGCGCCGTGGATGACGCATGCGCTGCTGCGCAGTCTGGCGCATTTTTTCAGCTATCTGCTCCTTGGCATTTTCGTGACGGGCGCCTGTCTCAATACCAGAGGCTTCAGTCTGCTCAAGCCGCTGGCGCTGTGCCAGCTTGCGGCGCTGTGCGATGAGACGGTGCAGCTCTTTGTGCCCGGGCGGGCCGGGGAGCTCAAGGATCTCTGGCTGGATTTTGCCGGTGCGTTGCTGGGAACACTGCTGCTCCGGCTGCTCTCAAAACTTCGCAAACATTAAGGAAAGAGGGAATTATCATATGTGCAACTGCACGAAGAAAACGTTCTATATCACAACGCCGATCTACTACCCCTCAGCAAAGCTGCATATCGGCCATAGCTACTGCACCGTGGCAACAGATACCATGGCGCGCTACAAGCGGCTGCGCGGCTATGAGGTCAAGTTCCTGACCGGCACGGACGAGCACGGCCAGAAGATTGAGGACAAGGCGAAGGAGGCCGGTGTGACACCGCAGGCCTTTGTCGATCGCATCGTCGAGGGCGAGGGCGGCGTCAAGGATCTGTGGAAGCTGATGAACATCAGCTATGACCGCTTTATCCGCACTACCGACGATTATCATGTTGAGGCTATCCAGAAGATTTTCAAGCGGATGTATGAAAACGGCGACATTTATAAGGGAAAATATACCGGCAAATACTGCAAGCCCTGCGAATCCTTCTGGACGGAGAGCCAGCTTCGGGATGGCAAATGCCCGGACTGCGGCCGCGAGGTGCAGGACGCGGAGGAGGAGGCTTATTTCTTCCGCCTCTCCAAGTATGCCGACCGCGTGCGCGATCTGCTGGAGAACACCGATTTCCTCGAGCCGCGCAGCCGCGTCAACGAAATGGTCAACAACTTCATCAAGCCGGGTCTGGAGGATCTGTGCGTTTCGCGCACCAGCTTCACCTGGGGCGTGCCGGTCGATTTTGACCCGGGCCATGTGGTCTATGTCTGGATTGATGCGCTGTTTAACTATATGACGGCGCTGGGCTTTGAGAATGAGCGCTATCAGGAGCTTGACCGATTCTGGCCGGCGGATGTGCATTTTGTCGGCAAGGAGATCGTCCGCTTCCACGCGATTATCTGGCCGGCCATGCTCATGAGCCTGAATCTGCCCCTGCCGAAGAAGGTCTATGGCCACGGCTGGCTGAACTT
>CAYXIN010000082.1:0-6009 GCA_964465395.1 uncultured Oscillospiraceae bacterium | reverse complement strand
GCCGATGTTCTTCAGGCCGGAGGTCAGGGTGATGGCAGCCAGATCTGCGGAGAAAGTTGCCTCCTGGTCGGAGTCAACGCCGATGAACCAGGCCTTGCCGGTCTCCAGCGCAGCCTCGGCAGCGCCGTTGCCGGCATTGCCGGCGACACCCCAGATGATGTCGCACTTGTTCTCATTAATCATGGACAGGCCATACTCCTTGGCGATGGCGGTGTCCACATAGTCGTTGGTGTAGCGGGTATCGATCTTCACGTCGGGGTTGACGGACTGCGCGCCCAGGATGAAGCCATAGAGGAAGTCATTGATAACGGGGCTGTCCACGCCGCCGACGAAGCCCAGAACGGCCTCCTCATTCATGTTGGCGATGGCAGTATCGGTGGTCATGCTGGCAGCATAGACGCCAACCAGATAGCCCATGTCATTCTGCTTGAAGCTCATGTTGACGACGTTGCTGTTCGCGCCGACATAGGTGGTGTCATCATAAATCAGGAACTTCTGATCGGGATACTGCGTTGCGACCTCCTTGAGGTAATCGGGCATCTGGTAGGTGCCGCAGATGATGAGGTCATACTCGCCGGAGCCGGCAACTTCATAGAGGGTGCTCAGCCAGCGGGGCTGGTCCTCGTCCTTGCCGCCCATTTCGATGGTGGTGTACTCAATGCGGCCGGCAGCCTTCAGTTCAGCCAGGCCGGACTCAGCGGAGTCGAAGAAGGACTTGTCGCCAAGGTTGCCGTTGACCAGGTTGCATACCTTATAGACCTGGCCGCCATTCTGATCGTCGCCCTGGGGCTTGTCATCACCCGCGCAGCCAACAAACAGGCAGGCGAGCATAGCCAGGGTCAGAAACAGTGCGATGATTTTTTTCATTTTCGTTCCTCCAAATTATAAATTGCCGCGAAACAGACTCCGCGTCGCTTTTATTATAGGCAGCCGCGTCCGCCTTGTCAATTCTTTTATGAAATTCTGTGATTTTCAACAGGTATAAAGCCCCGAAATTGTTTATTTTCACGACTCTTTTTCTCCGCTGCGGCAGAATATTCTGCCCTTCTCTCTTGACGAATCGGCCGCAAGCGGGTATGATGAAGATAATCAAAACAGGAGGTGAAGCCCATGTCCTATCCCAAAATTGACCTGCACCTGCATCTGGACGGCTCCTTCCTGCCGGAAACGGCATGGGAGCTGGCGCAGGCGCAGGGCGTGACGCTGCCCGCCGCTACGCTGGAGGAGTTCCGGTGCTTTCTGGTCGTCAGCGCAGACTGCCGCAGCGTCAACGAATATCTGGCCCGCTTTGCGCTGCCGTTGCAGCTTCTTCAGCGCGCGGACAACCTGACACGCGTGACGCGGGAGCTGATTGAGCTGCTCGACCGGCAGGGTGTGCGCTACGCGGAGATTCGCTTCGCGCCGCAGCTTCACACGCGCAGCGGCCTGTCGCAGCGCGACGCGGTGGAGGCAGTGCTGGCCGGGCGGCGCAGCGCAGCGGTGCGGCAGATTGACACCGGCATTCTGCTGTGCGCCATGTGCGTCGGCGAGGACACCCTGAATTTCCGCGAGAATATGGAAACCGCCGAGCTGGGCGGCGCCTATCTGGGGCAGGGCGTGGTCGGCTTCGACCTGGCGGGTGCGGAGGGCATTGTGCCGCTTCGCCGCTTTGCGCCGGTCTTTGCGCGCGCGCGGGCGCTGGGGCTCCCGCTGACCTGTCACGCCGGCGATTCGCAGGGGCCGGAGAGCGTGCGCGACGCGCTTGATTTCGGCGTGCGCCGCATCGGACACGGCCACCGCATTGTGGAGGATCCCGCGCTCTGCCGCCGCGCCATTGCAGAGGGCGTCACGCTGGAGCTTTGTCCCACCAGCAACATTCAGTGCCAGACGCAGCCCTCCTACGCCGCGCACCCAGCCCGGCGGCTGATGGACATGGGTCTGCGCATCACCATCAACACGGACAATATGATTCTCTCCGGTATCGACCTGGAGCATGAGTACGCGCGCTGCGTGCAGGACATGGGCTTCTCGCCGCAGGACATCCCGCGTCTGCTGCGCAACAGCGCCGAGGCCAGCTTCGCCCCGCCTGCGGTGCGTGCCGCCCTGCTGGATGCGCTTGCCACCGCCGGGCCCTGGCAGCCCGACCACACATAACAATATATAAGGAGGAAGCAGTATGCTGCAACCGCACATTCATCTTGATGAAACGCTGAAGCTTCGCTATGCCATCCTGCCCGGCGACCCCGCGCGCGTGGAGCGTATCGCTCAACATCTGGACGGCGCGCGTGAGCTGGCCTTCAACCGCGAATACCGGAGCATGACCGGCAGCTACCGGGGCGTTCCCATTCTGGCCATGTCCACCGGCATGGGCGGCCCCTCCACCGCCATCGCCGTGGAGGAGCTCCGCGCCATTGGCATCACACACGCCATCCGCATTGGCTCCTGCGGCGCGCTTGCCGCAGGCATCGGTCTGGGCGAGCTGCTGCTTGCCAGCGGCGCCGTGCGCGATGACGGCACCTCCAAGACCTATATTCCGCCCCAATATCCCGCCGTGCCGAATCTGGAGCTGCTGCTTGCCTGCCGCGAGAGCGCGGCGGCGCGGGGTCTGACGCAGCACCTCGGCCTTGTGCGCAGCCATGACAGCTTCTACATCGATCACGAGGAGGAGGTCAGCCGCTACTGGAGCGCGCGCGGCATTCTCGGCTCCGATATGGAAACGGCCACACTCTTTACCGTCGGCCGCCTGCGCGGGCTGAAAACCGCCAGCATTCTGAACAATGTCGTCCTCTGGGGGCAGGATACTGCCGACGCCATCGGTGACTACGCCACCGGCGAGGCGCTGACCGCAGAGGGCGAGCGAAACGAAATTCTTGTGGCGCTGGACGCCCTTGCACGAATGGAGGAAAGCAAATGAAGGCCGTAGTTTATCAGGAAAAGGGACGCATGGCGCTTGATGAGCGCCCCATGCCGCAGCTTCTTCACGAAAAGGACGCGATCGTGCGCGTCACGCGCAGCTCCATCTGCTCCAGCGATCTGCACATCAAGCATGGCGCTGTGGAGCGCGCCCGCCCCGGCGTCATCGTCGGCCACGAGTTTGTCGGCGTGGTGGAGGCCGTCGGCGCCGCCGTGACCACCCTGCGCCCCGGCCAGCGTGTCGCCGCCAGCGTGGAAACCTTCTGCGGATCCTGCTTCTTCTGTAAGAATGGTTATGTCAACAACTGCACCGATCCCAACGGCGGCTGGGCACTCGGCTGCCGCATCGACGGCGGTCAGGCCGAGTATGTCCGCGTGCCGCTGGCGGAGAACGGACTGACGCCCATCCCCGAGGCCGTCTCAGACGAGGCCGCGCTCTTTGCCGGCGACATTCTCTCCACCGGCTTCTGGGCAGCGGAGAAGGCCGAGATTCAGCCGGGTGACACCGTCGCGGTCATCGGCGCAGGCCCGACCGGTCTGTGCACCCTGATGTGTGCCCGTCTCTACGCGCCCGCATTGCGCATTGTCATCGACGTCAGCGACGAGCGCCTCGCGCTGGCGAAGGCGCAGGATTTGGCGGACGTCTGCCTCAACCCGCTGCACTGCGACGTTGCCGCCGAGGTGCGCCGTCTGACCGGCGGCCGGGGTGCCGACGCCACGCTGGAGGTCGCCGGTGGCCCCGACACCTTTGAGCTGGCCTGGCGCATTGCCCGCCCCAGCTCCGTGGTCTGCGTTGTCGCGCTCTACGACCAGCCGCAGACGCTTCCCCTGCCCTCGATGTACGGCAAGAACCTCACCTTCAAAACCGGCGGCGTGGATGCCTGCAAGCTCGATCGCATTCTGCGCCTGATTGAAGCCGGAAAAATCGACACCGACTGCCTCATCACCCACCGCCTGCCGCTTTCGCGCGCCATGGAGGGCTATGAGCTCTTTGAGCAGAAGCGCGACGGCGTCATCAAAGTCGTTCTGATTCCGGAGGGCGCAGAATGAAGACGCTGCTTCTGATTGACTGCTGCATCCGCAGGTCGCAGTCGCGCACCGCCGCGCTGATGCAGAGCTTCGCTGCCGCGCTCGACCCCTCCGTCTGGCAGGTCACGCATCTGAATCTGATGCGCGAGGAGCTGCGCCCGCTGAGCGGCGCGTTTTTTGAGGAGCGTCAGGCACTTCTGGAACAGGGACGGCTGGAGCACCCGCGCTTCCGCTACGCCCACCAGTTTGCGCAGGCGGACGCCGTGGTCATCGCGGCGCCGCTGTGGGATCTGAGCTTCCCCGCGCTGCTGAAAATTTATATTGAAAACATTTCCGTGGATGGCATCAGCTTCGGCTGCAACGCGCAGGGCTGCTACGGCCTGTGCAGAGGCAGCGACCTGATTTTCCTCACCACGCGCGGCGGCTGCTATACGGGCAGCCCGCTGGAGCAGGGTAGCCGGTATCTGGCCGCTCTGAAGGATTTCTTTGGCTTTGCGCGCTATGCCTGCGTTGCAGCCGACGGGCTGGACAGCGAGGGTGCCGACGCAGCCGCCCTGCTGCGCGAAGCCTGCGGGCGCGCGGCGCAGACCGCCGCCGCACTGCGATAAGGCCAAAAACGCCGGACTCCCCGCTCAATTGGGGAATCCGGCGTTCTGTTTTCCGCTTTCGCTTAATCGGCGCCCTCCGGCGCAGTGGAATGGATACACAGGGCGGGAATGCCCAGCGTCAGCGCCACAAGCAGCGCGCCCAGCGGCAGCATGGTGCTGCGCAGAAGCGTAAAGCTCAGGAGCTGCGCCAGGGGGTAGAGCAGCAGGCAGGCCAGCGGCAGCGCAAGCTGCACCGCCGTCGGCAGGCGATTTTTCCCCACCGCAGCAAGCCACAGGAAAGCAGCGCTCAGCACCAGCAGCGCGCCAAGGATGTGGCTGCGCAGCGCGGGCAGCGCCAGCGCCATTTGCTCCGGCAGCACGACGAGGGCACGCAGCATATCCGGCGCAAGCACATAGCAGACCGCCCCAAATGTCAGCAGCACGCCCAGGAGGGGCAGCAGCGTATAGACTCTGCCGCCGCGCAGCCAGACGGAAAGCAGCAGCGCCAGAAGCAGCAGCGCGATCAGCACACCGCCGCAGCGCGACAGGAAGACCTGCTCTGCCAGGATCGCGGCTGAATAGGCCGTTTCGCCAAAATGCAGCAAAAGCTGCGTGCTGAGCGCGCCGCGCAGCAGCCACAGCACAGCCAGCACCGGCAGCAGCAGCGCCGCACCGATCAGCAGGCGGCGCGAACCACCCGCAGGGCAGCGGCGCAGCAGCAGACACGACACAAGCAGCAGCCCGCCGGCAAGCAGCGCCTTCAAAAGCACCATATTCCGCTGCGCATCCAGCATTCCCTCGCGCAGCACCAGCTCCGCTGCCTGCATTACCTCTGCATTGCCGCCGAAGCGGGCAAGCGTAAGCTGCGGCGCAGCGTAGACCAGTATGCAGGCCAGCAGCGCGCGCAGAATGACCGCCCCCTGCGCTGCAAGGGTAACAAACAGGACAGGGCGCAGCCGCGTCGCGCGACGCAGCACCAGCGCAGCCAGAAGCAGCGTGCTGGCCGAAGCCACAAGCTGAAGCGCCGCGCACCACCCGGTGAGCGTCTGGCTGAGGGCGCTGAGCGCCGCAATCGCCCCGGCGCCATATTGCGCGGCCGCCTGATTCGCCGGCGCTCCATTCGGAAGCAGCAACGGCAGCACAGCGCCCAGCGCAAGGAGGATGCCCACCCAGACGGGCAGCGTCCGCGTCCGGCCGGGCAGCGGCGCGGAGGGCGCAGCAGCGACGGCTTTCCCGCAGGCCGGGCAGGACGTGCCATCGTCAGGCATCGGCGCGCCGCAAAAATGGCAATACATATGGAACATCTCCCTCTGTTTCTTTATGTCCCTCATTATACTCCCTGCCCGGTTGTTTGTCAATTCCAGAAATTCTCCGAAAAAACGCGCGCGGTGGTTGTTTTTCTGTCCGGCTTGTGCTAAAATAGCCGGAGAAACTGAACTGAAGGGAAGAGCATAATCATGTCCGGTCATTCCAAATGGCATAACATTCAGAAAACCAAGGG
>CAYXIN010000081.1:0-6251 GCA_964465395.1 uncultured Oscillospiraceae bacterium | reverse complement strand
ATGCAAATGCCCGAGGAGGAGCGCTTCCTCAACACGCGGGAGGATTTGCTGGTGGAGCTGCAAACCATGCTGGGCGGCCGCGCGGCGGAGCAGGTCGTCTTTGGCATTCAGACCACCGGCGCCGCCAACGACATTCAGCGAGCGACCGAGCTGGCCCGGCGCATGGTCACGCAGTTCGGCATGAGCGACAAAATCGGCCTCATGGCGCTGGCGGCCACGCAGAACGAATATCTTGACGGCCAGTCCTATATGGATTGCGCGCAGACCACCGCGGCCGAGGCGGACGGCGAGGTGCAGCGCATTCTCAGTGAATGCTACGACGCAGCCCTGCAGCTTCTTGTGGAGAACCGCGAGCTGCTCAATGAGATTGCGCTCTATCTGCTGCAAAAGGAAACCATCACCGGCGACGAGCTGATGACCTATGTCAACGCCGCCTCCAAACGCCTGACGGATGGAGGGGAGGACGCACAATGACCTGGGAATCGATTCGTGACTTCTTTGCTACCCTGAGTCTGGAGCGGCTTTTGCCCGCGGTGCTGATTCTGGTGCTGGGCTATCTGCTGGTTCGGCTGCTGCTGCGCCTGTTTGACCGGGCGCTCAACCGCTCCAGACTGGACAAGACCATGTTCACCTTTCTGAAAACGATCGTGCGCGCGCTGCTGTATGCCATTGTCGTGCTGATTGCGGCCAGCAGCCTGGGCATTGATGTGACCTCTCTGGTGGCGGTGCTCAGCGTCATCTCACTGGCCATTTCGCTGGCGGTGCAGAATACGCTGGGCAATGTGGTCGGCAGCATCACGCTGCTGACAACGCATCCCTTCCGCGTCGGGGACTATGTGGAGCTTGGCAGCGACGCGGGCACGGTTGAGGAAATCACCCTCAGCTACACCAAGCTTCTCACGGCGGATGGCCGCCGCATCCATATCCCCAACAGCGACGCCGCAGCCGCGCGAATCTGCAACTATACCATTGAGGGTAAGCGGCGTCTGGATCTGTGCTTCACGGCCTCCTATGCCGATCCGACCGAGCAGGTGCGCAGCGCACTGCTTGCGGCGGCGGAGGGGGAGCCCCTGCTGCCGGAGACGAAGGCAACGGTGATTGTCAGCGCTTACCGCGACAACGGTGTGGAGTATCTGCTCCAGCTCTGGACAACGCCGGAGGATTTCTTCGCCGTGAAAACCTCCGTGATGGAGAAGGTGCGCGCGCAGTTCAGCCGCGCGGGGATTCGCATCCCCCTTCCGCAGATGGAGCTGCACACAGGCGACACACAGCATTGAAAAAGAGGGCCGATTGCATACGCTGCAATCGGCCCTTCTGCGCTGCCAGGGCTCAGCCGCCGCAGGCGGGCTTGCCGCAGGCGGTGGGCTGCTGCCCCTCCGGGAAAAAAGCGCCCATCGGGAAGGCAATGCGGCTGAACAGCTCGCATGGCTCCTCCTCGCAGCATTCCTCGTCGCAGCATTCGCGCGTGGGCGCGCAATATTCGCAGACCGGAATGGTGAGCTGCGTGCCGCGCTCAAGCCGCACGGTGGAGAATTGCCCGATGGTGACGAAAAGCCGCCGGTGCTCACCGCAGAGGATCAGTGGCTCCCCGAAGCTGGCCGCGATGCTCTCCGGCACCTCCTGCAGCTCCGTCCCGCAGCAGTGGCAGTCGCAGACCTCCCGCACTCTGGAAGCCAGAATCATCGGGTCAAGCGCCTCCACCACCGCGACCGGGCGGCCGCGGCGCAGCAGCTCGTCTGCACCGGGGAAGGGCTCGTCGCTGCGGAAGGCTCTGGCGCGGCTCTCCGCGCCGAAAAGCACCACCCGCTTGGCGAAGACAGCCAGCCCATAGAGGCTGGTCGGCCGGATGCCGCCCTGGACGCTGTCTGCGAGAATGCGGTAATAAAAGGTCAGATCCACGGCATAGCAGCCGCTTTTATAGGGCAGCGGCTCTACACCCACGTCGGTGAACAGCAGCTCCGCGCTGCGCGTTTTTGCGCCAGCGGAGGCATCGAGCGCCTCCTGAGAGGAGGCGGTCAGATAGACCCGCAGATCCTCGATGCAATCCTTGTCGAGGCAACTGTCGGTGATTTGATCGGTATGGATGCAGACGGTGCGGCTGATGCTGGGCGCGCAGCCGTTTGCGGCGTTGTTGTCTGGCATAGAAGGACCTCCCGTGAGTTCAATTCAAGCAGAACGCTGCTTTCATCACCATTCTATGCGCCGCAGGGGGATTTGTGAAATTCCTGTGGCGGCGCATAGACAAAATGTCGGAAATGTGTTAAAATAGAAAGCAAAACAAAGCGGGAAGAGGTAGGCACATGAAAATTGAGGTTCTGGGTGTGCAGTATGATAATGTTACGATGGAGGAGGCTCTGGCGGCGGCCCGCGCGATTCTGGCCGGTGCAGAGCCGCGCTACTGCGTCACGCCGAATGCGGAGATGGCCTATGAAGCGCTGAACGATCCCGCTTTCTGCGCGCTGCTCAATGGCGCGGGACTGGTGCTGCCCGACGGCGCCGGTGTGGTACTGGCCTCCCGGCTCCTGCGCACGCCGCTGAAGCAGAAGGTTGCAGGCGTGGACTTTGCCCAGCAGCTTCTTGGTCTGCTGGAGGCGCAGGGTGGCCGTCTCTATCTGCTGGGTGGCAAGCCCGGCGTGGCGGAGCTGGCGGCGGAGAATATCCGCAGGGTGCACCCCACGCTGCAAATCTGCGGCCTGTCCGACGGCTATTTTCAGGATGAGGCGGCGGTTGTCGCCCGCGTTCAGGCGGCGGCGCCGGATGTGGTGTTCGTCTGCCTCGGCTCCCCCAAGCAGGAGGAATTCATGCAGCGCCATTGCGCCGCGCTGGGGGCAAAGCTGCTCATCGGTCTGGGCGGCACGCTCGACGTGCTTGCCGGTACCGTCCGGCGTGCGCCGCGCTGGATGATCCGCTTGCAGCTTGAGTGGCTCTACCGCCTGCTCCGGCAGCCCAGCCGCCTGGGGCGGATGCTGCGGCTGCCCAAATATCTTTTCGCCGCGCTGAAGCTGCGTATGAAAGGAGGCCCCGCATGGGAAAGCTGATTGTATTCGAGGGGACGGATGGCTCCGGCAAGTCCACGCAATTCCGTCTGCTGACGCAGCGGCTTGAGAGGGAGGGCGTGCCCTTCCGCACGACGGTCTTCCCGCAGTACAGCGAGCCCTCATCCGCGCTCATCCGGATGTACCTGGGCGGTGCCTTTGGCAGCAATCCCGCCGCGGTCAATGCCTACGCTGCCTCGACCTTTTATGCGGTCGATCGTTACGCCGCCTATCAGCGCGTCTGGGGTGATTATTACCGCCAGGGCGGGCTGCTGCTTTGCGACCGTTACACCACCTCCAACGCCGTCCATCAGGCGTCCAAGGAGCCCCCGGCGCGCCGAAACGATTTTTTTCGCTGGCTCTATGAGTTTGAATATGAAAAGCTGGAACTTCCCGTGCCCGATCTCGTCCTTTATCTGGATGTCCCGACGGAGCTGACCGAGCGGCTCATGCGCCAGCGTGAGGCGGCTACCCACACGCAGGCGGATATTCACGAGAAGGACCCCGATTACCTGCGCCTGTGCCGCGCGACCGGTCTGGAGGCGGCGGCCTACTATGGCTGGCGGCTGATTCACTGCGACCGCGACGGCGCCATGCGCAGCGTGGAGGACATCCACAATGAAATCTATGCGCAGGTTTTGACCTGTCTGGAGGAATGACTATGGTATATCTCTTGCTTGGCAACGGCTTCGAGGAGGCCGAGGCCATCATTCCCTGCGATCTGCTGCGCCGCGCGGGTGTGGCGCTGCGTCTGGTCGGGCTGGATGGCCTGTCCGTCACCGGCGGCCACGGCATCTGCCTGACGGCGGACTGCACCCTGGCCGAGGTGGAGCCTGCCTCCGCCGAAATGCTGATCCTGCCCGGCGGACTGGGCGGGGTGCGCGCGCTGCGCGCCTGTCCCGCCGCGCTGGAGCTCATCCGGACGGTGGCTGCGCGCGGCGGTCTGCTTGCCGCAATCTGCGCCGCGCCCACGCTGCTGGCTGAGCTGGGCCTGACCGAAGGCAAGCGTGCGGTCTGCTATCCCGGCATGGAGGCCGCCATGGGCAGCGCCCTGCTCTGCGCAGATGGCGCAGTCACCGATGGCAGACTCATCACCGGCAAGGCCGCCGGAACCGCCTTTGACTTCGCCCTGGCGCTGATTGCCGCGTTGCGCGGCGAGGATGCCGCGCGCGCCGTGGCGCAGGAGATTTTCTATCAAGGAGGAACGCATGTCTGATCTGTTTTATCCCGGCTCCGATCCGGACGGCCAGTCCATCGATGAGCTGATTGCCCAGACGCGTCAGCAGTTGGACGAGCTGGATCGCAGGGACGCCCCGGCCACGCCGGAGACTGAATGCCCTGCGCCTGAGGAGGAATTTATCCCTGATTTCGGCGCGGCCTTTGATGACTACGGCGCTTATGACGAGCTACCCGCTGAGGACGAGACGGACGA
Organism: uncultured Oscillospiraceae bacterium; assembly: GCA_964465395.1. GTDB lineage: Bacteria > Bacillota > Clostridia > Oscillospirales > Oscillospiraceae > JAZOXB01. Next base: position 1,784 of record CAYXIN010000081.1, on the reverse strand, counting down.
ATTGCCCGAGGAACTGCCGGAGGAGGAGCGCCCCGCCCTGCGCAAGCCGAAGGGTCGCGCGCGGCGGCGTCTGGTGCCGCTGTTTGTGAAGGTGCTGCTCTATCTGGTGCTCACGGCGCTGATTGCGGTCGGACTGGGCTATGGCCTCTGGGAATGCGCGACCGATTTTCTGGCCTTCGGCCGCTCGGATGAGGCGCTGACCGTAACCGTCCGCGATGAGGACACCGTGGACAGCATCGCCCAGATGCTCAAGGACAAGGGCGTGATTCAGTATCCCTGGCTGTTCAAATTCTACTGCAAATTCACCGACTCCATGGAGGACATGGATCCCGGCACCTACGAGATCTATTATAACTATGACTATCATGCGCTGGTCAACGGCATGGCGGCCAACAGCGCCAACCGCACGACCGTCCGCGTGATGATCCCGGAGGGCTACACCTGCGCGCAGATTTTCGCGCTGATGGAGAAGAACAATGTCTGCACCGCCCAGGAGCTTGCGCAGTGTGCGGCCTCGGCCAGCTTTGACTACTGGTTCCTCGAGGACATCAGCGCCAGCGGCGAAAACCGGCTGGAGGGCTTCCTGTTCCCCGACACCTATGACTTCTATGAAAACGATGACCCGGAGCGTGTGCTGAACAAGCTGCTGAGCAACTTCTCCGTGAAATTCACCGAGGATACGCTGGTGCGCCTGGAGGAGATGAACGCGCTGCTGGCTGAGCGCCTGCGCGCCAGAGGCTATGACGATGCCTATATCGCAGAGCACGCGCTGGATGTCTACGACGTTCTGATCGTCGCCTCCATGATCGAGAAGGAGAGCGCCGGCGCGGAGGAAAGCACCACGATTGCCTCCGTTATTTATAACCGGCTCTGTAACCCCGGCAGCTTCCCCTGTCTGCAAATCGACGGGACGGTCGTCTATGCCCTTGGCGGCGTGAACGGCAGCGTCAGCTATGAGGACACGCAGGTGGACAGCCCCTACAACACCTATCTCAACCCCGGTCTGCCGATTGGCCCGATTTCCAACCCCGGCCTGTCGAGTCTCACCGCGGCGCTTTATCCCGCCGACACCGGCTATTATTACTACGCGCTGAATACCGCGACCGGTCTGCACCATTTCTCCGCGACCTACGACGAGCATCAGCGCTTCCTTCAGGAGCAGAGCAATGCGGAATAAACTGGAGCTTCTTGCCCCCGCAGGGGATATGGAGCGGCTGAAAATGGCCGTTCTCTATGGCGCCGACGCCGTCTATCTGGCCGGCACCAGCTTTGGTATGCGCTCCTTCGCGGGCAATTTCAGTCCCGAGGAGCTGCCGGAGGCCGTGCGCTATGCCCATGCGCATGGCGTCAAGGTACACGTCACGGTCAACACCATGCCGCGCGGCGACGAGCTGGGGGCGCTTCCCGCTCATCTGGAACTGCTCAACGACTGCGGCGTGGACGCGCTGATTCTTGCGGATCTTGGCGTGTTCCGCATGGCGCAGCGCTATGCGCCCAACTGCCAGCGCCATATCTCCACGCAGGTCAGCGTGGCCAATGCCGCCTGCGCGACGGCCTGGTTTGAGCTGGGCGCGCAGCGGGTCGTGCTGGCGCGGGAGCTGTCGCTTGCGGAGCTGCGCCGTATCCGCCGCGAGACGCCGCCGGAGCTGGAGCTGGAGACCTTTGGCCATGGCGCGATGTGTGTTTCCTACTCCGGGCGCTGCCTCTTGTCCAATTATATGACCGGCCGCGACAGCAACCGCGGCGCCTGCGCCCAGCCCTGCCGCTACCGGTATGCACTGATG
>CAYXIN010000080.1:0-6368 GCA_964465395.1 uncultured Oscillospiraceae bacterium | reverse complement strand
CAGGTATCCATTGAGTCGTTGCCGCCGTTATAGAAGAAATAACGGATGTTGTGCTTGCGGAAAACCTCAAGAATACGATTATAGTCGGTGTCGTCCACCTCAGGGTCGGCAATTTTATAGCGGCAGGAGCCAAGGGCAGAGGATGGGGTGTGCAGCAGACGGCTCAGTTCATCCGGATCCTCCTCGTCCATGACCATCAGCCGATCATTCAGAACACCCATAATACCATTCTGGGCACCGTAGACGCGGGTGATGCAGTCGGACTCCAGAGCGGTTTTAATCACGCCGTAGGCGCTGGCGTTGATTACGGCAGAGGGTCCGCCGGACTGGCCAATGACGGCTGCGCCGATCAGAGCTTTGTTTTCCATAGGATATCTAACCTCCCAGTTCTGATAATTTGTGATAATGCACAAAATTTAACAATCTCAGTATAGCATAATGACCAAGAAAAAGCAAGAACTTTATCAGGAAATCTGCGGGGACGATGTGTGAAATGTCTTCATAGATGTAGTCAGCCGAAGTCCACGAATGCGAACTTCGGCTGAAAGCTGATTAACGGAACGAACCGAGCTGATCCGGAACAATTAGATGTGCATCGGTCTTGGAGAGAATCTCCTCCACGCTGCTCTCGACATTGACCTCGCGCAGCACGAGTCCGTCGGGAGTGGATTCGATGACGGCCAGCTCCGTGATGATCCACTTGACGCGCTTATAGGCGGTCAGGGGAAGGGTGCATTTGGGAAGAATCTTTGAATTTCCCTTCTTGTCCGTGTGGGTTGTGATGACAATCACATTATCGGTGCCGGAAACCAGATCCATTGCGCCACCCATGCCGGGAACCATTTTGCCCGGAATGATATGAGAGGCAAGAGAGCCTTCCTCATCTACCTGCAATGCGCCAAGAATTGTTGCATCCACATGGCCACCACGGATCAGGCCGAAGGAAGTGGCCGAGTCGAAGAACATGGCGCCGGGAATAGTGGTGACATATTTGCCACCGGCGTTGGAGACGTTGATGTCCTCGTGTGCTTCACCGGCCACGGCACCCATACCAATGATGCCGTTCTCGGACTGGAAGACAACGTGGATTCCTTCGGGCAGATAATTGGCAACAAGCTCAGGTGCGCCGATGCCAAGATTTACCACATCGCCATCATGAAGAAAATGGGCTGCGCGGCGGGCAATCACGACTTTTGCATCTTCCATTATTCCGCGTCTCCTCTCACAATATAGTCCACCACAACAAAGGGTGTCATGACATGCTCCGGCGGAATCTCGCCGGGCTCGACAACCTGCTCTGCCTCAACGATGACGGTTTTGCAGGCCTTGGCCATCAGGGGGCAGAAATTGCGGGTAGTGCCCTTGTAATAAATATTTCCGAGCTTGTCCACGATCGAGCCGCGGATCAGGCAGACATCGCCCTTGAGCGGGTGCTCAAGCAGATAATCGCGACCGTTGACATGAATTACCTGCTTGCCCTCTGCAACCTCGGTGCCCACGCCGGTAGGCGTGAGAATGCCGCCCAGTCCATGGCCGCCGCAGCGGATTCGCTCCGCAAGCGTTCCCTGCGGAATCAGCTCGACATCAAGCGTGCCCTCGCTCATCTGCTTTCCGGTTTCGGGATTGGTGCCGATGTGAGAGACATAGAGCTTTTTGATTTTACGGCGGGCAACCAGTTCACTGACGCCGCGATGCCCGTGCTTTTCGGCGCCATCGGGGAAGCCGGTGTCATTGCAGGCCACAGTCAGGTCTTTGACATCGCTCTCTGCCAGCGCGTCGATAATGGCGTGAGGGGTACCATGCCCCAGAAAGCCGCCGACCATCACAAAGTCGCCGTCTTTTACCAGGGCAGCAGCTTCTTTGACGGAGATAAACTTGTCCTTCATTCAATAAACTCCTAATTATGATCTCTTATTTCATGCCGCGTCGTACCATTTCGGTGACGACAAAGCTGGCAACATCGTCGCCATATTTTCCTGCACCAAAGCCTGCGTCAAAGCCCAGCTCCTTGGCCAGCTCATGAGTAATGCGCGGGCCACCACAAACCACCACAAATCGGTCGCGCAGACCCTCGGCCTCCAGCAACTCAATCAGCTCGGTCAGGTTTTGGATATGAATATCCTTCTGCGTGACAGTCTGAGAGACGAGCAGCGCGTCAGCATTCAGCTCAACAGCCTTGCGGACAAACTCCTCATTGGGTACCTGACTGCCGAGGTTGTATGCCTCAATCATCTCGTAGCGCTCCACGCCATAGTGTCCGGCGAATCCCTTGCGGTTCATGATGGCGTCAATGCCGACCGTGTGTGCGTCGGTGCCGGTGGATGCGCCGACCATCACGACCTTGCGGCCAATGTGCTTTTGAATATACTCGTTCGTCTCCTCCATGGTCATCACATCCGATTCAACAGTCAGCACATGGATATCCTGATAGTTGACGGTATGAACGCAGCTACCATAGACAACGTAGAAGGTGAACTCCGCATCCAAGGCCTGATGGAAGGCAACATTGGGCTCCTCAAGGCCCATTTTCTTTGCAATCTGGCGCGCGGCCTCATCGCCACGCTCGTCGTTACGCACGGGGAGCGTGAAGCTGAGCTGCACCTTGCCGTCGTTCATTGTGTCACCATAGGGCTTGAGACGGGTCAGATCGAGGGTTGTATCAAAGTTATTCTTATGGGTGTTGTACAGTCCGGAACTCATTGTGCAGCCACCTTGCCTTTCATCAGATCAATGAAGGGATTGAAATAGATGCTGTCCTTGACAACGACACCATTGAGACCCTTACCGCCGTCCTTCGGGCGCTTGACGTCGGCAAAAATGCCGCGCTCCAGCGTGGTGAACAGACCCAGCTCCTCAATTTCGGCCAGAAGGTCGGTCGCCTTGGTGAGCACCTCATTGGCGCGTGTCTGAATGATGCCGCCGTCCTTATAAGTGAGCTCAGCGCCGAGATCCTTCATGGTGCGGAAAATGTACTGCGCATTCTCAATGGAGAGCGCACGGTCGGACATAAAGGGCGTGTGGATCGCCTCGGTCATCATGCCAAGAAGCTGAAGCTTCTGGTTTGTCAGAATGCAGACCATGTTGAAAAGCGCATCCTGAATATGGCCGCGGAAAATATTGCCGGTCATGAACTTGGTGGGCGGCATGTATTTCAGCGGAGCCTTCGGGAAAATTTCGCGCGCCATCTGCGCCTGCGCCAGTTCATAGAGGAAGGTGTTTTCGACAGCGGGATCCATCTCAAAGGCGTGACCCAGACCCATCTGCTCCTCGCGCATACCGGCGCGCAGCGCAAAGGCCTCATTGAGGAACTGCGAGGCAAGAACCGTGTGTGCGCTGGTGATTGCGTCGTCCGTCGTCAGATAGTTATCCTCACCGGTGTTGATGATGACACCGGCATAGCCGTTGATAACGCGGGAGAAATACTGATCGATGATGGTGCGCTGCATATTGATGTCGCGGAAGAGAATGCCATAAAGCGCATCGTTCAGCATGACATCCAGGCGCTCCAGCGCGCCCATGGCGGCAATCTCCGGCATACAGAGACCGGAGCAGTAGTTGCACAGGCGGATATAGCGCCCCTGCTCACGACCAACCTCGTCCAGCGCGGCGCGCATCAGGCGGAAATTCTCCTGCGTGGCATAGGTGCCGCCGAAGCCCTCGGTGGTTGCGCCATAGGGCACATAGTCCAGAAGCGACTGGCCGGTGGTGCGGATAACGGCGATGATATCTGCGCCCTGCTTGGCGCCGGCCTTTGCCTGAATGATATCCTCATAGATATTGCCGGTTGCGACGATGATATAGAGGTAGGGGCCTTCCTTGTCGCCAAATTCCTCCAGGAAATCATTGCGCGCGGAAACATTGCGCTCAATGCGCTGCAAGGTGGCGTTCACCACGGGCATGATCGCAGCGCGGATTTCCTCCGGCGTGTGCACCGGCAGACGGGACAGGTCAAGCGTACCGGCACAGACCTGCTCCGCGATCTCCTGCGGGGTCAGGCCCAGCTCTGCCATGGCGTTGCCAATATAGAAGGAGGCGCCACCGGGGAGAATGCCTTTTTCCTGTAAATGATCGACGACGATATTGGGCAGCGGCGCGTCCATCTCGTTGACGCCGTCAATGCCCAGCAGACGGCAGACGGCGCGCTCGACAGTCACGGTCGTGTGCGCATCAATAAAGGTCTGCACATCGTCTGCTACCTTGGCGGCGCTGGCACGGGCCTTTGCCACAAGTTCCATATTCAGATTCAGCTTAGATTCCATAGTTTTCTTTCCTTTTCGGCTCAGTGCTTGTGGCGGTCGCGGCGCAGGAGCGTTGTGGGCTCGAGATACTTCTGCTCAATGCCTTCAGCCAGCGCAGCAACGCCGGTCTTGGGCAGTCTGGGCTTGGCCTTGCCGGTGCAGATGTCGCAGTAGCACTTGTTCTCATAGTGCTCGGGCTCTGTGTAGGTGGTAATCACGCCCTCAAAGTTACGCAGAATTACCTTGCGCGGCGTCTGAGAGACGACATAGCTGGGCATGACAGGTGTCTTGCCGCCGCCGCCGGGTGCGTCAACCACAAAGGTGGGAACACAGTAGCCGGAGGTGTGCCCGCGCAGTGCCTCAATGATCTCGATACCCTTCGAGACGGGGGTGCGGAAATGGCTCAGACCCAGAGAGGGGTCGCAGCAGTAAATATAATAGGGACGCACGCGAATGCGCACCAGCTCATTGACCAGCTTGAGCATCACGTGGGTGCAGTCATTCACACCGGCAAGCAGGACGCTCTGGTTGCCGAGGGGGATACCGGCGTCGGCCAGCATAGCGCAGGCGCGCGCGGACTCTTCGGTAATCTCGTTCGGGTGGTTAAAATGCGTGTTGAGCCAGACCGGGTGATATTTCTTCAGCATCTCGCACAGGGCGGGGGTGACACGCTGGGGCATCACGACCGGGGTACGGGAGCCAAGACGGATGATCTCCACATGGGGAATCTCACGCACGCGGCTGATGATGTACTCCAGCAGCTCATCGGACACCATGAGGCAGTCTCCGCCGGAGAGCAGCACATCGCGAACCTCAGTGTGCTCACGGATATACTCAATGCAGCGGTCAATCTGCGCACGGGGAACCTGGCAGTCATGCTGACCGGCAAAGCGGCGGCGCGTGCAGTGACGGCAGTACATCGAGCACTGATCGGTAATGAGGAACAGAACGCGGTCCGGATAGCGGTGGGTCAGGCCCGGGCAGGAGGAGTCGGTATCCTCATGCAGCGGATCTGCCTCCTCATAGGCGGCGAATTCAAGCTCAGCGTCGGTGGGGATCGCCTGCTTGCGAATCGGGTCATGCGGGTTATTCAAATCAATCAGGGAGAGATAGTAGGGCGTAATGGCCATGCGCAGCTTGCCAAGCGTCGCGGCAACACCCTCCTCCTCCTCTTTGGTGAGGGTGATATACTGCTTCAGCTCGTCAAGAGTCTCGATGCGGTTGCGCACCTGCCACTGCCAGTCATTCCACTGTTCATCCGGAATGTCCAGAAACAGGCCGTTTTCTCTGCTCTTTCTCATGCGGTAATGCTTCCTTTCTGGGGAAAATCAGACGTATTTCTCGTCAAAGAGCTTGCGCAGCTTCTCAGATTCGCGCAGGACATCCAGCGTAATCTGTGCATGATTCTTGGTGTAGCCGTTGCCGATAATCATTTCGACATCCTTGCCGATGCCCTCAGCGCCCAGCGCAGCCTTGGTGAAGGAGGTAGCCATGGAGAAGAAGTAGACCTTGCCACCGTCATGCACGGGGAGAATTGCGGACATTTCGCAGGATTCAATGTTGACGCAGCAGATCGAGAGATCATACTCCTTGCCATCGTTGGCGGCAAGGGCAGCCTCCATCACGTCAACCGGCTTGGTGCAGTCGGCTACGACCACATCCGTGTAAACGCCCAGCTCCATCAGATCGGGAACCTGCTTCGGGTTACGGACAACACCAACTACGCGACCGTTGGGGCCAACCTTCTTCATTGCCTCGTAGCCGCAGAGAACGCCGGACTTGCCGTTGGCGCCAAGAATCAGAACGCTGTCACCCTCCTTGGGCAGCTTGCGTGCCTGAGCGGGTGCGCCGGCCACGTCGAGAGCGGCCAGAGCCAGAGGCTCGGACATGTCCTCGGGCATCTTGGCATAGAGAGCGGACTCAAAGAGCACAGCCTGGCCAACAATATCCACGCGGTCGATTTCCTTGTGAATAGAGAGAATGCGGTCGATCTTCAGCGGGGTCATGGACAGAGAGACGAGAGAGACGATCTTGTCACCGACCTTCAGATCGAAGTCGGGCTTGGCAAGCAGATCCTCGCCAATGTAAGCAACCTCACCCTTGAACATGCCGCCGGAGCCGGTAACAGGG
>CAYXIN010000079.1:0-6468 GCA_964465395.1 uncultured Oscillospiraceae bacterium | reverse complement strand
AAAATTCCCCGCAAAAGCCGAGGCTTTTGCGGGGAATTGAAGTTTAAGCTGCGATTATACGCTCAGGACTCAGGGATTCAGCTCACACTTGAAGCTGCCTTCCTCCAGACGCATGAGGATGGTCGCAAGCTCGGCTCTGGTGATGTTGGCCAGCGGGTTGAGCTTGCCGGCGTCATCGCCAACAAACAGACCGCTCTCGACCACATAACGCATGGCCTCGATTGCCCAGGTGTCAATCTTGTTGCTGTCTGCGAAGTCCAGCTCAGTCGCTTCGGTCTCCGGCTCACCGGCCATTCTCCACAGCATGACCGCGATCTGCTCGCGCGTTGCCGGGGCCAGCGGCTCGAAGGTGGTGGCGCTCATGCCGTTGATGATGCCCTCTGCCTCAGCCCATGCCACTGCGTCGGCGTACCATGCGCCGGCAACAACATCGGTGAAGGTGGCTGCATTCTCAACCTCAGGAGATCCGCTGAGTCTCCACAGAACTGTGGCGACCATTGCGCGGGTAACCGTGCCATTGGGCTCGAACTTGCCATTGCCCATGCCATTCATCAGACCGGCGTCGGTGACAAAGTCAACCGCCTCGTGGTACCATGCAGTGGCAGCGATATCCGAGTAAATCTCGGAGGGGCAGGGCTTGGGCTCGGGCTCGATCGGATCAACGGGATCCACGGGAGGATCGACAGGATCCACGGGAGGATCAACCGGGTCAACCGGCTCCTCTTCCTCGCCAAGCGGGAAGAGTTCAGTGGAATTCGGCAGCGTATCGTTGTACTCCGCAGTCGTAACCGTGACCTCGGCGTAGGCAACACCCTCGATGCGCTGGAAATTCAGCGTAGCCAGCACTGTACCGGCAGCGGCGGGCGTCTCGTTGACGAAGCCGAAGACCAGCTTGCCGTCTTCTTCTCGGATGCTCTTGAGCTGCGCGTTGGTCGTGTAGGACTCGAGGGTCACCTTGCTGCTGTCGTATTCAACCACATAGAGGCCGTTGGTCGTCTCAGCTTCTGCAACGATCGTGATCGGTGCATCCTCGACATCCGCAGTCTCCTCAACGGGAGCCGTCTTAGTGGTGATAATCTTGCTCTCTACTGCGACAGTGCCATCCTCATTGCGAAGACCGGCAATCGCAGTGATGGGCTCAAGGGTCTCGTTTGCAAAGTACGGCGTCAGAGGCGCATCGTCATCAAGCGTGTCCCAAAGATTCTTGTAGTCATCATTGAGGAGGGTACCATTCAGGTCATCCTGCGTGTAGAGGCCGGAGATCGCAGTTGCGCCCTCGATGGTGCAGATCTTCTTTGCCTGATAATCCGTACCCGCGGAGAGATCGACCCAGTACAGCTCGACGCCATCGGAGTTGGTATCGGCCAGCATGAGACCTTCGCACGTTTCATTCTTGATGTAGGTGGAGGTCATGCCATAGGGATCCTCAAAGGTGACGCCAATGTTGCCAACCGTGTTGACAGTCAGTGCGTAGGTGTACTCGCCCGGCTCATAGTAGTAGTCATACCACATCGGGGCGATAATATACTCGCGCAGACGGCCATCCGAGCCGACGGAGTAATAGAGCTTTGCTTCCAGAGTACCAGCGTGACCTTCGTCATAGAAGGTGTGGCCGATGAAGGAGACCGTTGCCATGGTATTGTCGATACTCCAAATGCCGGCATCCCAGAACATATACTTTCTATCCTTCTCGGTAACATGCTCATAGTCCGGAATCATGGAGATAATGTTATCTTCCATAACGGCCAGGGGGAAGCCAAAGGGTTCGCCATCATAGTGATCGTAGGTCCAGTAATCGCTGACGTCCATCACGTTCTTCGGCATCGTTGCAAAGTCACGAATAATTGTGCCTTCGTCGAAGGTGCCATGGACTGTTTCCTTAAGGGTCTCGGGATCAATTGTGACAAGCTGCTTCGCGGCATTGATGCCAACGACCTCGCCGTCGTGACCACCGGCCGCATCGAGGACAGTCTCGCACGCGCCGATCGTCGTCCAGTCACCGGTGCTGGCGTCAATCGTAATCAGCTTCACGCCGTCGTCAGTGACAATCTGCGCATTGACCGTTGCATCAACCTTGGTCAGAGGCTTAACTGTCACAGTGGTAGCGGCGGAAACATGTTCACCGTTGTCATTGGTCTCGACGGTAGTCGCCGTGATGGTGACAGTACCCGCAGAGATACCCTTGACTCTGCCGTTGGCGTCAACGGTCGCGATGGAGGGATCAGAGGAGGTCCAGGTCACAGAGTCATCGCTCTCAGCCAGGACGACCTTCGCACGCATGGTGGTGTAAGCGTCAGCAAAGATCGTGCGGTTCTTCGTCAGAATGCGAACCGTCAGATCGGTCGCACGCTGGAAGGAATAGAGGGAGACGACCGGCCAGTTGTTTGTGCCGAAATCATCAATCTCGAGTGCAACGCCGTCAACGGGGTTGATCGCATAGAGCTTGCTGCTGGCGCCGCCGCTGTAGGCTGCGAGGAAGAGGTAGCCGCTCTCTGCGTCATAAGCCATGGATGCCTGGCTGTTGCCGACCACGGTGGAAACACCATTCAGCGGGAGGTCGAGCTCAGCAAGAACCTTCGAACTGACTTCATAGGCTGCACCAAACTGCTTGTGCTCATGGACGTAGATAACAACCTCCATCAGCACGCCATTGTCGGTGACAACATAATAGGTGTTGGATTCCATCTGCTCTCTCCAGACGGAGTTCCAGGTCGTGCCGGTTTCCTTGTGCGCAATAACGGCCATCTTTTCGCCACTAAGGTAGGAGCGCATATCAAATGCCTTGGGGATGAGACCGGTCTCGGGATCCAGAAGTGTAAGGTAGGTACCCTGAACAGAGATCGTAACAATCTGACCGAAGCCACGGGAGGTCTTCGGTGCGGGTGCCGCATCAGACCAGCGCCAGTCAGTCGAAACGCCGTTCAGCTCAGTGGTTTCGAAGGTGTCGGCATTGATGCTGTAGATGCGCGTGCCATCGTGGACATAGACATTGTCATTGTTCTCGGTGCCGCTGTAGAACTGCTTTTCCGCGTCAGCAACCACAGTGAAGTTCTCTGCATCAGCGGTGTTGAAATCGATCCAGTGAGAATCGCCATTTCCATCGACCAGCATGGCAGTCAGATCGACAGCGGGGGTTTCCTCAACCGTGACAACGCAGGAGGCCGACAGATGCGGCTCTGCATTGGTCGTTGCGGTAATTGTCGTCTCACCGACGCCAACGAGTGTAACACGGCCGGCGGTCGTAACAGTTGCGACAGAGCTGTCAGAGCTGATCCAGGTGACGGACTTGTCGCGGACATTCCAGTTGGTAACATAAGAGGTCAGCGCAACCTCCATACCGACCAGGCCGCTGAGGGTGTCACGGTCAAGCTCGATCTTGCTGGGCGTATCGGTCATCTCAATGGCGTTCGCCTGCTGAGAGGGAACCAGGTACAGGCCGACGATATTCAGATGTGTGAGGGAAGCGTAGGAGGCGCCATAGCCGCCATTCTCAGTGGTAACCTTCTGGCCGATACCGGTCTTCGGATCAACCACCGCCATAGAAGCGTGGAGACCGCCACCAAGGATGTCACCGGTTGCATAGATAACATCGTTGTCATGGTCATATGCCATGGAGCCATGGCTCATCGGGCAGCCAATGAGCTCGTCTCTGCCATGGGCAATCGGCTCGAGGTTGGTGATCTTGCCATCGACAAAATCATCCAGTGTGAAGGTGTGCAGATAGGTCATCGTGTCACCGCCCCAGTTGGCGACGTAGAAATTAGAGTCATCGTCAATGGTCATGGTGCAAATCTGTCTGCTGTAGGTGCTGTCATTGATGCGGTTCGGCGCAATGGAAACGGTGCCGATCTTGGTCAGCTCCGTGGTGTTGATATCCATCTCATAGATGGTATTGCTGTTGTCGAGCACATACATGGTCTTAGTCTTGTAATCGAAGGCCATGTCTCTGACACCACCGACCGTTTTATCCCAGCGGGAGGCACGGGTAGCATCCAGCCACATATCGTGCTGCGCAACATAGAAGTAGCCGTCGTCAGCCGCCATGTAGACAAAGCCATCGATGTACTCTGCAGCGCTGACCGACATATCAACCATCTGCATATTCTCAATGCCATCATAGGTGTTGTTGTCGTAGTACCAGAGATCCTCGGGGATGATGTTGACCCAGCGCAGACCGCCGCCGCGATAGCTGCTTGCGGTGAAGCCGAAAATCTGACCGGTGTAGTCAACAGGCTCACCGTTGATCTCAACGACGTAGGCGCTCTCATTCATTGCATAGTCGCCAACAAGAATGATCGCCTCAGTGCCGACCTTGACATCGCTCATGTCGATGCGGGCAAAGCTGCTCTGGCCGCGCTCCGCCTTCTCCGGAATTGCCTCAGCCAGCACGCGGCCATTCAGGGTTTGCACCTGAACAACTGCGACGTAGTTGTTGTCCTTGCACTCAACGACGATGTCGCCATTCTGGAGGTCCTGATAGATGTGCAGCGCCTCGGGCGCGGTGGCATCCAGCTCGAAGGTGTAGCTCTGGTAGGCGCCATCGCCCAGCAGATCGTTCTCAACCAGGTACTTCACGCGATCAGAGTTCAGCGCGCCTTCCTGCGCATAATACTCGGGGATCATGACAGCGGACCAGGTGACCGTGTCGCCCTCCTGGAAGCCCATTCTCGCCGGGGAAACGTTGAAGGTGCTGATCCAGCCGGTGTTCTGCCAGGACTGGCCATTGACGTGATAGTATGCGCCAGACAGATTTGCCGACGGAGCATACATATAAACGACCTTGCCGCTTTCATCCTGCGCAACGAAGGTATACGCGCCCGCATTGCGGATGGTTGCAAAGTGCATCTGATAGAACTGCGCGTTGGGATTCATGGCGTAACGGTCAACGGGATTGCTGTCCTCGACCACATAGGGGTTGCCGGTGTGGGTATAAACAGCGGCGTTGTCCGCGCGCTTGAGCGTCAGGTAATTCTCAACTCTGCCAGAAACATAGGTAGGCGTGGTGTCGCCATAGAGACGGTCGATGAAGCTGCCCTTATCATACATAGACGGCTCAGTCCAGCTTCCATAGTAGCCCAGAACCGGGATGGAGTGCGTCGTGCCTGCAACACCCTCGTCGGTTGCGGTCTCTCTGGTGTAGACATAGCCCTCAATGTAAGCGCCGCAGGGATCCTGCTCCAGTGCTTCCTTCTGCGCTTCGGTCAGAGCCAGAGAAACGCTGACCTCAACCTCGCCACCGGCGGGCAGATAAACATAAGCACTGTTGATCTTTTGCAGCAGCAGATATGCGTCATAGGTGCCGATCGTGCCGTCGCCGTTCAGGTCGGCGTATTCCGGGCCGTTGAGGACAACGCTGTTGTCCACTGCATAGTCCAGAACCAGCAGCACATCATTGATGTCGATCTTGCCGTCTGCATTGAAGTCGTACAGCTCGATGCCGTCAACCGGCTCCACCGTCTGGCCGTCTGCCGTCCAGGTGGCAATCGCCTGCAGCATCGTGGTTGCCTTGTCCATGTAGGTGTAGCCGCCGTTGGTGAAGAGCGCCTGCGTAAACAGATCGGCATAGACCTCGTAGGTCTGCTCCTCGTCCGTCAGGTTGTGGAGTGTGAAGCTGAAGCTGTAGACACCCTCGCGCTCGGCATCCTCGCCAAGCTCTGCCTTCACCTTGCCGTCTGCCCAGGACTGTGTGGCGTCCTCGCCCATCACGACATAGGAGCGTGCCTCAACAGCAGCACCAATGTTGGCAAGGCCCGCGCCCTGACGAAGCACCGGGAAGTAGCGGCCCTCAGCCTCGTACATCGGCACTGCGGTGGACATCAGGAGGCTCTGCGCCAGACCGCGCAGGGTCAGATCGGTTCTGGACTCCAGACCATTCTCCTTGACATACTGCGCAACAACGGCAGCCATACCGGCAGCCTGCGGCGCAGCCATGGAGGTACCGGACATGCTGACATAGGCCTTGCCGCCCTTGGTCTCGCCATCGACGGAGTAGATATTGCCGCCGGGGGTGATGATTTCGGGCTTCAGGGTCAGGGAGCCGGGAACGCCCCAGGAGGAGAAGTCACTGATGGTATAATACTCGCCGTCAGAAATCACCGAGCCGGGAACTGCGCTGATGGTGATTTCGCCGGTGTAGTAGAGCACGTTGCCATTCTCGTCCGTCACAGGCGTGGAGGCCTCACGGATGGCGTTTGCCTCGGAGAGCATAATGGAGACGACAGGCTCCGTGTGCTTGTAGTCCGTCAGGTCCATGTTGAGGGTGCCGGACTGGTTGTTGCAGACGACCGTTGCAATGGCGCCATACTTGACGGCGTTCTCAGCCTTCTGGAAGAAGGAGGTCGTGCCGCGGAAGCAGAAGGCCACCTTGCCCTCGAGCGCACCGTCCAGGGCAGCGAAATCTTCCTCCGTGCCGATGCCGTCGATGAAGATGTACTCATAGTCGCCGGCAATGCTGGTCATGGGCTCGTT
>CAYXIN010000078.1:0-6541 GCA_964465395.1 uncultured Oscillospiraceae bacterium | reverse complement strand
TTTTATGATAGCGCAGCTTTTCCAGATGGAATTCCTCACCGATGCCCGCGCCCAGGGCGGTGATAACCGGCTGAAGCTTGTCGTTGCCGATGACCTTGTCCTCGCGCACCTTTTCGACGTTGAGCATCTTGCCCCACAGCGGCAGAATCGCCTGGAAGCGGGAGTCGCGCCCCTGTGTGGCAGAGCCGCCGGCCGAGTCGCCCTCGACGATGTAGATTTCCGTCAGGGCGGGATCCGTTTCGTTGCAGTCGCGGAGCTTGTCGGGCATACCACCGCCGCCGAGCGCCGTCTTGCGGCGAATCTGCTCACGCGCCTTGCGCGCGGCTTCGCGGGCGCGGTTGGCGGTCATGGCCTTTTCCAGAATGATGCGCGCAACGGCGGGATGCTCCTCAAAATATTCGGTGAGCTGACTGGTCACCAGCCCATCGACCAGCGTGCGGATGTAGGCGTTGCCAAGCTTGGCCTTGGTCTGGCCCTCAAACTGAGCATCGGTCAGCTTCACGGAGATCACGGCGGTCAGACCCTCGCGGCAGTCCTCGCCGGAGACCTTGTCGTCGTCCGTTTTCATGACGCCGATTTTCTGGCCATAGGCATTCATCACGCGCGTCAGCGCAGTTTTGAAGCCCGTCTCGTGCATACCGCCCTCCGGCGTGTGGATGTTGTTGGCGAAGGAGACCATCGTCTCGTTAAAGGAATCGTTATATTGCAGCGCAATTTCCGCCTGCGCGTCATTCTTCATGCCGGACATATAGATGACCTCGGAATGCAGGGGCGTCTTGTGGCGGTTATGCCACTGGACGAACTCGCGGATGCCACCGGCATAGCACATGGCGTCGCTGTTGCCCTCCGGACTGCGCGCATCGGTGATGGTGATATGCAGGCCGCCGTTGAGGAAGGCCTGCTCCCGCATCCGCGCGTGCAGGATTTCATAGTCATATTCCAGCGTATCGAAAATCTCGGCATCCGGCTTGAAGGTCACGGTGGTGCCGTGGCGGTCGGTGCTGCCGATGACGCGCATTTCCTGGGTAATATGGCCGCGGGAGAATTGCATCTGGTGAATCTTCCCGTCCTTGTGAACCTCGACCGTCAGCCACTCCGACAGCGCGTTGACGACAGACGCGCCCACGCCATGCAGACCGCCGGAAACCTTGTAGCCGCCGCCGCCGAATTTGCCGCCCGCATGGAGCACGGTGAAAACGACCTCCAGCGCGGGCTTGCCGGTCTGGGCCTGAATATCCACGGGGATGCCGCGTCCGTCATCCATGACGGTGACGGTGTTGCCGGGGTTGATGGTGACGGTGATATGCTTGCAGAAGCCGGCCAGCGCCTCGTCGATGGAGTTATCCACGATCTCATAGACCAGATGGTGCAGGCCGCTTGCGGAGGTGGAGCCGATGTACATACCCGGGCGCTTGCGCACGGCCTCAAGGCCCTCAAGCACCTGAATCTGCGAGGCGTCATATTCCTGCTCCACGCTGGTATTCATCAATTCTTCGGACATGCTGTGTCCTCCTTGTCATAAAATGCGTCTCACGCGGAAGGCCGGGTGCTCATGTCCTCACCTGTCCGTTTTCAATATACAGGGTTTGTCCCAGTGCCGTCCAGCGGTCTGTCTCGCAGCAGGTGATGAACACCTGCCCCTGGCGGAGCTGATGCAGCACAAAATCCTGCCGCCCGGCATCCAGCTCGGACAGCACGTCGTCCAGAAGCAGCACAGGCTCCTCCCCTAGCTCGCGCCGCAGCAGCGCGGCCTCAGCCAGCTTGATGGAGATTGTTGCCGTGCGCGTCTGGCCCTGGGAGGCAAACTGCGCCATGGGCAGACCATTGAGCAGCGCCTCAAAATCATCCTTATGCGGGCCGGAGAGACACTGCCCGCTCTCGCGCTCGGCGCGGGCGTGGCTCTGCTGATGGGCCTCAAGCTGCTGGCGCAGCAGCTCCACCGGCGCGAAGGGGTCGCTGACCGTGGAAACGGTCTGATAGCGCAGCTCCAGCGTCTCGCGGTCGCCGGAAAAATCGCGGTGGAAGGCAGCGGCGGCCTCATTCAGCGCCAGCAGAAAGCGCGCGCGGTAGGAAATTAGCAGCGCACCCACCTGCACCATGCGGAGATTATAGTCCGGCAGCACGGCAAGCATCTGCGGAAATTCGCGCGCGTCGCGCAGCAGCGCGGATTTCTGCTCCAGAAGCCGCTGGTATTCGCGCAGCGCGCTGTCATAATTGGGGCGGAGCTGCGAAATGACGCTGTCGAGCAGGCGGCGCCGGGGCGCGGCGCCCTTTTTCAGCACCAGCAGATCTTCCGGGCAGAACAGCACCGTCGGCAGCACGCCGACAAGATCCGCGGCGGTTTTCTGCTTCACCCCGTTGAGCCAGAGCTGGCGCGGCCGCCGCCCGGAAAAAAGCAGGGCGCGCAGGCTTTGCTGCCGCTCCATGGAGGTCACGTCGGCGCACAGCTCGGCAAAATCCGCCCCGAAGCGGATGAGCTCCTGCTCCCGGCGCGTGCGGAAGGCCCGCGCGGTGGAGAGGTAGGAGATTGCCTCCAGAAGATTGGTTTTTCCATTGGCATTGCTGCCAACGATGAGATTCACCCCCGGCACAAAATGCGCCTCCGTCTCCGCATAGTTCCGAAAGTCGCGCAGACGGAGCGCATCAATCTGCATTGCGGATTTTATAGCTTTGTCCGTTAAAGCGGACGCTGTCGCCCTCGCGCAGCTTTTTGCCGCGCATGGTGCAGACCTCTCCATTGACGAGCACGTCGCCATTCTGGATCACGAGCTTGGCCATGCCGCCGGACTCGACGGCATTGGCCAGCTTCAGAAAGCTCTCAAGCTTGATAAATTCGGTTGTGATGGAGATTTCCTCCGCAGCGCTGACGCGCTTGACCTGAACCTTCATAAAAACATCTCTCCTCAGCGCAGGCGCACGGGCAGCACCATGTACGCAAAATCCTTCTTATCATCCACGGGCGTGAACACGATAGGGCTCAGCCCGTTTTGCAGCTCCAGCGTGACCTCCTCCGTGGGGACGGCGCGCAGCGCGTCGAGCAGATACCGGCAGTTGAAGCCGATCTCCAGCTCCCCGCCGTTTCCGGCGATGGGGCAGGTGTCATGCGCGCTGCCGAGGGTGTTGCTCGTGCGGAAATCGGCAAGCTGATCCCCGAAGATGCAGCGCACGGGGCTCTTGACCTTCTCGGAGACGATCAGGCTCACGCGCTCAATCGAGGAGGTCAGATCCGCCACGCGCGCGGTCAGAATCGTCTCGCAATTGGAGGGCACCACGCGCCGCCAGTCGATGAACTCGCCCTCAAGCACGCGGCAGACCAGCGTTGCGTCACCAATATCAAAGGTGATATGCTTGCTGCCCAGGGTAAAGACCGCGTTCTCGTCGGTGTCGTTGAGCAGCTTCTCAACCTCGCGCAAACCGGTCGCGGGCACGACAAATTTCAGCTCCCGGCCGATGGGCTCGGGGCTGTGCCAGGTGCGGCGGGCCAGGCGGAAGCTGTCCACGGCCACCATGGTGATGGTCTCGTCATTGACCTCAATGCGGCAGCCGGTGTGAATGGGTCTGGACTGATTCTCCGAAACGGAGAAAATCGTCCCGCCGATCAGTTCGCGCAGCGTGCTCTGCGGGATGGAGATGCCGCGGTCGCTGTTGACGTCCGGCAGCTCGGGATAATCCTCCGCGTCAATGGCGGTGATGCGGAAATGCGCGCCGCCGCCGCGGATGGAGACCTGTAACTTATCATCGACGGTAACGGTCACTTCCTCATCCGGCATTTTGCGCACGATATCGAAGAAAAGGCGCGCCGGCATGACGCAGGAGCCGGCCTCCGTCACGGCCGCGCCGAGCTTGACGGTGATGCCCGTCTCGAGGTTGAAGCCGGTGAGCCGGACGCCCAGGCCGGCCTGCAGAAGGATGCCCTCCAAGCAGCTTATGGAGCTTTTCTGCGCCACGGTGCGCGAGGCGCGCGAGATAGCGGAGACGAGGAGGGCTTTTTCACAGGTAAACTTCATTTCGAAAACCTCATTTCTCTCTTATAATAGGAAGGAAGGATAAAAGGCAGTAGTAAGTGTCAGTAGGGAAAATGAATGTGCAAAACCCGCGAAAACCCAGTATTTGCAAGGGCTGCGAGTACACAGCCGCCTGTGCAGAAAAAATTACGTTTTGCACAGCCGCTTTGGAAAAAACAGCGCCGCCGCGCTTTGCACAGGCAACTGTCTGCACATTTGACAAGCCCTGTTCAAAATTTTGCGGCCAAAAAAAGAGAGGCAGTCCTTACGCTGCGGTCTGCTTACAGGCGCGAATTGATGTTGGCCATGATGTCGCGCACGTTGTCCTGAAGGCCATTGGAGGTGTTGCCCAGATCCTCCTCCACGCGGCGGATGGAGTAGAGCACGGTGGTGTGATTCTTGCCGAATTCCTTGGCGATGTCGGGCAGCGAGAGATTGGTCATCTTACGGATGAGGTACATCGCGACCTGGCGCGCCTCGGCTGCGCCCTTGCTGCGCTGGTTGCTGCGCAGCACGCTTTCCTCAATGGAATAGAAGCGGCAGACCTCGCTGATAATCAGCTCCGGCGTGGGGACGGTCTGCGCTTTGCCCTTATACATGTCCTTGATGGTGCGCGAGACATTCTCAATGTCCATCGGCATACCGGTCAGGTCGTGGTAGGCCTTGATGCGGTTGACGGTGCCCTCAATCTGGCGGACGTTGTTGGTGATGTTCTCCGCGATGAAGCTGGTGACCTCCTCGCTGAGCTCGAAGCCCAGGGAGAGAGATTTGTTTTTGATGATGGCCCAGCGCGTCTCATAATCCGGCGGCTGGATATCGACGATCAGGCCCCACTCGAAGCGTGTGCGCAGGCGATCCTCCAGACGCAGCATGTCACTGGGCACGCGGTCGGAGGTCAGAACGATCTGGCGCTTGTTCTCATAGAGCGTGTTGAAGGTATGGAAGAATTCCTCCTGCGTGGCGTCTTTACCGGCGATGAACTGAATGTCATCGATCAGGAAAAGGTCCGCGTTGCGGTATTTATCCTTGAATTCATAGTTTTTGCCGCTGCGGACGGCCTCAATGAACTCATTGATGAACTGCTCGCCGCGGATATAGACGATGTTGTATTCCGGGTGGCGCTGCTGCACGCGGTTGGCGATGGCGTAGAGCAGGTGGGTTTTGCCCAGACCGGACTGGCCATAGATAAACAGCGGATTATAGGCAAGCGTGCGCTCCTCCGCCACGGCCTCGGCAGCGGAAAAGGCATGCTGATTGGAGGAACCGACGACGAAGGTCTGAAAGGTATACTGCGAATTAAACTCAACAAAGGTGCGGCGGCGCTTTTCGCGGGTGAACTGCGGCAACTCGTCCTCATCGAGGACGACAAGCTCCACCTCAACCTGAAACAGCTCCCGCATGGCCTCGCGGATCAGCTCGGCATAGCGGCTGAGAATCACATCCTTGCGGAAGGGGGAGGGAGAATAGAGCACCAGTCGGTTCTCCGTCAGGTCAGCGACCTCCGCATCATCGAAGAAGGAGGCCACGGCCACGGCCGTGGTGTGCTGCTCCAGATAGGACAGGACGCGTGACCAAACATAGGCATTGGAATACATGAGCCGACTCCTTTCCATCATACTTATTCACGTTAATTATACCATAAAGGCCAGAAAAAAACAAGCCTTATACCTATACTAAATATTGTGGCGAAAATTGCAGCAGATCATGCAATTTCCGTAAAATAATGAAAAATTTCCTTCCCGCGCCGCGCCGCCTGACGGCGGCGATTTTCTGCTTGCGTATTGGAAAATACTGTGGTAGAATAATTTGAGATATACACAAAAACAAGGAAAGGCGTGTTTTTTTATGTGCGAAACGACAGCGGCTCCCAAAAAGCGGATGCTTTCCGGCATCAAGCCCTCCGGTGATCTGACACTGGGATCTTATCTGGGTGCTGTGAAAAACTGGGCCGAGCGCGCCGACAGCTACGACTGCTTCTACTTCATGGCTGACCTCCACGCCATCACGGTGCGGCAGAACCCCGCCGATCTG
Source organism: uncultured Oscillospiraceae bacterium (assembly GCA_964465395.1). Taxonomy (GTDB): domain Bacteria; phylum Bacillota; class Clostridia; order Oscillospirales; family Oscillospiraceae; genus JAZOXB01. Next base: position 506 of record CAYXIN010000078.1, on the reverse strand, counting down.
CGCCGCCGCACGCTGGAGCAGCTTGCGCAGTATATCGCCTGCGGCCTTGATCCGCAGAAAAATACCCTGTTCATCCAGAGCCATGTCCGCCAGCACGTGGAGCTGGGCTGGGTGCTCAACTGCTACGCGATGTTCGGTGAGCTCAGCCGCATGACGCAGTTTAAGGATAAGTCCGCGAAAAATGCCGACAATATCAACGGCGGCCTGTTCACCTATCCCAGCCTGATGGCGGCCGACATCCTGCTCTATCAGCCGGATCTGGTGCCCGTGGGCGAGGATCAGAAGCAGCATGTCGAGCTTTGCCACGCCATCGCCCGCCGCTTCAACGGCGTCTATGGCGAGGTCTTTAAGGTGCCGGAGCCCTTCGTGCCGAAGGTCGGCGCGCGCATCATGAGCCTGACCAATCCCACGGCCAAGATGTCCAAATCCGAGAATGAGGACACCGGACGCGTGCTGCTGATGGACCCGCCGGAGGTTATCATGCGCCAGTTCAAGCGCGCCATCAC
>CAYXIN010000077.1:0-6546 GCA_964465395.1 uncultured Oscillospiraceae bacterium | reverse complement strand
GTCCTACGATTTCTACTACCTTTTCCGCAACTATGGCTGCAATATGGAATTTGGCGGTGACGATCAGTGGAGCAATATGCTGGGCGGCACGGAGCTGATTCGCCGCAAGCTGGGCAAGGATGCACACGCGATGACCATCACACTTCTGACCGATTCTCAGGGAAAGAAGATGGGCAAAACAGCCGGGAATGCGGTCTGGCTGGATCCCAACAAGACTTCCCCCTATGATTTCTATCAGTATTGGCGCAATGTTGCTGACGCAGACGTAATGAAGTGCATTCGTATGCTGACCTTCCTGCCCCTGGAGCAGATTGATGAGATGGATACCTGGAAGGATGGCAGAATCAATGAGGCCAAGGAGATTCTGGCCTATGAGCTGACCCGCATGGTGCATGGTGACGAGGAGGCAGAGAAGGCAAAGGCGGCGGCGAAGGCACTTTTCGCCGGTGGCGGTGATGCGGCCAGTATGCCGACGACAGAGCTCAGCCCCGCTCAGCTCACGGATGGTCAAATCGGAATTCTTGACCTGATGCTGGCCTGCAAGCTGGCGCCGACCAAATCTGAGGCCAGACGGCTTGTGCAGCAGGGCGGCGTGTTCGCCAATGACGAGAAGGTCGCCTCGATTGACCAGAGCTTTACGCAGGCGCAGCTTTTGGAGGGCATAAAGCTCCGCAAGGGCAAGAAGGTCTATCATCGCGCATTGCTGATGGAATAAAAGAAGCAGGACATGCCACCATTCTGTGTGGCATGTCCTGTTGTTTTGACAGAACGATCAGGCGCGGGTCTTGCAGACGAAAGTCCAACTGTCGCGGCACATCTGCTCCAGCGTGCGCTCAGCACGCCAGCCCAGCACACGCGCAGCCTTATCCGCATTAGCCCAGCAGCGCGTCAGGTCGCCATCACGCCGCGGGCCGAATACATAAGGCACTTCTACCCCGGTCGCGGCGACGAAGCTGTGAACCATCTCCAGCACACTGACGCCCCGGCCGGTGCCGAGATTAAACGCCTCTGCGCCGGTGTGGTTGGCGGCATAATCCAGCGCGCGCAGATGCCCAAGCGCCAGATCAACAACATGGAGATAGTCGCGCAGGCAGGTGCCGTCCGGCGTATCATAGTCATTTCCATAAATTGTCAGCTTTTCAAACTGACCGGCCGCGACACGCGCAATATAAGGCATCAGATTGTTGGGGATCCCGTTGGGATCGTCGCCCAGCAGCCCGGATGGATGCGCACCAATGGGATTGAAATAACGCAGCAAAACCGCGCTGAAATCGGAATGCGCCGCACAATAATCGCGCAAAATCTGCTCAAGCATGGACTTTGTCCAGCCATAGGGATTGGTGGCCAGGTGCGTCGGCATATCCTCGCAATAAGGAACCGGATTCTGCGGGCCATAGACCGTAGCCGAGGAGGAGAAAACCAGACGCTTGCAGCCGAATTCCGCCATGATCTCCAAAACAGACAGCATGGAGTCCAGATTGTTGCGATAGTAGCGCAGCGGAAGCCGGCAGCTCTCGCCAACCGCCTTCAGACCGGCGAAGTGAATGACAGCATCAATCGGATGCGCGGCGAAAATCTGCCGCAGCGCGGCTGTGTCGCAGACATCGGTATGATAGAAGACCGGTGCAGCACCGGCGATCGTTTGGATTTTGTCGAGGACATGCGGCGAGGCATTGGAGAGATTGTCTGCAACAATAACCTGATGGCCAGCCTGAAGCAGCGCAACACAGGTGTGACTACCGATGAAACCGGCGCCTCCGGTTACAAAAATGGTCATCTGAAAAACCTCCTGATCTGAATATGCTCTCAGAGCGCATTAAATGGCGCTGTGCGCCAGGTGGAATATCCTGTAATATAAATATAGTATAACATGCTAATGTGGAAAAAGCAACCGGAAAAGCGTTGACAATCCGGCATCGGGATGCTAAGATGCAAAAGGAAATACCAAGGAAGGGGAAAATGAAATGAAACATGGCTGTATGCGTATTGCTGCGCTGCTCCTGCTGCTGTGCGTGTTTGTGAGCACAGCTGCGGCGGTTCCGGCGGGCTACGAATTTCCGGAGGACTGGAGTCGCGAGGCGCTTGTCTTTGCGGTCGAGAATGGCGTGCTGCAGGGAGATCAGAATGGCAATTTGAATCCGCAGGCCAATATCACCCGCGCTGAAATGGCGGCCATTCTGGTGCGGCTGCTTGGCGCGCACGGAAAGGCAGATTTGCGCGCCTTTACAGATGTCCCGGCCACCGCATGGTATTATGACGAGCTGTCTGCCGCGGTGGATGCCGGTATTTTTACCGGTATCAGTAGGACGAGAATGGAACCGGATGCACCGCTGACGCGCGAGCAGGCGGTGACGGTGATCTGCCGCGCCTTTGGCATTGTGTCGCTGCGCAGTGGCGCAGCCTTCTGCGATGACGCGCAGATTTCCGGCTATGCGAGGATGCACGTGGCGTCGCTCAGCGCGCTGGGCTATCTTACGGGCTATCCGGATGGAAGCTTCCGACCGCTGCACAGTATCAGTCGCGCAGAGGTTGCCCAACTCATTTTCCGCCTGTTTGACGTGATTGCAGATACGCCGGAGGAAATTCCGGACAGCGGCAGCGTCCTTTATCGCGGCGCGGCCCCACTGCCGGAGATGCTGCGCCACACGGGAAACCTCTATATTGGCTGCGCCCTGACAGAGCCCCTGGCGCTCACAGACTGGGAGATCCGCGGCGCGCTCTGCCTCCGAACGCCGGGGGAGAATGCGCTTTCCCTGGATGGCCTGACCGCAGACTCGCTGACATGCGCCATGCATGACCGCGACGTTTCGGGTGGAGCAGTCTCAACGCTCTGCCTGTGGGGAGACCAGCTCCGCTACACTGGCGCTGCCGCCAGCCTCGTCTCAATTGGTGGAGCGCACGCTGCATCCGGCACATTTGATACCGTGCAGCTCTGGACGGGCGCGTTGACGCTGGAGGGAGAGGCGGAAAAGCTTACCCTTGGGCGCGGCACAACACTCGTTCTGAACGGCACAGCGCAGGAGATTCTGCTCCCGTATCGAGACAGCACGGTCACTGGCAGCGGTTATGCTGAGCGCATTCTGGCCTATGAAAAGAACGCCAGGGTCCATGTCCGCTATGGCAGCTTTGTGGACTACTATCAGACTGAGCATGACAGCGCGCTCCGCGTTGTAAAAACCATGCGCGTTCCCTGCAAGGTGCTCTACAATACCAGCCTCTATACTGACCGCTACCTTACCACGGCCATCTGCGAGGTGTCGGCGGGCACGGTGGTCTATAACGAATGGCATCCGGATAACTATGCCATTCAGGTGTCACTGCCCAATGGAATCAAGGGATTCCTCCCCGACTGGGCCTGTCAGGTGGACGCGACCTGCGTCACGACGGATGGAACACTGGATTACTCCGATGCAGTCAAGGAGGGCTTTGTTGAGCTCAGAGACTATGACAGCAAAACCGACTACCTGATCTGGATAAGCCGCTATACGCAGAAGGTGATCGTCTATCAGGGCAGCAAGGGAAACTGGACTGTCATCCGCACGATGGATTGCAGCTCCGGCTGCAACAACACCATTACACCGGCCGGTATCTATGAAATCTACTACCGCACAGCGCGGTGGCACTTTGGCGACTATTATGTGGATATGGTGTCCGGCTTTAATGGTGGCCATGCCTTCCACACAGTAACCTACAAGCCGGATGGCGGCTATCTGGACAGCCGTCTGGGGGAGCCGCGCTCCCAGGGCTGCATCCGTCTGATGCCGGAAAATGCGGCGTACATCTATGGGCTGCCGGTGGGCACCCGCGTGGTCGTATACTGAAAAAGCAGAAGCCCTGTGAACGGCGGTTCACAGGGCTTCGTTCTGTATCAGAAAATGCCAATTGCATGCAGAAGGAACGCAGAAAGAAAGATGGACAGTGCAGAGGTCAGCGTTGTCCAGACCACAAGCTGCCCGGCCAGAGTTACGTCGCCGCCCATCTCCTGCGTCATTGGAACAGTGGAGACAGCAACCGGCGTTGCGAATATGGCGACGAAGGAGGCGTAGTGCGCGCCACCAAAGGCATTGGGGAAGCAGAGCAGCGCAATGCCAAGACCAAGAATCGGGGTCACGACGGTGCGCATCAATGTGCCGAAAACTATTTCGCGGCGCAACTCTGCCACAGCAGAGAACTCAAACTGCGCGCCGAGTGCCAACAGCGCCAGGGGTGTGGCAAGGTTGGAAAGATATTCCAGCACATGCGCCAGGGGGGTGATGGAGGTCAGGCGGAAGGAAATGTCATAATGTTGCAGCACACTGCGAAGGAGCAGTGCAACAAGACCCGCTCCAATGCCCTGAATCAGCGGATTTTTGATAATGCCGAGAAGAATCTGGCCAAGGCTGGGGCGCCTACCGCCCTCCTGAAAGGTGGAGAGGGTGATGACTGCCAGAATGTTAAACAGGGGAATGGTGACAGCAGACATCAGTGTTGCGACGGCTGCGCCCTCAGCGCCATAAAGCGCCTGCGCCAGAGGAATACCAACGAGGGCAAAGTTGGAGCGAAAGGTGGCCTGAAGCAGAACACCTCGTCGTCCGGGCTGACGGGTGAGCGCCAGCACCATGGGAATCGCCAGAAAAAACACCACCAGGATGCCGCAGCAGGCATAGAGCACATAGCCGAAATGCACAGAGGTGAGGCTTTCAATCTGATAGACATTCAGAAATAGCGTCACTGGCAGAAACAGATGAAAGACCAGACGGTTAACTGCCTTGTAGATGGGCGGGTCCATCATACCAAGGCGTTTGAGCAGATAGCCAATGGCAACCATAAGCATAATCGGCACGACTGCGTTGAGCGCAAAGAGCAGGGAATCCATGGCAGACCTCCGGTAGAATGTGATAGAACGCCTGTATTATAGCACATCTTTCCGGCCAAGACAAGATACCTGTCGATTCGAATCAGGCAGTCTCCGGCCTGTCTGCTGCCGCAGAAAGCTGGCGATTGGTTTTGATAATCAGCAAAAGGGATATCAGCATTGTCAGCAAATCGGATGTCGGCATCGAATAGAGCACGCCATCAAGTCCGAAGAAGCGCGGCAGCAGCAGCGCAAGCCCAACGCCAAAGACAATCTCGCGCACCATAGACAGCGCTGTGGATGCCAGCGCCTTGCCCATGGCCTGCAAAAAAATGAAGGTAGCCTTGTTCAGACAGGCGAAGATCAGCATACACAGGTAGACTCGAAATGCCCGAATTGCAAAAGTGGTATAGTACGGGCTCTCGTTCGCAGCGCCAAATATGCGAATTAAAAGATCGGGGCAGCACTCGGCCAGAAGCAGACCAACTGCACCAACGCAGGCCTCTGCGATCAGCAGCCGTTTCAAAAGCGCTTTGACGCGCGCAAACTGACGGGCGCCCATATTGTAACCAACAATCGGAATGCAGCCGGCTGCCATACCAATGACAATAGAGATGATAATCTGAAAGAATTTCATCACGATGCCCACCACTGCCATGGGGATTTGCGCGTACTGACTCTGCCCATAGATGGGGTCCAGCGCGCCATATTTGCGAATCATATTATTGATTGCCACCATTGCTGTCACAAGCGAAACCTGAGCCAGCAGACTGCAAAGCCCAAGCGAGAGCGTTTTGCCAATGATTCTGCCGCGCAGATGAAAATCGCATCGCTGCGGACGAAGCAGCTTCGCGTGAAGGAGATACCAGAGCGCAAGCGCCGCGCTCACAATCTGACCAAGCACCGTTGCAACGGCGGCACCCATCATGCCCCAGTGCAAAAGATAAATGAAGACTGGATCGAGAATCGCGTTCACAATGGCACCGGCCAGCATGGAGGCCATGGCAAAGCGCGGGCTGCCGTCAGCGCGGATAATGGGGTTCATGGCCTGGCTGAACATATAAAACGGTACACCCAGGCTGATCCAGAAAAAGTATTCGCGCGACATGCGGAGTGTCTCAGCGTTTACGTTTCCACCAAAGGCGATCAGAATTGGGTCGGCAAAGAGAAGATAGACACCGGTCAGAACAAGACTGCTGAGCAGACAGAGGACGATCGCGTTGCCGACACTGCTGGAGGCCTCCTTCGGGCGCGCCTCACCCAGAGAGAGGCTCACAAATGCGCAGCAGCCGTCACCCAGCATGACGGCGATACCGAGCGCGATGACAGTGAGGGGGAATACAACGGTATTTGCGGCATTTCCGTAAGAGCCGAGATAAGCAGCGTTGGCAATGAAAATCTGATCGACAATGTTATACAGCGCGCCAACCAGAAGCGAAATGATGCAGGGCAGTGCATACCGCCGCATCAGGCTGCCAAGCGGCTGTGTTGCAAGATTGGGTAATTTGCGGGTTTCCATGAGAATTCCTCCTTATTTTTGAAACAAAAAATGCGTAAGTCCGGAACTGGACTTACGCATCAATGCTACTCGTTGCTTGATATTATAGCAGAAAAAGCTCTGGTTTTGCTGTGTGCTGATAAGACAGTAATTTGAAAGAATTACGAAATCGGCAACTGCAAACAGGATTGGACAACAAATCAGGCGACATTCA
>CAYXIN010000076.1:0-6628 GCA_964465395.1 uncultured Oscillospiraceae bacterium | reverse complement strand
CCGTCGTAGGGCACGTGGCAGGAGGTCTGGTCGCTCATCAGGTCAACGTGTACGCCGCGCGCATAAAGGAATTCCAGCAGATCCACGATGTTGCCGTGGTAGGCGATGGCGCAGGGGGCCTTCTGCGCCAGCTTTTCCTGCGCAATGCGGAGCGCCTCCTCCAGCGAGTCGGTTTTTTCGCTGACCCAGCCCTGGGTGTAGCGGGTCATGATGCGGCTCTCATCCACCTCTGCGATGATGCTGACGGCCCCGGCGATCTCGGCGGCCTTGCCCTGCGCGCCGCTCATGCCGCCCAGACCGGCGGTGACAAAGAGGCGGCCGGCCAGATTGCCGTCGGCGGGGATGCCCAGCTTCAGGCGGCCTGCGTTGAGCAGGGTGTTGAAGGTGCCGTGTACGATGCCCTGCGGCCCGATGTACATCCAGCCGCCTGCGGTCATCTGGCCATAGTTGGCCACGCCCAGCGCGGCGGCGCGGTTAAAGTTCTTCTGGTCGTCGAAGCTGCCGACCATCAGACCATTGGTGATGATGCAGCGGGGAGCCAGCCGGTGGCTGTGGAACAGGCCGAGCGGGTGGCCGGACATAACCACAAGAGTCTGCTCATCGGTCATGATCTGCAAATATTTCTGAATCAGGCGATACTGCATCCAGTTCTGGCAGACCTGACCGGTCTCGCCGTAGGTGACCAGCTCATAGGGGTAGAGCGCCACGTCAAAATCTAGGTTGTTGTCGATCATCACCTGGAAGGCCTTTGCCTCGATGCAGTTGCCGGGGTATTCGTCGATGGGCTTGCCCCAGAGCTTTCCGGCGGGGCGGAAGCGGTAGCCGTAGATGCGGCCGTGCTCCTCCAGCTCGCGGGCGAATTCTTCAGCCATCTGCGCGTGGTGCTGCGGGGGAATGTAGCGCAGGGCGTTGCGGATGGCCAGCTCCTTGTCCGCCTGGGACAGATGCGCCTCGCGGCGCGGTGCCCGGCGGTAGGCCGGGTCAAAGGCCGGATATTCCGGCAGCTCGTCGTCGAGCTGGATGGTCATGGCCTCGCGGGGATCAAATTCCATATCACTGAACCTCCTGAAAAATAAATCAAGCAAAGTCGGGAACCAGCGTCCGTGCCAGCTCCAGCAGCTCGTCGCTGCGCACCAGCGCCTCGACCGCCTGGATGTCCGGCCAGATTTCGCGATCGACCTCCATGAAGGCAACATCCTGACGGACGCGGCTGAAGACCGCCTCCCCGATGGGGGACAGGCCCGTGCCGAAGGTGCCCTGTCTGCGGCGGATGTCCAGGGCCTGGCAAGCCGTCAGCAGCTCAAAGGCCAGCACGGACAGCGTGTTTTGCAGAATGGTGCCGGATTTGCGCGCGGCGGTGGTGCCCATGGAGACGAAGTCCTCCTGGTTGGCCGACGAGGGGATGGAGTCCACGCAGGCCGGGTGCGCCAGCACCTTGTTCTCCGAGACCATCGAAGCCGCGGAGTATTGCACGATCATGAAGCCGGAGTTGACGCCGCCATCCGTGGTCAGGAAGGGGGTCAGGCCGTTGGAGAGCGCGGCGTTGACCATGCGCTCCGTGCGGCGCTCGGAGATGCTGGCCAGCTCTGCGCAGGCGATGCCGAGGAAATCGAAGGGCAGTGCCATCGGCTCACCGTGGAAGTTGCCGCCGGAGATCACAGCCTCATCCTCCAGGAACAGCAGCGGGTTGTCCGTCACGGCGTTGAGCTCGATCTCCACGCGCGAGCGGATGAACTCCAGTGCGTCGCGAATGGCGCCGTGTACCTGCGGGATGCAGCGCAGTGCGTAGGCGTCCTGCACGCGCGCGCCCTGCGCCCGGTCGAGGATTTCGCAGCCCTCGGTCAGCAGGCGCATGTTCTTCGCCACGCGGAGCTGACCGCTGTGGCCGCGCACGGCGTGCACGCGCTCCTCAAAGGCGTTGCGCTGGCCGGTCAGCGCCGTCAGGGTCAGCGAGCTGACAAGGTCGGCCGTCTGCGCGGCACGTAGGGTGTCATAAAGATGCAGCGCGCCCACGCTTGTCATGGCGCAGGTGCCGTTGGTGATGCCCAGACCCTCCTTGCTCACGAGGGTGTCGAGGGTGGCGATGCCGGCCTGCCGCATGGCCTCGGCGCCGGGCAACACCTGCCCGCCGAATTCCGCCTCACCCCGGCCCAGCAGCACCAGACCCATGTGGGACAGGGGCGCAAGGTCGCCGGAGGCGCCCAGCGAGCCCTTCTGCGGGATGACGGGGGTGACGCCGCGGTTGAGCATCTCAAGCAGCATCTCAACCAGCACGGGCCGCACGCCGCTGACGCCCACGCACAGGGCGTTGGCACGCAGGAGCATCATGCCGCGCACCTGCTCCCGGCTGTAAGGCTCACCGGTGCCGGTGCAATGGCTGAGAATCAGGTTGGTGGACAGGCGTGCGCTCAGCTCATCCGGAACGGCGACTGTTGCGAAGTCACCGAAGCCGGTGGTGATGCCGTAGGCAACGCGCTTCTGCGCGGAGATCTTCTCCGCCAGTGCGCGCGAGCGCTGCATGGCCTCCAGCGCCTGGGGCGACAGCTCCACGCGGGCATCATGGCGCGCAACGGCGACAAAGGTTTCGAGAGTCAGACTGTGACCGTCCAGCACGACGGTGCGGATTTCTTTGGGCTGCATCATGACATAAACTTCTCCTGTGCAATATTTTGGGCTTCGTCTGCCGGACGAAGCAGGGAATTGTGTGTTTAAACCAATACTACATTTCATTATATCACAAAGTTTGAATTTTGCAAGGATATCTCCCGCGTCGCATCAAATATTAGCCCCGTGCAACAAATCCGGGGAATGCCGATTTTTTCGCATTTCCGCCATTGTCAAAACGAAAAAACTGTGCTATACTGAACCATATGCTTTTATTCCAAAAAACGAGAGGAATGCACAACATGAAAGACCAAGTTACAGTCCGCTTCCCCGATGGAAGCAAAAAGGAAACCGCACTGACGCTCAGCGAGACCGATCTGCGGCTGGGTGAATTCTGCATAGAGCTCTGCGAGGTCACAGCCTGCTCCGCCGAGGGCGCCGACTGCCGTCTGCTTGCCGCCGACGCGGAATACAGCCTCAGCTTTGCCACGGAGAAGAAGTGCGCCCGCTTTGTCGCCGCGATTGAGGCCGGCGTCGAGGAGCTGGAGGAGGCGCCCCCCAGGGCGGCCAGGCCCGCCCCCGCGCAGAAGAAGCGCCTGCGCACGGGTGGCATCATCGCCATCATCGTTGCCGCCGTTGTGCTGCTGGCCGCGGTTGCCGTGGGGCTCTATCTCTGGCGCACCAGCCGCGTGGTGCCCGCCTATGGCGAGAATGACGCCAGCGTCAAGGCGGTTTATTGCCAGGATACGCTCAGCCAGCGCGAGCTGGATGCCGTGGTCGTGGTCGATGCCCAGGGCGAGGCCGTTCTGGATAATGCCGCGCTGCAAATCTACCACTGGACGGAATACTATACCTTTATGAATTACTATGGCTCCTATGCCTCCATGGTGGGTCTGAATTCCAGCGCCTCGCTGGACAGCCAGACTGCGCCCGATGGCAGCGGCACTTGGGAGCAGTTCTTCCTCGAGGGCGCCATCTCCAATTTTGGCCGCTACTATGCGCTGGCCCGCGCAGCCGAGGCCGACGGCTATGCCCTCAATGAGGAGGACAGCGCCATCGTCGAGGACGTGCTTGATCCCGAGGGCGATTTCGCCACCAATGTCACGAGCTATGGTTTCAGCGATGTGGCCGGCTATCTCGACCAGAACTATGGCCCCTATGTCACGCTCGAGGATTATTATGACTATATGCGCACCTACATTCTGGCTGCCGTCTACTATGAGGATGTGCTCTACGCGTCGGTCAACGACGCGCTGACCGACGCGGAGGTCGAGGCCTACTTCGACGAGAACGCCGCAAGCTATGGCGACATCAAGTATAACAACGTCTCCGTCCGCCACATTCTCATCCAGCCCGAGGGCGAGAAGGACAGCGTCACCAACACCTGGAGCGACGAAGCCTGGGCTGCCGCAGAGGAGAAGATCAATGAGGTCTATGCTCTCTGGCAGGAGGATCCGACCGTCGAGAATTTCGAGACGCTGGTCGCGGAGTATTCCGCCGACACCGCCTCCGTCGAGGCCGGTGGCCTGTATGAGAACTTTGCCGCCGGCACGATGGACACCGGCTTCAATGACTGGTGCTTCCTCCAGGCGCACGAGCCCGGCGACACCGGCATCGTCAAGTCCAGCCATGGCTACCACATCATCTATTTTGTGGAGCAGACCGAGACGCGCGGCTGGTTCGACACCGCCCGCAGCGCGCTGATTAACGAGCGCCTGACCACAATGGTCGAGGAAATCCGTGAGCGCTATCCCATCCATGCGGACTATGCGCAGATGTGCCTGTTCGACATGGTGGGCTACAACGTGGTAATCAAATAATCGCGCCGCCACTCCCCTGAAACGCATTTGCCCCACAGCGACCCGGCCGGTCGCTGTGGGGCATTCTTCTTTGCAAAGGCTTTGCCCGCGCGCCGCAGCTTGTGCGGCGCGCGGGCATTGTGCTTTTTCGTTATTTCTTTTTTGCCAGGGCTTCGCGAATTTTTGCGCAGAGGCCCTCGACGGTGAGGCCATAGTGCTCCAGCACGGCGGCAGCCGTACCGCTGCGGCCAAAGCAGTCGTTCACGCCGTGGCGCACAAGCGGCGTGGGGCAGTTCTCGCTCAGGAATTCGGCCACTGCGCCGCCCAGACCGCCGAGGATGCTGTGCTCCTCCGAGGTGACGATGCAGCCGGTCTCCTCGGCTGCCTGCTGCACCAGCGCGCAGTCCAGCGGCTTGATGGTGTGCATGTCGATCACGCGGACAGATACGCCCTCCGCCGCCAGCACCTCGCGCGCCTTGAGCGCAAGCTGCACGCACATGCCGGTGGCGATGACGGCAACGTCCTTGCCGGGCTTGAGCACGACGCCCTTGCCAATCTCGAAGGCATAGCCCTCAATCTCGTCGGTGACGGTCTCGACCGCCGCGCGGCCCAGACGCAGATAGGCCGGGCCCTCGGAGTCCAGCAGGGCCTTGACCGCCAGCTTCATCTCGTTGCCGTCGCAGGGGCAGAGCACCCGCATACCGGGAATGGCGCGCATCAGCGCCAGATCCTCGTTGCTCTGGTGGGTTGCGCCGTCCTCACCGACGGACAGGCCGCCATGCGAGCCGACGACGGTCACATTCAGGCCGGGGTAGGCGATGGAGTTGCGCACCTGCTCCCAGGCGCGGCCGGAGGCGAAGATTGCGAAGGTGTTGGTGAAGGGATGGTAGCCGCAGGTGGCCATGCCGGCGGCTACGCCGGTCATGTTGCACTCTGCGATGCCCATGTCAAAGAAGCGGTCGGGGTAGCTGGCGGCGAAGGACTTGGTCATCGTCGCGTTGGCCAGGTCTGCATCAAAGACGACCAGCTTGGGATACTGTTCGGCCAGTTCGACCAGAGCTTCGCCGTAGGCGGCGCGGGTAGCGATTTTGCCTGCCATATTACTTGCCCTCCAATTCTGCTAAAAGTGCTTCCAGCTCGGCCTTGCCTTGCGCATACTGCTCGTCGTTGGGGGCCTTGCCGTGCCAGCCGAAGTTGTTTTCCATGAAGGAGACGCCCTTGCCCTTGGTGGTCTTTGCCAGCAGCACCGTGGGTTTGCCCTTGCAGGCTTCGGCGGCGGCGAAGGCCGCAAGCAGCGCGTCGTAGTCGTGGCCGTCCACGTGGATCACGTTCCAGTTGAAGGCCGCGAATTTCTGATCCAGCGGCTCAGAGGGCATCACGTCCTTTGTTGCGCCGTCAATTTGCAGACCGTTCACGTCCACGATGGCGCAGAGGTTGTCCAGGCCGTATTTCGCGGCGGACATGGCTGCCTCCCAGACCTGACCCTCTGCGATTTCGCCGTCACCGAGGACGGTGTAGACGCGGTAGGCCTTGCCGTCAAGCTTGCCCGCCAGAGCTATGCCGACGGCGGCGGAGACGCCCTGACCCAGCGAGCCCGTGGACATATCCACGCCGTTGACGTGCTGCATCTCCGCGTGGCCGGAGTAGTGCCCGCGGATGGAGCGGAAGAGCTTCAGATCCTCCACGGGGAAATAGCCGCGCAGCGCCAGCACCGGATACAGCGCCGGGGTGCAGTGACCCTTCGAGAGGACGAAGCGGTCGCGGTCGGGATTGCGGGGGTCTGCCGGGTCAATGTTCATCACATTGAAGTAGAGCGTGGTAATGGTATCCACGGCGGAAAGGCTGCCGCCGATATGTCCGGAGGCTGCCGTATGCACCGCGTCCAGGCCAAGGAGCCTTGCGCGCGTGGCCATGATGTGGAGCTGCTTTCCATACAGTTTTTCCATAAGGTTCTTCCCTTTCGAATGTATAGTGTCCGCCCTGCCGGGCGGCGATGGGTGATGTGGTGGCCGGGGCGCTCAGAAGGCCAGCTTTTCGTTCAGGTAGTTCTTCAGCTCCGCGATGGGGATGCGCACCTGCTCCATGGAGTCGCGCTCACGCACGGTGACGCAGTGGTCGGCTGGGGTGTTCTCGTCGCCCACGGTCTCGAAATCGACGGTGATGCAGAAGGGAGTGCCGATCTCGTCCTCGCGGCGGTAGCGCTTGCCGATGGAGCCGGCGTCGTC
>CAYXIN010000075.1:0-6740 GCA_964465395.1 uncultured Oscillospiraceae bacterium | reverse complement strand
TGGGGCATGAGCGGTGAGCGAATCGCAGCCGGAAAAGAACAGATTTACGGAAGCGGCGTATTCAGTGACGAGGATGCCGCAGCCTACGCCTATCAGCCAAACTTCTATCTGCTGGAATCCGATCCCGAGATCATAAAGATGGCTTATGAGTATCTTTATGACCGCTGTATGAGAATTACGTTCGATAACGGCAACCGTGCGATCTCCACGGCATGGGATGACAGTGCAACACCGGCAGAGGATGTCAGCAGCATAAAGAGTTTTCTTGACAAAACAGATGCAGCCAGGGCAAATGTACTGGCCGCCATGAATCAGGGCGATAAAATTGCAGATCAGGAAACAATCACACTGGACAACATGAAAGGCTATATTGAAGTGCCGAACGCATGGAGCGTTTTCCGCTATTACGACTTCGGATTTGAACTGATATTCCAGGCGGACACCGTGCCAGAAGAAGTACAGGCAGCCGCTGTTGTATTCACGAACAGGTATCAGAGCAATGATGTTCCGACGCCCGAGCCTGGTAATGGAACCGGTAATCTAAAGGTTTCCAAAACCGTTTCCGGCAATGATGCCGATCAGACAAAAGGCTTTACCTTTACCGTTACATTAAGTGATTCTTCTGTCAGCGGCGCTTATGGGGATATGACGTTTGAAAACGGCGTTGCGGTCTTTACGCTGAAAGACGGCGAGAGCAAGACGGCACGTTCGCTTCCTGCCGGAATTACCTATACCGTTGAAGAAAGCGATAACGCAGGATATACGGTAACGGTAAACGGTGGCAGTCAAGCAACAGCGACCGGAACCATTGTTGCGGATACGACCGCCAAAGCGGCCTTTAACAACCACAAATCCAGCGGCGGTGGAAACACCCCTGTCGCGGATCCCGCAACGGTTATCATCAAAGCCAAAAAGACATTGGATGGAAATGCCGCTGTAGGCAGCGATTATAGCTTTGTCTTAAAAGACGAAAGCGGCAAGGTGATTCAGACTGTTCAAAACCACAACGGTGACATTACCTTTGCATCTCTTTCTTTTGCGCAAACAGGCACTTATATCTATACCCTTTCAGAAGTAGTCGGACTGGATCACACGGTTCTCTACGATATCACCGTCTACAAAATTATTATTGAGGTAACGAAATCCGGCGATTACCATGCTGTTGTCAGTTACGAAAAGGATGGTACCGTGTACAATGGAATTCCCGTATTCTCCAACAGAACAACCCCGACAGATGAAACAGGCAAAACAGTTGACGTATCTGTCAAAAAGGTCTGGAATGACGGCGCTGGTGTCAGTCGCCCGGCATCTGTCAGTGTGCAGCTCTACAGGAATGGCGATGCATATGGCAGCCCGTTCATTCTGAACGAGGACAACAACTGGTCCTATACATGGCTTCGTCTGGATTCGTCCGCAGCGTGGACAGTAGATGAAGTGAGCATCCCAGATGGATACAGTAAAACGGTAACGCATAGCGGAAATCATTGGACGATCACGAATACGCTGGACGCACCCCCTGATACACCGGATACGCCCGATACGCCCGATATGCCGGATACGCCGGATACGCCTGACACACCAAATACCCCGGACAAGCCTTCGGAGCAACCGCCCCAGACGGGAGATAACAGTAAAATTGAACTATGGATCGCACTCGCCTGCGTATCAATGGTTTCGCTTCTTATTCTCGTATTGAGCAAGAAGCGTCTGAGTATCCGGAAATAACCGTTCGTTGTGGGGTTGGGCTGCAAGTTCAGTTCAACCCCACACTTTCTTAGTTTGAAAGGGCGTGAGGTTTATCAGGCTGTATTCTGCACATGGGAAAAGGCTACAGTCAAAGCCAGTCTCCAAAGGCAGTCCCATATTCTTGATCCTGCTTTGTGTGTTTGCCGTATCGTTTGTATTCTCTTCCGCCATGATAATAAGATATTATCTGCAAAGTGGGCAGGAAGAAAAAGCATTTGCAGAGCTTGTTGCTGTCGTTTCGGAACAACCCCTACTGGACAATTTGGCAGAACCATCGGAAACGGAAGAGGAACGCAGTGTCGATGCTGTGGAAACGCCGCAATATACGGAATATCTCGCACTGTATGAGCAAAATCAAGATTTTGCGGGATGGCTGAAGATTGAGAACACCAAAATTGATTATCCCGTTATGCTTACGCCGGATGATCCAGAATACTATTTACGGCGCAGCTTTGATCGTTCCTCCTCTCAAAGTGGGACACCCTTTATCGGCGCAGATGCTACGCCGGACAGTGATATGTTCATTGTTTATGGGCACAACATGAAAAACGATACGATGTTCGGAATGCTGGACGAGTATTCTACGAAAACGTTTTGGGAAGAAAATCAATACCTTGATTTTACGACCATCACGGAACACAGAAAATATGAGGTGTTTGCTGCCGTAAAAACGCATATACTGCAACAGAATGAACGTGGATATCGTTATTACGAGCAGGCCGGGAATTTAAGCGAAAGCGAATTTGAGTCCATGGTGCAATGGCTGATTGAAAATTCTCTATACAACACGGAGATCATCCCGGATTATGGAGAACAGATCGTGATTCTATCTACTTGCAGCTATCATCAAACAAACGGGAGATTTCTCGTTGCGGCAAGACGTATCAATTACGCAGAATCCGCCGCCCTCGAGTGATCAGAAACAATCCTGAAAAAAGCAAAAAACGCACGGTGTTTGGGTTGCCCAGACCGTGCGTTTTTCTTTGCTCTGCAAATCCATGAATGTGGAAGAACACATGGATTTTGTGGGTTCGACGTTTCCTGCGGTTTGCTATGATGAACCCGAACATAAACAGATGTACAAGCACCGCAGCAAAAGAAACACACAAGAATTCTTTGGGAAAGGAAATGAAAATGCAGTTAAAACGGGATACAGACTATGCACTGAGAATACTGCTCTGCGCAGCAAAACAAAACCCTGAAAACAAATTGGGGATGACAGTGCCGGAATTCAGCAAGAACGCATCCGTCCCTGCCACAATCGCGGCAAGATTGTGCAGAAACCTTACAGACGCAAAATTCCTCAATGTATCTGATCCGAGTGATGGATGTGTGCGGTATATGCTCCGGCAAAGTGCATTCCAAAAGACAATACTGAATGTGATTTGTGCTGTGGAAGACCACAGGGATCTGTTTGCTGTATTTGACCGTTCCACAGAACTCTATGCAATTTGCAAGGATTATTTCGACAAAGTGAACCATCAGTTTTCCAGTTCTCTGAACTCTATAACCATTGCAGAATTGTTGGAGAAAACAAAAAAGATAGATAAAAATCAGCAAGACAAACTACAGTAGGTATACCTGTTGAAACTGAAGAGATGCACAGATGCTGGCATAGCAACGAATTGCGTAACGTCCAGTATCACCAAATTGCCAGGAGGAGCTATGTGAAACAGACATTTCGAGACAAAATTGGACTCGGTTATCGTATCGGACATCTGACGGTCGAATCAACCACTGAGAATCGAAAAAACGGCTATATGATTTGGAATTGCCTGTGTGATTGCGGCAAGGTGATTCAATTAGATACTCGGACATTGCAGCGCGGAACGGTACGAGATTGTGGGTGTATCACGAAAGTTACATCAGGCACAAAAGATCTGACCGGACAACGTTTCGGAATGCTGGTATGCATGGAAGCAACACAGCAGCGTGGGAACAGCGGCGGCGTGATATGGCGCTGCCGGTGCGACTGCGGAAACGCCTGCCTTGCTATCAGTACGCAGCTCACACAGGGTTACAAGAAAAGCTGCGGCTGCATGGGCCACCCTCCGTTGAAGGATTTTATCGGAACACGGTTCGGAATGTTGACTGTTACGGAGTATGCCGGAAAACGTGCGGGACTGCACCGCTGGAAATGTGTCTGCGATTGCGGTAATACAACCGTGGTTGGGCAGACCCTGCTGCAAACGGGAAAAACCAAAAGCTGTGGATGTTTGCAAACAAATATCATCAAGGAAAACCTGAGACTGTGCGACGGAACATCCGTCGCCATATTGGAGGCGAACAGGAAGCGACGCCTGTCCTCCAATAAAAGCGGCTATACCGGAGTTTATAAAAACAAGCATTCGGATAAATGGTATGCCCAAATTAGTTTCAAAGGAAAAACTTATTATCTTGGCTCGTTTGAATGTCTGGAAGATGCCGTTGCTGCACGAAAGCAGGGAGAAAAAATGCATGATGATTTTCTGAAATGGTATTATGCCGAACACTCAAAACAAAAAATTTTTTAAGATACCTCATTTTTTGAAATGAAATCCTCCAATTTGTTACCTCGACGTTGGTACGAATTTGCTAAGATACTCGTGAACGGAAAAAGTCCACAAAATGAGCCACTCTTAGCATGGGCGGCGGGCTAAACGGAAGTGAGATTTTAGAATATGGCAGAAAAAGAATTAAAACATCTCGGTAGGAAAGAACTGATTGAGATCATCTATGAGCTGCAAAAACGAGAAACGCAGTCTCAGAATACCATAGAGCGTCTGAACCGGAAGTTAGCAGACCGGGAAATCAGGGAAAAAGAATCTGGCTCCATTGCAGAAGCGGCGCTGGCACTCAATGGTGTATTCGAAGCTGCACAGGCTGCAGCAGACCAGTATCTTATCAGCGTAAAGGCTGCGGAAAAAGAACTGGATGCAAAGCGGCAGGAAATGCTGGAAGAAGCAAGAGAACAGGCCAATGCCGTGGTGCAGCAGGGCAAGATCGCCTATCAGACATGGGTGGAAAAGGGCGAGGCAGAATACAACACCAAGGTCGAACAGGCGCAAGCGGAGTGCAAGCGAATCCGCGATGAGATCCATAGCTACATGGTTCTGCATGACACGCTGAAAGATCTGTTTCCGGACGAAGCCTCCAGGGAAGTGAGCAACTATGCATAACAAGCGAAAAGCGATTACCGTGCCCTCTATCTCTGAGATCGAGGCGGAACAGGTACGAATCCAGCACAAAGCGAAGTATCGCAAAGCCCTGAGCGGGACCATTCAGGTTCTGACCTTTGTCGCTGCAATCGCTGTTTTGATTTCTTCCTTTCTTCTTCCTGTTTTGCAGATTACGGGTACCAGCATGGAACCAACCCTGCACAACGGAGAGATTATCGTTGTAATCAAAACAAACGACTTCTCAACGGGTGATTTGTGCTGCTTCAGTTGGAATAATAAAACGCTGATCAAGCGTGTGATTGCCCGTGCGGGAGATTGGGTAGATATCAAAGATGACGGTACTGTCTATGTGAATTATCAAAAATTGGATGAGCCGTATATCACTGAGAAAAGCTTTGGCGAGACAGATCTTACCTACCCTTATCAGGTGCCGGAAAACACCGTTTTTGTGATGGGAGATAAGCGTGATTCCAGCGTAGACTCCCGCAGCTCAGTGATCGGCTGCGTATATAAGGATCAGATCATCGGGAAAGTTCAATTCAGAATATGGCCGTTTGATCGAATTGGATTTGTTCGGCATTGATGGGGTAATGCGAAATGCGAGATACAATCACATCATACATCAGAAAATACAAAAAAGATCGAAAACGGCAGCGCCGAACCGTCAGCCTTCTGTGTGCGCTATCGTTGCTTGTCAGCAGCGCGGTATTTTGGCAGCTCAGACTCGTCGGAATCACGTTGAGCAACGATGCCTGTTGCGGAAAAGAAGAACATATTCATTCCGAATTATGTACTCCGACACAGGCCCTGATTTGCGGTTTCGCAGATTCCGAAGAAGCAGTACCACAGCAACCGGAATGCCAGATTTCCGAGCATGTTCACACAGATGTCTGCTACGAAGAAGTCGCGGCGTTGATCTGTACGGCAGCAGAAGAAGATCCGGATCATGTACATACGGACGTCTGCTATGAGACAGAATGCATTTTACGCTGTCTGGAACGGGAACACACCCATACGGATGTCTGTTCTCCTCAGGCCAACCTCTCCGGCAGCACACACGTACATACGGAAGAATGCTACGAAACCACATACAGTTGCGGATTTTCAGAAGAACATGAGCACACGATCAGTTGTTACTCCGATCCGGGTGCGGATCTGGAAACAGCGTCCGATTGGGAAGCAACGCTTCCTGCCGCTCTCGGCGGTGCGTGGCCGGTTGACCTCATTGCGGTTGCCCAGTCTCAATATGGCTATCAGGAAAGTGATCACAACTTTGTTCTTGCTCCGGATGGAGAGACTCGAATGGGATACACCCGTTACGGGCAGTGGGCCGGCAATCCCTATGGAAATTGGAATGCCCTCTTTGCTTCATTCTGTCTGCACTATGCCGGGATTCCGGAAAGCAGTTTTCCAACTGCCAGTGGTGCCGCCTCCTGGCGCGTAAAACTCAGTGCCGCAGGACTTTATGCTGAAGCCTCGGAATATTCACCGCAGGAAGGCGACCTCGTATTCTTTGCAGATGGCACAGTCGGCATTCTTGTGGCCATACGTGGCGCGGGGATGTATGTGATCGCAGGTGATGTGGAAGATGCCGTCTGGCAGGGTACATACGATTTGTCCGATGCTTCAATTCTGGGATATGGCTGCGTGAATACGGCTTACCGAAATTACCTCGAACCGGATACCGACAGCGATTCAGAACCAGAAGACACACCATCTATGGGAGCGCAGCCTTCAGATCCTGTTCTGGGAGGAGCGCCATCCTTTGGCGATCCTCCGCCTGAAAGCGAACCAACAAACGATACGCCTGATGAAAGTGAACTGCCCACCGAGGAA
>CAYXIN010000074.1:0-6822 GCA_964465395.1 uncultured Oscillospiraceae bacterium | reverse complement strand
GTAGGGGCCGGTCGAGCGGGCATGGATCTTATCGTCAACCAGATGGTGCAGCTTGAGGTAATAGGGGTAGCCGACCGTAACCAGATTGTCGAAGGGCTCACCGGTACGGCCATCATACAGGATGGTCTTGCCGTCCTCGCGAAGACCGGCAAGCTGGAGGGTCTCGCGGATATCCTTCTCGTTGGCGCCGTCAAAGATCGGCGTTGCCACCTTCCAGCCCAGCGTCTTGGCCGCATAGCCAAGATGCACCTCAAGAACCTGACCGATATTCATACGCGAAGGCACGCCCAGGGGGTTCAGCACGATATCCAGCGGGGTGCCATCCGGCAGGAAGGGCATATCCTCCTCCGGCAGAATGCGGGAAACAACGCCCTTGTTGCCGTGACGACCGGCCATCTTGTCGCCCACAGAGATCTTACGCTTCTGCGCAATATAAACACGCACGACCTTGTTGACGCCGGGCGCCATTTCGTCGCCGTTCTGACGGGTAAAGACCTTGACATCCACAATGATGCCGGCCTCGCCATGGGGCACCTTCAGAGAGGTGTCGCGCACCTCGCGGGCCTTCTCACCGAAGATCGCGCGCAGCAGGCGCTCCTCAGCCGTCAGCTCCGTCTCGCCCTTCGGCGTGACCTTGCCGACCAGATAATCGCCGGATTTGACCTCCGCACCAATGCGGATCACGCCGTCCTCATCCAGATCCTTCAGCGTATCCTCGCCAACGTTGGGGATGTCGCGGGTGATATCCTCCGGCCCGAGCTTGGTGTCGCGTGCCTCGGTCTCATACTCCTCGATGTGGATGGAGGTAAAGACGTCCTCACGCACCAGCCGCTCGTTGAGCAGGATGGCGTCCTCGTAGTTGTAGCCCTCCCAGGTCACGAAGCCGATCAGCACGTTTTTGCCCAGCGCGATCTCGCCCTGCGAGCAGGAGGGGCCGTCAGCGATGACCTGCTCTGCCTCCACGCGCTCGCCAACCTCCACAATCGGGCGCTGGTTAACGCAGGTGCCCTGGTTGGAGCGGGCAAACTTGGTCAGGAAATAGTCCCGAACCACACCGCTGTCATAGCGGACGGTAATCATGTTGGCACTGACGCGGGTGATGGTGCCGCTGCCCTCGGCCTTAATGCAGACCTCGGAGTCAAGCGCAACCTTCTGCTCCATACCCGTTGCAACAATCGGCGCCTCCGTCACCATCAGCGGCACCGCCTGACGCTGCATGTTCGCGCCCATCAGCGCGCGGTTTGCGTCGTCGTTCTGGAGGAAGGGAATGAAAGCCGTCGCCACGGAGTTCATCATCTTGGGCGAAACGTCCAGATAGTCAATCGTCTCTGCATCCACCGCCAGAATCTCGTCGCGGTGGCGGCAGGTGATGCGCTTATTCAGAAGGTAGCCATTCTCATCGACCGGCTCAGCCGCCTGACCGATATAGTAATCATCCTCCACATCGGCAGACATATACTCCACCTCGCCCGTCGCGCGCGAGCCGATATATTTGCCGTTCTCGTCGTAGAGCTTCTCCAGCTTGCGGTAGGGTGCCTCGATGAAGCCATACTCATTGATCTGCGCAAAGCTGGACAGATAGTTAATCAGGCCGATGTTCGGGCCTTCAGGGGTCTCAATGGGGCACATGCGGCCATAGTGACTGTAGTGTACGTCGCGCACGTCAAAGGAGGCGCGCTCACGGCTCAGGCCGCCGGGGCCAAGTGCGGAGAGGCGGCGCTTATGCGTCAGCTCTGCCAGGGGGTTGTTCTGATCCATGAACTGCGACAGGGGCGATGAGCCAAAGAACTCCTTAATCACGGCAGTCACGGGACGGATGTTAATCAGACTTTGCGGCGTCACGGTGTCAACATCCTGCACCGTCATACGCTCACGAATCACGCGCTCCAGGCGGGTGAAGCCCACGCGGAACTGGTTTTGCAGCAGCTCACCCACGCAGCGCAGGCGGCGGTTGCCCAGATGGTCGATGTCGTCGGTCGAGCCCGCGCCGCAGACAACGCAGTTGAGGTAGTTGATGGAGGCCAGAATGTCGTCGCGGGTAATGTGCTTGGGAATCAGCTCATCTCTGCGCGAATCAATTGCCTCGGCCCAATCCTCGACGCCGCTGTCGAGCATCTCGAAAAGCACCGCGCGGCAGACCTTCTCATGAATGCCATATTCCGCGGGATCGAAGTCCACAAAGTTCTTCATATCAACCATGAAGTTGGAGAAGACCTTGTGATTCACACCGTTCACCGTAATGACCGCGTCGCAGACGCCTCTGGCGGAGAGCTCCTTGGCTCTGTCGCGGGAGAGCACCTCACCGGGCATCGCAAGAATCTCGCCGGTGCGCGGATCCACAACCGGCTCAGCCAGCTCCTGGCCACTCAGACGCGACCAGATATCCAGCTTCTTGTTGAACTTGTAGCGGCCGACCTTGGACACATCATAGCGGCGGGGATCGAAGAAAAGGCCGTCGATGTAGGAGGCGGCGTTGTCAACTGTGGGGGGCTCACCGGGGCGCAGACGGCGGTAGATTTCCAGGAGGCTCTCCTCGCGCGTCTTGCAGGGGTCCTTCTCCAGCGTCGCCTTGATGCGCGCATCCTCACCAAAAAGCGCAAGAATCTGGCTGTCGGTTTCCACACCCAGCGTGCGGATGAGGCAGGTGATGGGCAGCTTGCGGTTCTTGTCAATGCGGACATAGAAGCAGTTTTGCAGATCCGTCTCATACTCCAGCCAGGCGCCGCGATACGGAATCACGGTTGCAGTATAGGTATGCTGATCGGCCTTGTCCACCGTGTCATCATAATACATACCGGGACTGCGAACAATCTGCGAGACAATCACGCGCTCGGCGCCGTTGATGACGAAGGTGCCGCCATTGGTCATGAGCGGGAAATCACCCATGAAGATTTCCTGATCCTTGATTTCGCCGCTCTGCTTGTTCAGCAGGCGAACCGTGACCTTAATCGGCTTGGCATAGGTCGCGTCGCGCTCCTTGCATTCCTCGACGGTGTACTTCGGCTTCTCGTCGAGCGAATAGTCCAGGAAAGAGAGCTCCAGGTTGCCGGTGTAGTCGCTGATAGCAGCGACATCACGAAAAACCTCACGCAGACCTTCATTCAGGAACCAGTTATAGGAATCCTTCTGAATTTTCAGAAGATTGGGCATTTGCAGAATCTCCTGATACTTCGCATAGCTCTTGCGCTCGGTCTTTCCGAATTTCACGTCCTTGATTTCCATATGGGATTCATCACAGCCTTTCTGTTATCATGGGATGTGTGGTATCACTTGTGCGCATCGCCGGAGCGCAAAATGGCACGCCCGGCGCGGTTGAAATTTTCTGTCCGCAGGCACTTGCGTTCTGCCTGCCGCCGTGTTATAATGCGTTTAGAAGGGTGGAAGTTGGCCTTTGCCGCACTTTCGCATGATAGGTTAACATTATATCACAGTTTTTTCCATTCGTCAATCACTTTTTGTGATTTTGCCTTCTTTTTATGCCATTTTGAATGATCTGAGCAGGATTTCTGCTGCGTCGGCGTGTGACCGGCGCTTTTTTTGATTCAAAAAAGCTGCGTCATGAACTGGTGCAGCTTTTTTCGCGCAGCGCGATTCTCCCCCGGTATTTGCCGGCGCAATCCGGAGAACGCAAAAAACCGGACACCGGCCGTGATACACAAGGTATCCGAACTGGTGTCCGATTCTGGTGCGAGTGATGCGACTTGAACGCACACGACGGTTGTCACACGCCCCTCAAACGTGCCTGTCTACCGATTCCAGCACACTCGCATTTGCCCTGTTATTATAATCACTCTTTTCGGATTTGTCAATAGTTTTTTTACCTTTTTTCTTCCTCTTGCGCAAAGCGGCATTGTCTGGTATAATATTGGGAAAGGAAGGGGGCTGCCGCCATGCCGCGATTCTTTGTTCCGCCGGAAGATCTGGGTGGAAACTTTCTGGTGCTCACCGGCGAAAATGCCGCGCACGCCAGAGTGCTGCGCCTAAAGCGCGGCGATGCCGTCACGCTCTGCGATGGCGCAGGCACCGACTATCTTTGCACCGTCTCCGATGTTTCCGACGGGCAGATCAGTCTGGTGCTTCAGCACAGCAGCCGCGCGCAAAGTGAGGCGCAGGTCTCATGCAGCATCTATATGGCCTTCCCAAAAGCAGACAAGTTTGAGCACGTTGTGCAGAAGGCCACGGAGCTTGGCGCGGCTGAGCTGATTGTTTTCCCCAGCGCGCGCTGCATCTCCCGGCCGGAGCCCAGGCAGCTCGCAAAAAAGCTGGAGCGCTGGCAGAAGATCGCCGCCTCAGCCGCAGAGCAGTCCGGCCGCGGCTGTATTCCCCGCGTGCTGGCGCTGCCCTCCTACACTGCCGCGCTGCAACGCGCGGCGCAGGCCGAGCTTGCGGTCTGCTTCTATGAGAATGAGGCAAACCTGCACTTTCGCAGTGCGGTGGAGGCCCGTCCCTTCCGCAGCGCCGCCCTGCTCACCGGCCCGGAAGGCGGCTTTGAGCCGGAGGAAATCTGCCAGGCTGCCGAAGCCGGTTTGCAGATCTGCACCCTCGGCCGCCGCATTCTGCGCTGCGAAACCGCGCCGCTTTGCGCGCTGTCGGCTCTGATGTACGCCACCGGAGAATTCTGACAACTATGAATAGTAGAGAACGGAGTGCGATATGATCGGGTTTTACAATTACACAGTCATTTTAACCTACCTCAGCCTGCTGTCCGGCGTATGCGGCATCTGGCTGAGCATCGACGGTCACCCGCTGCTGGCCATGCTGTGCCTGCTCTTCTGTGGCCTGTGTGACATGTTCGACGGGCGCGTTGCCCGCACAAAGAAGAATCGCAGCAGTGCAGAGCAGCGATTCGGCATTCAGTTGGACTCGCTCTGCGACATTATCTGCTTCGGCGCGTTCCCGGCTATCAACGTGATCGTCTGGTGTCAGAACGCCTGGTACGCCTATGGCGTCGGCGCGCTCTATGTGCTGGCGGGTGTCATCCGACTGGCTTATTTTAATGTAATGGAGGAGGAGCGTCAGTCCTCCGGCAGCAACGCGCGCACCGTTTATGCCGGCCTGCCGATTACAACCGCCGCGATGATTTTCCCGGTCTGCTTCTGCTTCTCCGGGCTGGCTGAGCGCAACATGCCCCTCTTTCGCCTTGCGCTTTGCGCGGTGATGGCGCTGACCGGACTTCTATTTGTTGTGCCAATCCGTGTCCGCAAGCCCCGCTTCTCAGAGCTGATGGGCATTCTGGCTGTCGGTCTGCTGGTTGCCGCCGGGATTCTGCTGGTCTGGGTGCAGCGCACATGGAGGATATTCGGATGAAACGGCTTCTTTTAATCATCAACCCCCGCGCGGGTCTGCGCCGGGCCAATCGTTATCTTGTTGATATTATTGGTATCTTTAACGCAGCCGATTATGATGTGACCGTCTTTGTGACCGGTGCGCAGGGCGACGCCGAGCGCACCGCCCGCGCACGCGGCGGCGACTTTGATCTGGTTGTCTGCATCGGCGGCGACGGCACCTTCAACGAAATGCTGGCCGGACTGCGCGGCGGCGGCTGGACAGTGCCCATGGGCTATATCCCCGCCGGCAGCACCAACGACTTTGCCACCTCGCTGCGCCTGTCGCGCAGCATTCCGCAGGCAGCCGGAGATATTGTGGTGGGCAAGCCGCGTCCGCTGGATGTCGGGCGCTTCAATGGCCGCTACTTCTCCTATGTTGCCTCGTTCGGCGCTTTTACGCGCGCCTCCTACGCCACGCCGCAGAATGTCAAAAACACATTGGGGCATCTTGCCTATCTTCTGGCCGGTGTGCGCGAGGTTACTGCCATCCGCGCCACGCATCTGCGCCTCACGCTGGACGACGGGCGCGTCTTTGAGGATGACTACCTCTTTGGCGCCATCACCAACTCCACCTCCGTGGCGGGCGTGCTGACACTGGACTCCAATCTGGTGGATCTGAACGACGGCCTGTTCGAGATCATCCTCATCCGCAAGCCGCAAAATCTGCTGGAGCTCAACGACTGCATTCTTGCGCTGACCACCCAGGACTACAAAACGCCCATGCTGACGCTGGTGTCCGCCGCGCGGCTGGAGGTGGATGCCCCCGCTGATATGAGCTGGACGCTGGACGGCGAGCGCGCCGACGGCGCTGCGCACTGCGTGATTGAAAATCTGCACAGCGACATCCAGATCATTACCAACCCCCGCTCCGGCAAGCGAAAAAAGGCTCTGAAGCAAACCACACACCCGCTGTAGACCGCTACAGCGGGTGCTTTGTTTCTCAGCGTATGTCCAAGGTCTGCCGCCAGGCCCGCTCCAGGCGCTCCAGCGACCAGGCCGCATTTGCAGGACTGGTGGAGGGCAGCAGCAGAGCCTCGCACCGCAGCACCGGCTGAATATGGCGGCGGTAGCAGCGCAGCGCCGTGCTGCCGTTGCAGCAGATGCGCACGATGGGCGCCTGCTCCGTAATGCAGCGCAGATCGTTTGCCTCAACATTCCGGATGCTGCTGTCGGCGGAGCCTGTAACAGTGCAGCGCGCAATGCAGTCCCAAAGGGCGAAGCCATGCCGCAGCAGCAGGGCTTTTTTCTGCTCGACGCTTTCCGGCAGCGCTTCTCCCGTCAGGCGCGCCATAAGCGGCCAGAAGCGATTGCGCGGATGGGCATAAAAGAATTCCTGCTCCCGCGACTGAACAGAGGGAAAAGAGCCCAGAATCAGGGTATGCGCATGCGCGTCAAATACCGGCGCAATGGGATGGCAGAGCGTCTGTGTCTGCATTTCGTTCAGTCGAGTAGGCAGTCTCGACACTCCTTTCAGTTATTTAGGAAGTGAAAGGCT
>CAYXIN010000073.1:0-6902 GCA_964465395.1 uncultured Oscillospiraceae bacterium | reverse complement strand
GGCCAGATGCCTCTGGCTCGCCGTATCCCGAAGCGCGGCTTCAACAACATCTTTGCAAAGCCCCTGACTGCTGTGAATTTGGATGCGCTCAACGCATTCGATAACGGCTCCGTCGTTGACGCAGCGGCTCTGGAAGAAAAGGGCATTATCCGCGACTGCAAGTACGGTCTGAAGGTTCTGTCCAACGGCACCCTTACGAAGAAGCTGACTGTCAAGGCTGCAGCATTCTCTGGCGCTGCCAAAGCTAAGATTGAGGAGGCAGGCGGAAAGGCTGAGGTGGTGTAAGTGCTTACTACCATCCGTAATGCTTGGAAAATTCCCGAGCTGCGCAGAAAGCTCCTTTTCACCCTGCTTGTCATCGTTATCTACCGCATCGGCAATGTCATCCCCGTTCCGTTCGTGGATGTCGAGGCCATGGCGCGGAGTTTTGAGGCATTCCGTCTGAGCGATACCATTCTCGGTATGTTCGACATGATGTCCGGCTCCGCTTTCTCCCAGGCGACGATTTTCGCGCTGTCGATCCAGCCGTATATCAACGCCTCCATCATTATCCAGCTTCTCACCATCGCCATCCCTGCTCTGGAGCGTCTGAGCAAGGAGGGCGGCGAGGAAGGCCGGAAGAAAATCACCAAGATCACCCGCTATACCACCGTTGCACTGGCCGTTCTTATGGGCTTTGCTTACTGGTGGATGCTCAGAACCTACAATCAGCAGTCCATCAGCAACAACTATGGCGCCCTGCTGACTGGTGACGGCTTCCTGAGCGCGCTGACCATCATCCTGACCTTCACGGCAGGCTCCTCCCTGGTCATGTGGATGGGCGATCAGATCACCGAGCACGGTATCGGCAATGGCATCTCCATCATCCTGTTTGCCAACATCATTGCCCGTATCCCCTCCGGCATCGTCAGCCCCATGGTTGACATGCTCTGGAAGCAGTGGTACTGGGTGCTGGCACTCATCGTCGGTATGCTGGCCATTATCGTCTTCATCATCTTCGTCTCTCAGGCTGAGCGCAGAATTCCCGTGCAGTACGCCAAGCGCGTCGTCGGCCGTAAGGTCTATGGCGGTCAGAGCTCGCATCTGCCCATCAAGGTCAATATGTCCGGCGTTATGCCCATCATCTTCGCGCAGTCGATTGCCAGCCTCCCCTCTACCATCGCTTCCTTCGCCGGTAAGAGCAATGGCTGGTGGAATACCCACATTTTCGGCAGCACAACCTGGCCCTACACGATTGCCTATCTGCTGCTCATCGTTGCGTTCAGCTATTTCTATGCAACGATCCAGTATAACCCTGTCGAGGTTTCCAACAACCTCAAGAAAAACGGCGGCTTTATTCCCGGCTTCCGTCCGGGCAGACCGACTGCCGACTTCATTCGCAAAGTCATCAACAAGGTTACGCTCTTCGGCGCTATTTATCTCGGCATCATTGCGGTGCTGCCGATGATTCTGGGCGCGATTATGAAGAATTCCAGCTTCTCCTTCGGCGGCACATCCATCATTATTCTCGTCAGCGTTGCGCTCGAGACGGTGGCGTCGATCGAGGCCCAGATGATGATGCGCAATTACTCCGGCTTCCTCGAGAGATAATGGGAGGCCGAACATGAGACTGATTCTGTTGGGAGCACCCGGTGCGGGAAAGGGCACCCAGGCGCAGTTGCTTGCCGGACGCCTCCATATCCCGACCATTTCCACCGGCAATATCCTTCGGGAAGCGATCAAGAACGGCACTGAGACCGGTTTGAAAGCAAAAGGTTTCATGGATCAGGGGAAGCTCGTTCCGGACGATGTCGTCATCGACATCGTCACGGAGCGGCTGGCCAGGCCCGACTGTGCGCGCGGCTATATCCTCGATGGTATGCCCCGCACAATCCCGCAGGCTGAGGCCCTTTTGAAGCATGGCGTCGATATTGACTGTGTTATCTCCATTGAAATCGCAGATGAGGTGATTGTGCCCCGCATGACCGGCCGCCGCGTGTGCGGCACCTGCGGCGCAAGCTTTCACGTCAGTGCGAATCCGCCCAGAGCAGAGGGGATCTGCGACCACTGCGGCGGCGCACTGTGTATCCGCGAGGACGACACGCCCGCCACTGTGCGGCATCGACTCGAGGTGTACCACGCGCAGACGGAGCCACTGAAGCATTTCTATGAGCAGCATCATGTGCTCCATCTCGTCAATGGCGATCAGCCCATTGAGTCGGTATACCTGGATATTTTGACTGCATTAGGGGTTCGAGAATGATACCTGTCAAGAATGAACGCGAGATCTCTGTGATGCGTCGTGCCTGTAAAATTACCGCGGCAGCCCGTGCTCTTGCAGGGGATATGGTAAGACCCGGCGTAACAACCAAAGAGATTGACCAGGCTGTCCACGATTTCATCGTGGCCCAGGGAGCAACACCATCCTTCCTCCATTACAACGGCTATCCGGCCAGCGCGTGTATTTCCGTGAACCAAACCGTCATTCACGGAATCCCCGACGGGCGGGTGCTGCAAGAGGGCGACATCGTTTCCGTTGATGTTGGCGCCTTCTGGGGAGGCTTTCATGGTGACTGCGCCGCAACCTTTGCCTGTGGAGAAATCTCTCCCGAGGCACAAAAGCTCATTGATGTCACAAAGCAGAGTTTTTTCGAGGGTATCCGCTTTGCCCGTCAGGGAAACCGGATATCGGATATCGGTCACGCAGTGCAGACGTATGTTGAGGCCAATAGCTTCTCCGTTGTCCGTGACTTTATCGGTCATGGCGTCGGTGCGCATCTGCACGAGGAGCCGGAGGTGCCCAATTTCGGGCGGCCCGGCCGCGGACCGCGGCTGATTCGCGGAATGACGATTGCCGTGGAGCCGATGGTGAATGTCGGCACGCACATGGTGCGCGTATTGAAGGATGGCTGGACAACAGTCACCGCCGACGGCAAGCTCTCCGCCCACTACGAAAACACTGTGCTGATTACTGACGGCGAGCCGGAAATTCTCACCGTCGCTGAGGGGCTTTAAAAATGGAACTATCCAGATCGGACATCGTGCTCTCCATCGCCGGACGCGATATGGGAATGCTGTTCTTTGTGATTGACACAGACGGTGTGTACGTTTCCCTCGCCAATGGTAAGGAGAGAAAGCTTGAGCGCTGCAAGCGCAAAAATGCAAAGCATGTCCGCAAGGTCCGTCGGCCAGATTCGACTGTCGCCGTGAAGCTGCGTTCCGGCGAAGCAGTTCTCAACAGCGAATTACGAAGGGATTTGGCTGAAATCAGCCAAGAATTTATCGTTTCAACCAGGGAGGTTATTGAAACTTGGCAAAAGACGACGTAATCGAACTTGAGGGCATCGTCACTGATGCACTGCCGAATGCAATGTTCAAGGTCAATATTGGCAGTGGGCATACGATTTTGGCACACATTTCCGGCAAGCTCAGAATGAACTATATCAGGATCTTGCCCGGTGACAAGGTAACTGTTCAGATGTCTCCGTATGATCTGACTCAGGGTCGGATCACGTGGAGAAGTAAGTAAAAAGAGACATTGTTCTCATATGGAGGTTAAACAGTATGAAGGTTAGACCGTCCGTGAAGCCCATGTGCGAAAAATGTAAGATTATCAAGCGCAAGGGTCGCGTCATGGTAATTTGCGAAAATCCCAAGCATAAGCAGAGACAAGGCTAATAGGAGGTGCTCTAAAGTATATGGCACGTATTGCTGGTATTGACCTGCCCCGCGAGAAGAGAATTGAGATTGCTCTCACCTATATCTTCGGCATCGGCAGAAAAAGCGCATCGGACATCCTGAAGATGGCCGGCGTCAACCCCGACATCCGCGTCAAGGACCTGACCGAGGATCAGGAAGCTGCGCTGCGTGATGTGATCGACAAGAACTACACCATCGAGGGTGACCTCCGTCGTGAAGTCGCTCTGAATATCAAGCGCCTGACCGAAATCGGCTGCTATCGCGGCCTGCGTCATCGCCGTGGTCTGCCCGTCCGCGGTCAGCGCACCAAGACCAACGCCCGTACCCGTAAGGGCCCGAAGAAGACCATCGCCAATAAGAAGAAGTAAGGAGGGATATGAAAAATGGCAAAGGCTAGTGCAAAGAAAGTCATCAAGCGCCGCCGCGAGCGCAAGAATGTTGAAAAGGGCGCCGTTCATATCCGTTCCTCTTTCAACAACACCATGGTTACTGTCACCGACCTGCAGGGCAACGCCCTTTCCTGGGCTTCCTCCGGCGGACTCGGCTTCCGTGGCTCCCGTAAGTCCACCCCCTATGCCGCACAGATGTGCGCCGAGACCGCTGCCAAGGCTGCGATTGAAAACTGCGGCCTGAAGACGGTTGAGGTTTATGTCAAGGGCCCCGGCCAGGGACGTGAGGCTGCCATTCGTGCCCTGCAATCTGCAGGTCTGGAAGTTGTCATGATTAAGGACGTCACCCCCATTCCCCACAATGGCTGCCGTCCCCCCAAGAGACGCCGCGTCTAATTCGTTAAGGAGGAAAGAATAAATGGCAAAAAATACTCAGCCCGTCCTGAAGCGCTGCCGTACGCTGGGCGTTTCTCCTGCCGCGATGGGTTACTCCAAGACTTCCAATAAGAACCCCGGCGGCCAGAGAAGAGCTAAGAAGTCCGAATATGCCCTGCAGCTCACAGAGAAGCAGAAGGTCAAGTTTGTCTATGGCATTCTGGAAAAGCAGTTCCGTATGTACTATGAGAAGGCCGCCCGCGCCGAGGGTAACACCGGCGAGGTGCTGCTCAGCCTCATCGAGCGCAGACTGGACAACGTGGTCTATCGCCTCGGCTACGCCGCTACCCGCCGCGAAGCTCGCCAGCTTGTCAACCACGGCCACTACACCGTTAACGGCAAGCGCGTGAACATCCCCTCCTATCTGGTGAAGATCGGTGATGTGATCGCCGTCAGCGAGAAGAGCTGCTCCAACAACCGTTTCAAGAAGCTGAAGGAAGACGACGCCTTCGTTGCTGCTCCCAAGTGGCTCGACCGCGACAAGAACACCCTGAGCGGCAAGGTTCTCGCCCTGCCCACCAAGGAAGACATCGATTTCGAGATCGCTGAGCACCTCATCGTCGAGTTGTACTCCAAGTAACGCTTCGCCCTCGTTTATTGGTAAGCTGTTTTACAACGCAAGGTTTATGCTTTGCAAATTGATAAGGAGGGTATTTGATTAATGGTAGAAATTGACAAGCCGCGTATTGAGTGTATTGACTCTCCCGAAGATCCGTCCCATGGCGTATTCATCGTTGAACCGCTGGAGCGTGGCTATGGCACCACACTGGGCAACTCTCTGAGAAGAATTCTGTTGTCCTCTCTGCCTGGAACCGCTGCAACCTCCATCAAGATTGCCGGCGTGCAGCACGAATTCTCGACGATTCCCGGTGTCAAGGAAGATGTCACCGAGATCGTCCTGAATGTGAAGCGCATCATCTCCAAGATGCACTGCGATGGCGTAAAAACTGTGTATATTGATGCGACTGGGGAGTGCGAGGTCACCGCAGGCGACATCCGCACGGATGATGAGCTGGAGATCATCAATAAGGATCTGCATATCTGCTCTCTGGGTCCGGATGCGACCCTGAGCATGGAAATCACGATGAGCCGTGGCCGCGGCTATGTTCCGGCTGACCGGAACAAAACGCCGCAGACCCCCATTGGCGTGATCCCTGTTGATTCGCTCTACTCACCGGTTTACAAGGTCAATTACACAGTGGAGAACACCCGTGTCGGCAATATGACCGACTACGACAAGCTGACGCTTGAGGTCTGGACGGATGCGACGACCACGGCCAAGGATGCCGTGTCCATTGCCGCCAAAATCCTGACCGAGCATCTGACGCTCTTCACCGACCTGTCGGAGACCGCCAGAACGCAGTCGATCGTCCGCGACAAGGAAGTCGTCATGGAGCCCACGGCACTGCGCCTGACCATCGAGGAGCTGGATCTGTCTGTCCGCAGCTTCAACTGCCTGAAACGTGCAAACATCAATACCGTCCGCGACCTGATTACCAGAACAGCGGAGGAAATGATGAAGGTGCGCAACATGGGCAAGAAGTCGCTTGACGAGGTGCAGAACAAGCTGGCTATGATGGGCCTCTCTCTGGCAACAGAGGAGTCCGGCAACAACAACTAAAACGATATCAAATCGGAATCCTGTTTTTACCTTTCAAGAAGGAGGAAATACGAATGTTTGGAACCCGTAAGCTTGGCAGAACCAGCGATCAGCGCAAGGCTATGCTCCGTCAGCTCACCACCGATCTGCTGGAGCACGGCAAGCTTGAGACGACTTTCTGCCGCGCGAAGGAAGTGCAGCCCGTCGTCGAGAAGATGATTACGCTGGGCAAGAAGGGCGACCTTGCTGCTTACCGCAGAGCCCTTTCCTTCATCACCAAGGAAGACGCTGCCCACAAGCTCTTCAAGGAGATTGCCCCCAAGTATGCTGACCGTAACGGCGGCTATACCCGCGTGATCCGTACCGGCGCTCGCCGCGGCGATGCTGCCGAGATGGCTGTGATCGAGCTGGTGTAATTGCATCATGCATGAATAATGGGCTGCCGCAGAAAATGCGACAGCCCATTCTATTGCTTGAGCAATGTTAACCAGGATGAAAAGTGGCGCAGAAGGTGTATATATCTTTCTGCGCCACTTTTGTGTGCGGATAATACGCGATAAGGTACAATAAATTGCGCAAATTGAAAATGGCAAAAAAGTAGACACGGCTTGCCGGTCTCTGGTAGAATGACGTTGCAACACACATTCTGAAAGGAGACGACAAACCATGTCCAACAACATTGTACAATTCAACGAGGAAATAATCAAGGGACAAATTAAGGAATTGGTTCGGGGAAGTGTGGAGGAAACCCTAAATGAGCTTCTGGAGGCGGAGGCTGAGAAACTCACCCAGGCTGCCCG
>CAYXIN010000072.1:0-7189 GCA_964465395.1 uncultured Oscillospiraceae bacterium | reverse complement strand
AAGGAGCATAACCCAATCCGCTTCAATGATCTGTGTCTTAGCGGCGAATTGTGGACGTATCTGGCGGATTTGAACGAGCAGGCACAGAGTCGCTTTGAACTTATCATTGAGCAAATGAAAGCCACAGAGGGCGTGACAGAGGGCATGAAGCAGCACGATCAGATGGCATGGGTTAGTTGAATGCGCTGGTGGTTGTAGAAATGGATGTACTCACCTATGAGGAGGCGAGCCTCCTCATAGGTCTGAAGTTTTACTCGGTAAATGCATTCTGTTTTGAGTATGGAAAAGAAATTCTCAGCCAAAGCATTGTCATACGGATTACCACGTCTTGACATTGACGGAGTTATGCCGTATGATTGTGTTAGCTTAAAGT
The DNA here is from genome assembly GCA_964465395.1 of uncultured Oscillospiraceae bacterium. Lineage (GTDB taxonomy): Bacteria > Bacillota > Clostridia > Oscillospirales > Oscillospiraceae > JAZOXB01. The sequence goes on along the minus strand of CAYXIN010000072.1, from coordinate 6,816 downwards.
ACGCTTGTGAGGTATACTGAAAGCCTTGGTCACTGTGGAGTTGCAGCTCTGCGGTGACCTTCTCTTTTTTCTTGGCGGCTCGGATGGTGCTTAACACAAGGTTAACGTTTTGCTCGGTTCCGGTTTTGTAGGCAACAATACTGTTGTCATACAAATCTCTTATTACCGACAAATACAATACTCCTTGCTTTGTGTGTATGTATGAAATATCTGTAACCCACTTTTGGTTTGGCCTTTGGGCAGAGAAATCTCTGTTTAGCAGATTGGGGTATTTGTGCAGATGTTCACCATAATTACGGTATTTCTTTCTTCTGATCACTGACAGCAAACCATATTTCTGCATAACCCTTAATACAGTTTTCGGGTTGCGGTATATACCGTTCCTTTCGAGCCATATATGCACTCTACGGTATCCGTAGGTTTTGCCGCATTCATCCTGACATTCACGTATCTTTTCAGCCAACGGTAGATCCCATGCCGGTATATCCATTCGTGTCACATAACCGTAATATCCACTTCTCGATACACCGAAGAACCGGCACATCTCACTGATGGAATATTTTTCTTTGTGACGATAGATTACCATATATTTTACGCTTGTTCTCACTTCCTTTCGGTGAGCGAGAGAAAATCCCGCATCAATTCATTTTCCATTTCCAATGACTTGATTTTTGCTTCTTTGCGAGCAAGAAGATATTTTAACTCAGCCACCTTGTCTTGTTCACTAACAACATAGTCTTTTGGCGGTCTGCCTTTGTGTTTTAATGCTATTCCTGCTTCGAGCTTTCTTTGATTTCTATTATATCTGTTAATGAAATTCTTGAGTTGTTTAATTTTAAATCCAAATTTCTCACATATTTCTCGGTTGGTTTTTCCTTGTGATTTTAATTCTTATATTTCTGATTCATATTCTTTTATGTGACGATAACTTCTTGCCATAAAAAATCCTCCTATAGTAGTTGTTTTAATTCTACCATAGGAGGTCTCTTTTTTCTATTGTCCGTTTTTACTGGACTTGTGGACCGCAGAGCGCAGGCTTCTTTTGAAGCAAGGCCGCCGCAGGATTTACTCCTGCGGCGGCCTTGCTGTTATTCAGGTTTTACAGATCGTCCTCTTCGTCAAATTCGAACTCCAGGAGCTCGCCGCACTTGGGACAATCAATGGAATCATTCAGGAGAGTCTCTTCATCGACGGTTGTTACCTCGCCACACTTGGGGCAGGTTACCTCATACATGTTATCCTCATCATACTCAAAATCCTCGCCGTCATCGTCGGTGAAAGCGAAGCTGTCCTCATCGTCCTCGTCTTCGTCCTCATCATCCATCAGGAAGTCCTCAATGGCATCCAGATCCTCCTCGATCTCATCCAGCTCATCGGAGACTGCAATGGCATTCTTTTCCAGGTTGGAGATGGCGGAAGTCATATCATGCAGCAGCTCCACAACGGCAGAAAGCAGCTTGCCCTCGTCTTCGTCTCTGTTGATGTTCAGGCCATCCATCAAGCCCTTCAGATATGCGGATTTTTCAGTGAGAGTCATGTTAATTTCCTTTCGTAGTTGACAGAACTCAGCTCTTTGCGCGACCCAGATATTCGCCAGTGCGCGTGTCGATCTGAATCCGGTCACCCTCGTTGATAAAGAGGGGAACCTTGACCTCGGCGCCGGTTTCCAGCGTCGCGGGCTTCAGGGTGTTGGTTGCGGTGTTGCCGGCCAAACCGGGCTCGGTCTTTGTGACAACCAGATCAGCAAAGTTGGGTGCTTCCACACCAAACACATTGCCCTTATAGGACAGGACGGTGCAGGTGTCGTTTTCCTTGACAAAGCGGAAGCTGGAATCCAGAATCTGCTCGTCAACCGGCGTCATCTCGAAGGTCTCGTTGTCCATGAAGTAGAAGAGGTTGCCGTCCTGATAGGAATAATCCATCTTCTTGCGCTCAATGAAGGCGGTGGGATACTTGTCGTTCGGGTTGAAGCTGGTCTCGGTCAGACCGCCGGTGATGACGTTGCGCATCTTCACGCGGACAAAGGCAGCGCCCTTACCCGGCTTGACATGCTGGAATTCGACAACCTGCATCACCTTGCCGTCCATTTCAAAGGTCACGCCATTTCTAAAATCGCTAGCAGAAATCATTTCTTTATCCTCCTGTTATTCCCCTCGGGGATCGAATTATACAAACGCATTGCATACAGCAGTATTGTAACCCATACTGCCGGAAATTGCAAGAGCTTCCTTGAATTTCCTTACAAAATCAGCAAATCTTTTGGGCTTTCGGTGATGACGCGGCAGCCGTTGTCCTCAAAAATGACCACGTCCTCAATACGCACGCCGAATTTACCCGGCAGGTAGATGCCAGGCTCCGCCGAACACACTGCACCGGCGGGCATGGGCTGCTCGTTGCGGGCGTTGCAGTTGGGCGCCTCATGAATCTCCAGACCAAGGCTGTGGCCATAGCCATGGCCGAAATAGGGGCCGTAGCCCGCCTCGGTGATGACGTCGCGCGCAGCGCCGTCAACGGCCTTGCCGCTCACGCCAGCCTTGCTGACGGCAATACCAGCAAGCTGGGCGCGCAGGACGGTCTGATAAACCTCCTGCATCTCCTGCGTGGCATAGCCAAGAGCTACGGTGCGGGTCATATCGGAGCAGTAGCCCTGATAGATGACGCCGAAGTCCATGGTGATAAAATCACCCTTTTCAATCCGGCGATCACCGGGAACACCATGCGGCATACTCGTGTTGGGGCCGGAAACAACGATGGGATCAAAAGAAAGACCCTCTGCCCCGTTCTTATACAGGCAGTAGATCAGCTCTGCGGCAAGCTCCTTTTCGGTCATCCCCTCGCGGATGCGGGTGCAGACCTCGGTAAAGGCGCGGTCGGTGATCTTCTGAGCCATAATCATCCGCTCAATCTCCCACGGCTCCTTGGTTGCCCGGAATGCATTGATCTGCGGCTGCGCAGGAACAAAATTGGCCTCAAGCTGCGTCTCAAAGAGCTTCAGCTCTGCAACGGTCAGATAGGCATCTTCAAAACCGAGCGTCTGAATGCCGAAGTCGCGGATGGCAGCATTGAGCGCAGGCATCAGCGGTGCACCGGCACCAAACTCAATGACCTCAAAGCCCTTGAGATTCTTCTCGGCAGACTCAATATAGCGGCTGTCGGTAAAATAGCGCGCGCGATTTTTGCCGACAATGGCATAGCCCTCTGCGATGTCAAACTCGGCGGCATACATACGGCTGTAGCGGGAGGTGAGGAACAGGCCCTGCATCTCATCGCTGAGGATGGAACGATACTTTTCCAGATTGGTCATGATTGCACTCTCCTTTTTCTTGCTATGGCCAGAAACGGCACCTCCAGCAGGTGGCGGGCTTTCAGCCAAAAATTATGATTATGGATTGATCTGACGTGGATGGATGTGATTCCTGCGCAATTGGCGCCCAGCACATCGGTATAAATCTGGTCGCCTGCCAGGGCAGTCTGCTCACGCGGGACGGAATAACGCTGCATTGCTTTCTCAATTCCCAGTCGCCCCGGCTTGCGCGCAGCCGTTACACAGGGCAGATTGTGCGCTTTGCAGAAATCCGGCACGCGGCGCTTTCGGCTGTTGCTGACCACGCAGAGGATAATCCCGGCCCGCTTCAGACTGTCCATCCATTGCAGGAGCGCCGTCGGGGGCGTATTGCTGGTATAGGGCAGCATCGTGTTGTCATAGTCCAGCAGAAGCAGCCGAAAACCGCTGTGACAGAGAAATGCCGGCGAAATATCCGTCAATGTCGGAAAGCAGTAATCCGGCAAAAATGAAAGCATATTGCATTTCACCATCCCATAAATAATTCTAACAGCACTATTATACCATTTGAATGGAGGTTTGTCTATTGTCAATCCCCATGTATTTTGCCGGAAATTGGAAAGATTCTGTGAACAGAGACATACTGACCGCGCAGATGGGCTACGGCTTCTATCCGGACGGGCGAGTGCGTCTGCCCAAGGGCGCGGGGCAGAGCGCGCTGTGTGTGGTCGATGACGCGTTTCTGCCGACAGCGCTTCCGGCGCTGGATACGCTGATCACAGCCGCAGAAAAGGGCTGCTGCTTTGATTTTGAACGCAAACCGGACGAGTTACACCGGAAGCTGCTGCGCGCGATGGCATCTGGACTGCATGGTTTGATTCTGTTACCGGAGCCATTTCAGCTTTCAACGGCAACACCTCTGGTTCGTGTGCAGCAGATTCCCAACTGCTGGGAGCGATTGATGGAAGACTGCGGACGCCGATATCCGGCGGGCTGGGCGCTGGAGCTGACGCCTTATCAATGCACACTGGCGAATCGCGCGACGGCAGAGCAGGAGCCACAGTTGATTCCCGCTGGCTGCTGGTGTCGCGTGTGGCGTGGCCAGACAGAGTACTACGACACGCGCGAAAGCCTGAGTTGGAGGCTTGAGCGCGCAGAAAAGCACGGCTGCAAAGCGGCAATCGGTTTGGCGCAGGAGCTTTGGCCGTTGCTCGGGCACAAATGAGATGACGAACGCGCAGCAGGAGCCCTGCTGCGCGTTCCTATTAGATCAGCCCGCAAATTCTCACAGGCCGTCGTTTACGCTCTTGGATGGGATTTGAAATAGACAGACTTCAAGCTCTGTTTCACAACATGAGTATAAATCTGCGTGGACGAAATGTCGCTGTGGCCAAGCATTTCCTGCAGGGATTGAAGGTCGGCACCATTCTCAAGCAGGTGTGCCGCAAAGCTGTGGCGAAGTGTGTGCGGCGTAATATCCTTGGAAATCTGCGCCGTCTCCTGATAGTGCTTGACAATTTTCCAGAAGCCCTGACGGGTGATGCGATCACCACTCAGATTCAGAAAGAGCGCCTCCTCCGCCGGGTCGTTGAGTATCCTGGGGCGGATATCATTGATGTAGGTTGAGACAGCCTTCACAGCGGTCTGATAGAGCGGAATAATGCGCAGCTTTCCGCCGCTTTCACACTTGACAAATGCACCGGCGATGCTGACATCACTCACATTCAGGGAGATCATCTCACTGACGCGCATTCCTGTTGCATAGAGCATCTCAAGCATTGCCTTATCGCGGTAGCCCTTGATATCCGTACACTTCGGCTGATCGAGAAGCAGCTCAACCTCGCGGCCTGTCAGAATCTGCGGGAGCTTTTTCTCAGCCTTCTGATGCGGAATGTGATGAATCGGATTGATCTCGACAATCCCCTCCGCCTGACAGTAGGAATAAAAGCTGCGCAGAGAGGCAACCGCGCGCGCAATGGTGGCAGAGGACTTGCCAATGGCGCCCAAATGCTCCACATATCTGCAAACACAGTCGTGGTCGCAGTCCTCGGGACGGGTGTCCTCGCTCTGCGCCAAATAGGCAACGAACTGCCGCAAATCACGAATATAGGAGGCGACCGTATTGACAGACGCCTGCTTGATGTTCAGAAGGTAGTACTCATATGAATTGAGCAGATCCACAGCTTGCAGTCCTTTCATGCCAAATCGGCGCAGCGCAGCAACAAACCAATATCTTGTGGTTCGCGGCGCATCAAATCACAAGAGATATGAAAAAAGATTATTTTTACCGTGGCTTTCTGTGCTGTAATACATACTATAGCGCAAAAATTCACAAAATTCAATACTTTTTCTAGCGTTTGTAAAAATTTGGTAATTATGCACATATATTATGTAAATATAATTATGTCAGCCGCGAAGCTGGAGACTCAGATACGCAATATTCATTCCATGCAATAATCAATATTTAGCGTGTCGCAGTCTGACTGTACAGCAGATATTGTGGCGGTGCAATTTGCAAGCATTCCTGCAATTATCCAAAATCGATTCAGGTGTATTTTTTGCGTCGTCCAGAGCCCAGCAATGCGCCAATCACGCCGCTCCCAATTGTTGTTCCAAGACCTGCGGCCAGATTGCAATAGCCCACGCCGAAGAACAGCAGATTGCCAAGCAACAGTCCTGCCGCCGTGATTGCTGCGGCCAGCGTGCCCCATAGCAGCTTCTTTTGCGGTGACTGTATTGCCCCCAGTAGTCCAAGCACGAGGCCGACGATCCCCATGATGCTCAGCCCGATCATGCTGAGCCTGTCTTCTGCGATCCAGCCCATGACAATCAGCTTTGCGCCCAGCATGGCCAATGCAAGGGTCAGCACCGGCCCAAGCAGTAGAATACGCATCCAGCGATTCCCGCATCGGCGCTTATCCACTTTTTTCCTCATTCGCTCCCCTCCCCTTCTCATGCTTTATCGTATGCCCTGTTTCAAGTCGGTATTCCAAACCTTCGTCAATCCATCAGCACGCGAATGGTAACAGCCAGAGATTGTGTGCCCACATTTCCGGCCATATCCAGAATCAGCGATTGGAAGCATACCACCACAGTCATGCGCGCAACGACCTTCTCGAACAGTCCAACAACGCCGGAAACAAGCAGCCCCAGGCCCAGCAGAATCACAAGCCAGGGCAAACGCTTCGCGATACTTTTCCGCAGGGGCTCTGCCAGATCTGCACTGGCCGTGAGACCGGCAAGCATGGCATAGTCCTCATCCTGCTCCTTCTCTGCCAGCTCCGCGATGCACTGTGCCGTGATGATACGGGCGGCGAACTGAAAGTCGGAGACATTGTAAACTTCAAGGGAACTAAGGGCACACGTTTGCAACTCGCAGTATGGAACTCGGATTTGATATTAAGACGCTGAGTGAGCTTCTGGGACACGCCAGCGTGAATATCACACTGAACCGATATGTCCACTCCTCCATGGAAACGGTAGTGTCAAGAGTTATGCGCAAAATTGATTTTAGTCTTTGGTAGAAATCTATT
>CAYXIN010000071.1:0-7224 GCA_964465395.1 uncultured Oscillospiraceae bacterium | reverse complement strand
TTATGCTGATAATGGTTAAGGCGGTGCAAATGGCATCTGACGGCAATTTGAAAGCAGCTGAGTTTGTGCGTGATATTTTAGGAGAAAACCCACAGTACAAGATTTATGAAAAACGGCTTGAATTTCTCATTGCAGACAAGGAAGCAAATCACGCTGTTATTGATGAGTGGGTATCTGCAATTCCAGATATTACAGCAGACGAATAAAAAACCTATCAGAGCCGCAGAGAGCACTTGTAATGCTTCGGAGGGTAATCTTCGGCGAGACAGTAAAAAGCGTTTCACGAGGCTGTATTTAGCTGAGAAAGGCAAGAGCGGAGGTTGTACGCCTCCGCTCTTTTGTTGTTATACTTCTGTTCGCTTCTTGTCGTATTCGTCAACAGCATCTTTCAGCATCCAGCACAATATACTGACATCTTCCGATGCTGCATCTCCATTGCTGGAAATCATTGTGTCAAGTGCGTGTGTAAGTGCTCTAATTCTTAAAAATAAATCCTGACTGTTCATTGTGTTTTCCTCCTGATATATAATTGTCTGACTGCCGCCAGCAAGAACAGTATAGCAGAAAGAAAAACGTTTGTGTGGAAACTTAAGGCATCTATAATAATCTTCTGAAAAACAGAAAAATCTTACTGAACAGTAAGAAAAAGCAAGGATTCTCTGAAGATTGTCCGCAGACTGTCCACGGACAAAACGGACACAAAGAGGATAAATAAAACGGATGCTCTCATAGCCGAGAACATCCGTTTTTCTTTTGATATTACTTGAGCCATATTGTAACGGCAAAGCCGCCGTTGAAATAAAAAGGTTCGTGTAATACCTCTTTGGTGGAGGCGGGGGGAGTTGAACCCCCGTCCGAAAATAGCTTGACAGGAACTTCTCCGGGTGCAGTCTGTTTTTTGCATTCCCTTACACGACCGGGAGCAGACACCCTGCCGCATTTGGTAGCTTCATTGGTGCATGGTGCGGGCAAAGCTTACCGCACGCACGTTCTCTACTCAAATCACACCCGAGCCCGGCTCGTAGACCTTCCGGGGCGGATGGCCGCTAATTAAGCAGCAAAAGCGTACTGATTGTTGTCAGTTAATTTAAAAGGTCGCCCGTTTTATCGTGGCCAGGCGCCACGACCCGCTATTCCAGCCTCACGATCCCCGTCGAAACCGGTACGCCCCCAGACGGGCAGGAGCCTGTCGATTTGCTTGCCGCAGGCTCCCGCATATACCAGGAGCGATCAGAAGCGTCCGTAAGGATCCTTCAGCTTCTTGGGCTCCGGATAGGTTTGCCCATTGGTATCGACGCGGATTGACTTCATCTTCTGATCTGTTTCCGGTCGGTCATTGCGGTCGGTTTTGATCTTGCAGATTGCGTCAACTACCTCCATGCCAGAAAGAACCTTGCCAAAAGCGGCATACTGCTGATCCAGATGGGGCGCATCCTGATGCATAATGAAGAACTGGGAGCCCGCAGAATTCGGGGAGGAAGCACGAGCCATGGAGAGCACGCCGCGCTTATGCTTCAGCTTGTTATCCACGCCGTTGAAGAGGAACTCACCCTTGATGCAGTAGCCGGGGCCGCCCATGCCGGTGCCTTCTGGACAGCCGCCCTGAATCATGAAGCCGGGAATGACGCGGTGGAAGATCAGCCCATCATAAAAACCGCTGTTGGCCAGGGAGATAAAGTTGGCAACGGACTGCGGTGCGATTTCGGGATAAAGCTCGCCGGTGATCATGCCGCCGTTTTCCATTTCAATAGTGAAGACAGGATTTTCCATATTATCGATTCCTTTCTTTCAGAGCACGGTCAATTTGACGCCGTGCATCCTTGTTTGCGGCATCCTGCCGCTTATCATAAAGCTTTTTGCCCTTGCACAGAGCAATCTCAACCTTAACGCGGGAATTCTTCAGATAGACTGACAGCGGCACAATAGCATAGCCATCCAGCTTGACTTTGGTGTGCAGCCGTGCAATCTCCCGCTTATGCATCAGCAGACGGCGGGGACGGAGGGGATCCTTGTTGAAGATGTTTCCCTTTTCATATGGACTGATGTGCATCTGACGAATCCAGAGCTCGCCGTCCTTCACGGCGCACCAGGCATCCTTCAGATTCATGGTTCCGAGACGGATGGACTTCACCTCTGTGCCGAAAAGCTCAATGCCGGCCTCAAAACGTTCCTCGACGAAGTATTCATGAAATGCTTTGGCATTTCTGGCAATCATTTTAACGCCGTCCATTGGCACACCACCTCTCAAATCTATTATACCAGTTGTGTCAAGAGGTAAACAGAAGACCTACAAGCGAATCGACCTGCGTGAGATAGAAATCACTGTATTTGCGCATATAATCCGCGATATAATCCATGTCATGCGACCAGCCGGCGCAGGCGAACGGGACACCGCAGGCTTTGGCCATGTCATAGCCGGGCTTCATGTCATCTACCATCAGCAGCTCATCCGGGCGCAAAGTGTAGCGCTGCATAATTTGCTCCAGTGCATAGGGGGATGGCTTGCTCAGGTGCGCCGGCAGATCTGCGCTGAAAATCTGATCGGGCAGAAAGCCGAAATGAAGCGTGTAATCCCGGGTGATATTTTCTGTGCCGGAATGCGATGAGACGCAAATCACCCCACCATTTGCGCGATAACGCAGCAGCAGCTCACGCATACCGGGATAGGCCGGTGGAATGTGGGTGCGCACATAGCTTTTCCAGAAGCGGTAGTGGGTGTCCAGCTCGGCATCGGTATAATGCAGATCCTCGCGGCACATTCCGACAAAGGTTTTGTGGAAGCAGCCGCGGGTGAAGGCCTCATAGCTGAGCGTCAGTCCGGGGCGTTCTGTGCGCAGTGCCTCGACCATTGCGGGATAATTGACGGTTCGGGCACTTTGGACAACAGTGTCATCGTGATCCAGCACCAGACAGCGATAGTGTAGCATACTTTGCTCCTCATGGTTTTCTGTTATCATAGCAGAATTTTGCAGAAAAAGCAAGCCGCGAGTCTGTGAATTCTCAGGCGACGTCCGGCGAAAGCCAAATTGCGGCAGGGTAAAGGAGAACGATATTTCGGATTCCTTGCACAATACATACTGGACTGATAGTTTGTTTTTTGAATAAATCAGAATTTTTCGCATGATTTTTTGCAAAAAATATGATATAATTTCAGTGCAGTCTGGCTGCCATGGGAGTGCATCACAGCCGCAATCATCATTGTGCTCGACCATCTCTCTGCATCAATGGGGCCGCGTTCGGCGCGAACGCAAAGCCTCAAAGGAGGTGGAAATATGAAACGGGTAAAGGCTGCGTGTATTCTTCAGACCTTAGTTTTTGCGCAGAAGCCGGAGTCTGGCTACAGCCGTGAGCAGGCATTGCGTATGAATCGCGAGGAATTTGCGCACTATCAGGAAACGCTGGATCGCAGTGGCACGAGATACCAGCTTGTTGAGACATGTGAGCAGGAGGATGGCAGCTTGCTTGTCCGCATCCGGAAGCAGTATAATGATCGGGCGGATGTCTCAGAATATTTCCTTTAAGCATAATCAGCCCAAAAGGAAGCGGCGTGACAATGGTCACGTCGCTTCTTTCGCTATGTCTGCGGGGTAGTGAGCAGCGTTGCGTGCGCTGATAATTCCAGAGTTTGCTGTGCATCATTTCCGTGCAACACAATGCGGGCGCGTGCAATGCCGTTTTCATACAGCGAGTAGGTGCCGCTGGGAAGCCCCAAAAACAGCAGGGTATAGTCGCCTTCTTCGGTGCAGCACAAAATCTGGTGCCTGCGGATACCGGCGCCCTCGAGCACGTATTCTATCCAGAGGGTGCTTTCAGACAGCTCCGCTGCATCAATTTTGCGCCGCAGGGTCAGGCTTGCGTTGTCTGCTCCGCTGAGATAGAGCACCTCACCGTCTGACCAGCCATTGCCGCGCAGAACGCTGATTGATGCATTCTCCTCCAGGAGAAATGCAACCCGGCTTTGCTGGCTGACAGCGAGGTATTCGCCCGGCTCCAGGAGATCGGTGGCGCTCTGTCCCTCCTCGTTGGAATAGAGTGTTTGCAGAAGACTGCCGTCCGGTCTGCAAAGGCGAATTTCCTGATCCTGAGAGACAATGACCATCCGCATCCAAAGCGCTTGCGTATGCTCGGAGTGGTTCACGCGGGGCGCCTCCGGTTCAGGCGCCGGGCTGTCCGGATCGGTGGCTGCGCTGAGCATACCCATGGAGGCGGCCAGCGCCAGTGCCATCAGAAGCCCAGCACACAGCAGGCGAAGTAGGGATTGCTTCATACAAAGACCTCTTTCGTATGTAGTGACGCACTTTGTGTCGCGTCTGGTATGAGTATAGCCTGACAGATATGCGAAATCTGTCGAGCGAATCTGGAATGAAATCTTTTTTTGCTGGCGATACTCATGCTCGGAGGTGCTATGATGAAAAACAATCAATCCAAAGGCTTACGCAGCTTTATGAAGGAGAAGGGCTACTACATAGTCCTGCTCCTATGTGCAGTGGCTGTGAGTGTATCCGGGTATTTTCTGATTAGTGGCAAGGAGAGTAGCGTGCCGCGTGACAGCAGCGCGGTATCGACAGGGGAGAGCGAGCCTGTGACGCCATCCGTTAAGGATGTTGTTGCAACCGGGGAGCCGCAGGGCACAACGCAGGAGGAGCAGAGGCTCCTGACGGTTGCGCCGGTTTCCGGAGAGAGCATACACCCGTTTTCGGTTGATGCGCTGTCCTACAACGAGACGACGCGCGACTGGCGCACGCACGAAGGTGTGGACTTGCGCGCAGCGGCAGGGGAGGCGGTCTGCGCAGCAATGGATGGCACAGTTCACGCGATCTACGAGGATGCCTCGCTGGGGATGACGGTTGTGTTGCGACATGCAGGGGAATACACGACGCATTACTCCAATCTGGATGAAGCGATCTCACTCAAGGTTGGCGATCGTGTCAAAGTGGGGGATCAGCTTGGTACAGTCGGTGTGACGGCGCTGGTCGAAATGGCGTCGGAGCCCCATCTGCACTTTGCGGTGTATCATAACAATGTGCCGATTGATCCGCTGCAATTCATCGCAGAGTATGCGCAATAAGCGTGTGCGGAAAGAAAAATCACAGAGGCCGGCAGCGATTGCTGTCGGCCTCTGTGATTTCGATATGCATTTTGTCAGCGCAGCGCCTGGATGAGCGAAGGCAGAGCGGCAAGGCACTGATCGACGTCAGCCTCCGTACTCTCGCGCGAGAGACTGAGGCGAATTGAGCCGTCGATCACGTCGGCAGGCAGCCCCATAGCCTCAAGCACATGACTGCGATGCCCCTTGCTACAGGCAGAGCCAGCGGAGACGCAGATGCCCCGCTCCTGCAAGGCATTCAGAATTCCCTGCGAACGCAGACCGGGAATGCTGAAGCTGACAATATGTGGCGCGTCCTGCGCACCGATCAGAACCAAACCCGGAATGGTAGCAAGACCTGCGCGAAGGCGATCCCGCAAAAGCTGCTCCCGGCCAATGTCAGCCAGACGCGTGGGCAGACAGGCGCGACAGGCTGCGGCCATGGCGAGAATACCCGGCAGATTTTCGGTTCCACTGCGCAGCGTGGATTCCTGACCGCCGCCATAAATATAGGGCGGCAGACGCAGACCGGGGCGGAGATAAAGCGCGCCGACACCCTTGACAGCGTGGATTTTATGCCCCGAAACAGAAATCAGATCTGCACCCAGCGTGCGCGCGCGGAATGGAATCTTGAAGAAGCCCTGAACGGCATCTGTGTGAAACAACGCGTTGGGGGAGACCTGGTGGGTAAGCTTTGCCATACGCTCAATCGGCATCACTGCGCCGGACTCATTGTTCACCATCATAATGGAAACCAGAATCGTGTCTGCACGCAGCGCAGCCCGCAGACTCTCCAGCGTGATGCGTCCTTGGGAATCGGGCTGGAGATAGCTTACTTCAAAGCCCTGTGCTTCCAGCTCACGCATGGGATTGAGCACGGCAGCGTGCTCAACCGCGGTGGTGATGATGTGATGGCCGCGCTTGCCAAGCCGACGGGCGGTGGAAAAAATGGCCCAGTTATCGGCCTCCGTACCGCCGGAGGTGAACACAACCTGCTCCGTTTGCGCGCCCAGCGCATCGGCAACGTCCTGCCGCGCCGCGCGCAGCGCCCGCGCAGCATCCACACCGAAGTGATACTGCGCACTGGGATTCGCCCAGCCCTCGGTTAATGCCTTTGTCACCGCGCTGACAGCCTCCGGGCAGGGGCGGGTCGTCGCGGCGTTATCCAGATAGATCATAGAGATGTATGGATCAAATGTAGGTACAGGAGCTCAGTATTCCATCACACGCTTCAGACGGGCAAAACGGGGCAGACCATTCTCCATAGGCAGCTCCAGCGTTCCCTGAATCAGCGGCAGGCAATAGTCAATGAAGTCCTGCGTTACATTTGCATGATCCGGGGTGATCCACTCCAGGGGAACCTTCTTTTCGTAGTTGGCAACCTTTTCGAGATCGAAAAGCACATACTCGCAGCGGTAGCCCTCGGTGCGGTCACAGGCGTAGCCGACCATTTTTCCGGTTTCTCCGGCAAGCGCAGCCTCTACAGCGGTTTTTCCGGCATGGAAGGCTTCGTCAATGTCGGTAGCAGAGGCGCAGTGTGCGGCGCAGCGCTGCAACAGAGACAGCTCAATGCCGCGCACCTTGACACCGAGCGCCTGCTTGACCTGCTCGGCAAGGCGGGCAGCGAGTCCGCCCAACTGTGCGTGGCCGAAGCCGTCCGTGCCGGAGGTCTTTGCCTCGGAGACGAAGGAGCCGTCGGCATAATGCACACCCTCGGAGACTGCAACGATGCAGTTGCCGTTTGCCTCATAGATACGCCGCACATCGGCAAGGAACTGCTCCATGGAGAAATCAACCTCAGGCAGGTAGATCAGGTCGGGGCCTTCACCCTGCACGGAAGCCAGCGCAGCGGCGGCCGTCAGCCAACCGGCATGGCGTCCCATGCACTCAATGATGGTGACCATACCCTTGTCATAGACCTTGCTGTCGCGGCTGACTTCCATAAAGGAGGTGGCAATATACTTGGCGGCTGAGGCGAAGCCGGGGCAGTGGTCGGTGCCAAAGAGGTCGTTGTCAATGGTCTTGGGCACGCCGAAGACACGGCAGTCGTAGCCGGCCTGCTTCATATAGCGGCTGACCTTGTTGCAGGTATCCATGGAGTCGTTGCCGCCGTTATAGAAGAAATAACGGACGTTGTG
>CAYXIN010000070.1:0-7327 GCA_964465395.1 uncultured Oscillospiraceae bacterium | reverse complement strand
CATACCGTCGCAGTCCTCCTCCTGCACGGAGCCAACGATCATGATGCGGTAGCCCGCAGGGATCAGGCCGAGATCCTTCATAATCCGGCCGCTGTACACGGCCGAGGCCATGCCGCCCTCCTGGTCGGAGGCACCGCGGCCATAGATGATCTCGTCGGTTTCGTAGCCCTGGTAGGGGTCATGTGTCCAATTGCTGCGGTTGCCGATGCCAACGGTGTCGATGTGGGAGTCAATGGCAATGATTTTTTCACCATTGCCCAGCCAGCCGATGACATTGCCGAGTGCGTCGATCTCGACCTTGTCGTAGCCAAGCTTTTCCATTTCGGCCTTGATGCGCAGGATGACGGCTTCTTCTTCACAGCTTTCACTGGGAATAGCGATCATATCGCGCAGGAAACGGCTCATGTCGGCACGATAGCCTTGCGCAGCGCGCTTAATTGCTTCAAAGTCCATGAATAATCCCTCCATTTTATTGATCGTTACCGCACAGCAGCGGCCTCATTTCTATCTTATCATATTTAGCACAGAAGTCAAACAAATTTTTGAATTATCTAAATCATTTTTTGAAAAATAGATTGATTTCTGCGAAAACTATGGTATGATAATACAGAAAGAACGAAAGGAGGTGCATAAATGCTGAGCGATTTGATACGCGATACTCTGCGCCAGCTTGCCCGCGGCATTGCCGCCCAGTTCGGCTCAGAGTGCGAGGTTGTGATTCATGAGCTGTCGGAGCGCAGTACGACGCAGTCCATTGTCGCCATTGAGAACGGTCATGTTTCCGGCAGAAAGCCGGGCGATGGCCCATCCCGGGTTGTGCTGGAGCAGTTGAGCAAGTCAACCGTGCCGGAGGATCACCTCTGTTATCTGACCCGCACGCCGGATGGAAGACTTCTGAAATCTACCTCCATCTATATCCGCGATGAGCAGGGCAAGGTTGCCGCCATTCTGGGCATCAATTATGATATTTCCGCGCTGTCTGTGGCAGAGCATGTGATCTCCTCCTTCATCAGCACGCCCCCTGCGGCGCAGGCGGACCCGGAGCGTATTCCAAACAATGTCAACGATCTGCTGGACGATCTGATTGAGCAGGCTGCCCGTCTCGTGGGAAAGCCGGTTGCTCTGATGACGAAGGACGACAAGGTTCGCGCAATCCGCTTTCTGGATGACCATGGTGCGCTGCTGATTACCAAATCCGGCGATAAGATTGCAGCGTTTTTTGGTATTTCCAAGTACACCATGTATTCATATTTAGATGTAAAATCGGGAGGTAAAAACGATGATTGATCTTCGCATCAACAAAGAGGGCCTTGCGCATAATATTCAAAAGGCCAGGGAAAACAACATCATTATTCCAACCTTTGCGCAAATGCAGAATCCTGCGCTCGTTCCCGAAGCAATACAGGCCAAGCTGAGAAAGACCGGCCTGTGGGATGTGAACCCGGTTAATCTATTCCGCATTACATGGAAAAATGAGGCGAAGGAGCAGGGCGGCCTCTATCAGCCCGTGCCGAACTATGTGGAGTTTCCCCCTGCGCTGACGGGTGTGAAGGCGCGCATCGTGGCCATGGCAGGTAAGTGGTTCCCGACCGGCTGCCATAAGGTTGGCGCTTCCTTCGGCTGCCTGGCGCCGCGGCTTGTCACCGGGCAGTTTGACGCAACATATCACAAAGCGGTCTGGCCCTCCACCGGCAACTACTGCCGCGGTGGTGCGTTTAATTCCAAGCTGCTTGCCTGTGATTCCATCGCGATTCTTCCCGCTGAGATGTCCAGAGAGCGCTTTGACTGGCTCCAGTCTATCGCCGGTGAGGTGATTGCAACACCCGGCTGCGAGTCCAATGTCAAGGAAATCTTTGACAAGACCTGGGAGCTGCGTCAGAGAGACGATGTCATGATCTTCAACCAGTTTGAGGAAATGGGCAACCCGATGTGGCACTATAATGTCACCGGTGAGGCACTGGCTGCGGTGTATGAGCATATCCGCCGTCCGGAGGATCGACTGGCCGGCTGCGCCTTTACCTCCGGCTCTGCCGGTACGCTGTCCTCCGGCGATTATCTCAAGGATCATTATCCGACAGCGAAGATTGCTGTTGGCGAAGCGCTGCAATGCCCGACTATCCTGAACAATGGCTTCGGCGGCCATCGGATCGAAGGTATTGGCGATAAGCATATCCCCTGGATTCATAATGTGAAAAACACCGACATGGCCATTGCCATTGACGATGAGGACAGCCAACGCCTGCTCCGCCTGTTCAATAAGGAGGATGGCAAGGCGTACCTGAAGCAGGAGCTGGGACTGAGTGATGAGCTGATTGCGCGCCTGTCGTGGCTGGGTATTTCCGGCATTGCGAATGTCCTGTGCTGCATCAAGATGGCGAAGTATTATGAGCTGACGGAACATGATGTCCTGCTGACGGTGCTGACCGACTCGGCGGTGATGTATCAGTCGCGGATTGACGAGCTGGATGCAAACCACGGCGCTTATAATGTACATGAGGCCGCGCTGGATCATCATCTGCATATGCTGGGGCTGAAAACCGACAATCTGCTGGAGCTGACCTATGCAGAGCGCAAGCGGATTCATAACCTGAAATATTATACCTGGGTGGAGCAGCAGGCCCGAGATGTCAACGAGCTGAACGCACTCTGGTACGATACCAGAGGAACCTGGGACGCAGTTCATGCGCAGGTGAAGGAGATGGATGAGCTGATCTGCGCCTTCAATGAGGAAACCGGTCTGCTGAAAAAGCTGTAAGCAAAGGAACAGGGGAGGAGCGCGCACGCCCCTTTATTTACACGGCCCTGCCGGGAAATGGCAGGAGTGAAGAACAAGGAGTGGAAAGCATGAGGCATGTCATCGGCGCGCGCTGCGTTCGCTGCGGGCGGGAATATGCGGCGGTGCCCAATCTGACAACCTGTGAATGCGGCGGCATTCTGGACATTCAGTATGATTATGCGTACATCAAAACGATTTTGACAAAAGAGACGCTGGCGGCGCAGCAGGAGTATTCCATGTGGCGCTATCGTGCGCTGCTTCCGATTGAGGAGAGCACAATTGTGCCGCCGCTGCGCGTAGGCTGGTCGCCTCTTTATGAGGCCGGGCGCCTCGCGGAGAGTCTGGGGATTGCGCGCCTGTGGATTAAGGACGATGGGCAGAACCCAACCGCATCGCTGAAGGATCGTGCCTCTGCGATGGCAGTTGCCAAGGCGAAGGAGGCAGGGGCACAGGTCATTGCCTGCTCATCCACGGGCAACGCGGCCTCGTCGCTGGCGGGGAACGCTGCTGCGGCCGGATTGCGTACCTTTATTTTTGTCCCCGCGCGTGCGCCAAAGGGAAAGATTGCGCAGCTTATGACCTTTGGCGCGACGGTTGTATCGGTGCAGGGCAGCTATGAGGAGACCTTTGCGCTCTCCAAGGCGGCCATTGAGCGCTGGGGCTGGTATAATCGCAACGCCGCGATCAATCCCTATCTCTCAGAGGGCAAGAAAACGGTGGCGCTGGAGATCATGGAGCAGCTCCACTGGCAGACACCGGATTATATTGCCATTTCCGTGGGTGATGGCTGTACTATCGCCGGACTCTGGAAGGGGCTGAAGGACCTTTATGCAATTGGCTTTATCGATCGTCTGCCGCGCCTGATTTCCGTGCAGGCAGAGGGCTGCTGCCCGCTGAACCGCGCCATAGCGGAGAATGCGCCGTGGTATCCGATGGCGGAAAATACACTGGCCGATTCCATTGCAGTGGGCGTGCCGCGCAATGCGGATAAGGCATTGATGGCCATTCGCGAGTCCAAAGGCCTGGTTGTCAATGTTTCGGACGCGGAGATTATGGCGGCGCAGAAGCTTCTGGGCCGTAGCTGCGGTGTGTTTGGTGAGCCGGCGGGCGTAACGGGAACGGCTGGCCTGAAAAAGCTCTGTGAGGCGGGCAAAATCCCTGCGGATGCGAGGGTCGTTTCGGTGGTGACCGGAAATGGACTCAAGGACGTAGCCAATGCCATTGCCGTCTGCGGCGAGCCGATCTCCATCCCGTCGGATATGGAGTTGCTGCTCCGCGCCTTTGCCGAGCGCGGGATTTCGGTGAATCAGGAGGGCGGACAATGCTGAACGAGAAGCTTAGACTGGGATTTGGCTGTATGCGCCTGCCGATGCAGGGAGAAACCGTGGATCTGGCTGCATTCTCTCAGATGGTGGATGCATATCTGGCGGCTGGTGGACGCTATTTCGACACGGCCCACAACTATATTGGCGGCCAGAGTGAGACTGCCATCCGTGCGGGCCTGACCTCGCGCTATCCGCGTGAGGCGTATATCCTGACCAACAAGCTGACGCGGCTGTACCTGAAGCAGCCGGAGGATGTGCGCGCGGTGCTGGAGAAGCAACTGGCAGCCTGCGGCGTGGACTACTTTGATTACTATCTCTGCCATGCCATTCGCCGGGATAATTATGCTGATATTTTCCTGAAATGTCATGCCTTTGAGCAGCTTGCGGCGCTGAAGGAGGAGGGGAAAATCCGGCATATTGGCATCTCCTACCATGACGATCCGGAATTCCTCGACCATGTGTTGACACAGCAGCCTGCCATTGAGGTGGTGCAGCTCCAGTTTAACTATGCCGACTATGACAATCCCGATGTGCAGAGCTGGGCTTGCTACCAGGTGTGTGTGCGCCATAACAAGCCGGTGCTGGTTATGGAGCCGGTCAAGGGTGGCCGCCTGGCGGAGCTGCCGCCTGAGGCACAGCAGCTTTTGGGCGTGCCGGAAAAGGGAAGCTGCGCAAGCTTTGCGCTGCGCTATGCGGCCTCCGCGCCGCAGGTAGCCATGGTGCTCTCCGGCATGAGCACACTGGAGCAGATGCAGGAGAATCTGCGCACAATGTGCAGATTTCAGCCCTTCACAGAGGCGGAGTATACTGCGGTTGCGCGCGTGCGGGCGCTTCTTCGGAAGCAAGAGCAGATTGCCTGCACTGCCTGCCACTACTGCACAGATGTCTGCCCGCAGCAAATTGCGATTCCGGCGCTGTTCCACGCGTGGAATGTAAGAAAGCTGCTTGCGCCACGGACACCGGTGCAGACGCCTGCGCCCTCCCGCTGCCTGGATTGTGGCGCATGTGAGGCCAATTGCCCGCAGCATCTTCCGATTCGCAGCCTGCTTAAGCGCATGGCCTGTGTGGTGAAATAAAAAAAGGGACTGTTGCAGAAAGCCTCCTGCAACAGTCCCTTCCTCTATTCAGCTACGCCGCAGAGAGCGCTCGGCGGAAAAACCATCCGGATAGCGCGCTTGCAGCTTTTGGAGATTCTGCTCCAGAACCTCTTCCAGCGAAGTATCCAGCGCCAGGGCAGCATGAGCCAGATACCAGGCCACATCTCCCAGCTCCCGGATCAACGCGTCGCGGTCAAGCGGATGGCCGTGAAAGCGCTGCTTTTTCACATGATCGATGACCTCGCCTGCCTCGCCGCATAAGCCCATGACAGCCATCAGAAGCATGTTGTCGCTGTTGATTTCGGGATTGCAAAAACGGGCGGCCTGCTGTTGGTACTCGTTAATTGTCATATTATTTGGCGGCGTTGGTCAGAATGCACTTGAGGGTGCGCACACAGGCCTCCAGATCCTCGACGGGGATATACTCAAAGCGGCCGTGGAAATTCTCGCCGCCTGTGAAGAGATTCGGGCAGGGAAGACCCTCGTAGGACAGACGTGCGCCGTCCGTACCGCCACGGATGGGGACGATTTTCGCCGTGACACCGGCATCGGCCATTGCCTGCTTCGCAGCCTCGACAATGTGCAGCACCGGCTCAATCTTTTCCTTCATGTTGTAGTAGCTGTCCTTCAGCTCAAGCTGGACGGTGTCTGCGCCGTACTTGCGATTCAGATAGTCGGCAATGGCTACGAAATCGGCTTTTCTGGCCTCAAATTTGCTGCGGTCGTGGTCGCGGATGATGTAGGTCAGGCTGCTGCGCTCCACCTCGCCCTGCATTTCGCACAGGTGGGAGAAGCCCTCGTAGCCCTCGGTGCATTCCGGACGGGCATGAACCGGCAGAAGGGAATGGAATTCCATCGCAATCTGCTGGGAATTGACCATGATGTTTTTGGCGCTGCCGGGATGGACATTGCGTCCGAAGAAGGTGACGCGGGCAGCGGCGGCGTTAAAATTCTCGTATTCCAGCTCACCGAGCCCGCCGCCATCCACGGTGTAGGCATAGCTGGCGCCGAAATCCCGGACATTGAAGCGGTCAGCGCCGCGGCCAATCTCCTCGTCCGGCGTAAAGCCAATGCGCAGCGTGGCGTGGGGCGTCGATTCGTGCAACAGCTCCTCGGCGGCGGTCAAAATGGCGGCAACACCGGCCTTGTCATCGGCACCCAGCAGCGTGGTGCCGTCTGTAACGATCAGATGCTTGCCGATGTGATGGGAAAGCGACGGATAGTCGCGCTGGGAGAGACGGATGTCAAGCGCTTCATTCAGAAGAATATCCTCACCGCGATACTCCACAATGCGCGGCCGGATGTTACGCCCGGAGCAGTCGGGCGCGGTGTCCATGTGCGCGATGAGGCCGATGACCGGCGCATTGGCTGCGCCGGGAACGGTGCCATAGACGTAGCCGTCTGCATCCATATATGCGTCGGAAATGCCGATAGCCTTCATTTCCTCCACAAGAGCGGCACCCAGAACGCGCTGGCCGGGCGTAGAGGGACAGCTTTCGCTGCTCTCATCAGACGTGGTTTCAAAGGAGACGTATTTCAAAAAGCGGTCAGAAACAGTCATTTGCTTACCTCCATAAGGTTGGATTTGGAGGAATGCCAGGCGGAATGCGGCATCCTCCGGGGTATTTGAAGACTGCCCCGCCAAATGGCGGGGCAGAGGTTTTTTACTTGCAGCACAGCTCCGCAGTATCCTGCGCGATCATGAGCTCCTCGTTGGTGGGAATGACCCAGACCTGCACGCTGGAATCCGGCGTGGAGATGCACAGCTCCTTGCCACGGGACTGATTCTTCTCAGGATCCAGCTTGACACCCATAAAGGAGAGATAGTCGCAGATGGCCTGACGCGTGGCGGGATCGTTCTCACCGACACCGGCGGTGAAGGTCAGCATATCCAGACCGTTGAGCGCAGCGGCGTAGGCACCGACATACTTGGCAACCTCATAGCAGAACTTGTCCAGAGCCAGACGGCAGTTTTCGTTGCCATCGGCAGCACCGGCCTCGAGATCGCGGAAATCGGAGGAAACGCCGGACAGCGCCTTAACGCCGGACTGCTTGTTGAGCATGGTCAGGCAGTCATCAACGCTCATGCCATACTTGTTGCAGATGAACTGCACGATGCAGGGATCAAT
>CAYXIN010000069.1:0-7433 GCA_964465395.1 uncultured Oscillospiraceae bacterium | reverse complement strand
CGTCGCTGTGCATACGGCCCATGGTGTCGGTCATGCCGTAGGAAGCAGGACCTGCTGCCATGTTATCAGGGTGCAGGGTACGGCCCGTGCCGCCGCCGGAAGCCACGGAGAAGTACTTCTTACCCTGCTCAATGCACTCCTTCTTGTAAGTGCCGGCGACAGGGTGCTGGAAGCGGGTGGGGTTGGTGGAGTTACCGGTGATGGAAACGTCCACGCCCTCGTGGTGCATGATAGCAACACCTTCACGGACATCGTCACAGCCGTAGCAGTTAACGGCAGCACGCTCACCCTTGGAGTAAGCGATCTTGTTGACGATAGTCAGCTCGCCGGTGTAGTAGTCGAACTTGGTCTGCACATAGGTAAAGCCGTTGATCCGGGAGATGATCTGAGCAGCGTCCTTGCCCAGACCGTTCAGGATAACACGCAGGGGCTCCTTACGAGCCTTGTTAGCGGAACGAGCGATGCCGATAGCACCTTCAGCAGCAGCAAAGGATTCGTGACCGGCCAGGAATGCAAAGCACTTGGTTTCATCACGCAGCAGCATAGCACCCAGGTTGCCGTGACCCAGACCGACCTTACGATCCTCGGCTACAGAGCCGGGGATGCAGAAGGACTGCAGGCCGATGCCGATGGCCTCAGCAGCCTCAGCAGCGTTCTTGACATCCTTCTTGATGGCAATAGCAGCGCCAACGCAGTAAGCCCATGCGACGTCCTCAAAGCAGATGGGCTGCAGGCTCTTGACGATCTCATAGGGATCGAAGCCCTTGGCCACACAGATATCACGGCACTCTTCCACGGAGGTCAGGCCGTACTGAGCGAGGACACCGTTGATTTTGTCAATTTTTCTTTCGTAACCTTCAAACAAAGCCATCTTACAGTCCTCCTCTTATTCGTGGCGGGGATCGATGTACTTGGCAGCGTCAGCAAAACGGCCGTAGGAGCCCTTTGCCTTCTTCAGTGCCTCGTTTGCATCGTCGCCCTTCTTGATGAAGTCCATCATCTTGCCCAGATTGATGAACTCATAGCCGATGATTTCGTCATCCTTGTTCAGCGCGACGCGGGTGCAGTAGCCCTCGGCCATCTCCAGATAGCGCGGGCCCTTCTCGCGGGTGGCGAACATGGTACCAACCTGGCTGCGCAGGCCCTTGCCCAGGTCTTCCAGAGAAGCGCCGACGGACAGACCGCCCTCAGAGAAGGCAGACTGCGTGCGGCCATAGACGATTTGCAGGAAAAGCTCACGCATCGCGGTGTTGATGGCGTCGCAGACGAGGTCGGTGTTCAGCGCCTCAAGCAGCGTCTTGCCGATCAGGATTTCGGAAGCCATTGCAGCCGAATGCGTCATGCCGGAGCAGCCGATGGTCTCGACCAGAGCCTCCTCGATGATGCCGTCCTTCACATTCAGGGTCAGCTTGCAGGCACCCTGCTGCGGCGCGCACCAGCCGATACCATGGGTGAAGCCGGAGATATCGCTGATCTGCTTCGCCTGCACCCATTTGCCCTCCTCGGGGATAGGTGCGGGGCCGTGGTATGCGCCCTTTGCAACCGGACACATATGTTGTACTTCTGTTGTGTAAATCATTGCAAAAATCCTTTCCGTTGCGCTCCGCAGAGCAGCAAAAAAATCAATAGAATTGTATTCTATTTTTCGCAGAAAGCAGGCTTCTGCGAATTATAACTCTATTATACCGAAGTCCGCACGGCTTGTCAACGGTAAAAACAGCATACGCCGCCGCGCAGAACGCATGGCCGGGGTCATACCCCCTGGGGAAGATTGTGCCCCCGGCTCCCCTCCGGGGGAGCCGGCAATAATCTCTGATTCCTGAGTGAGCGGGTATTTTGCAGCATTTGCCCTCTCCGTCACCGCCTGATGGCGGTGACACCTCTCCCGGAGGGAGAGGCAGGGAAAGCCGGTTTATCTCTGTTCTGCCGTCTCAGCACAACAGATAAAAGAACAGCCCCGGAAATCAATGATTCCGGGACTGCGCACCCGGCATTACGCAGCCGGGCTTTTTATTCATAATTGCCGTAGACCCAGGCGTTGGGCATCAGGCGGGAGCCATCGCTGCCGTTGGAGCAGCGCGTGATATATTCGCCATCGTAATACATCATCGCGCTTGCACCGCCATCCAGATTCAGCGCATTATAGCCCTCGTGCCGCTTCAAAATCTGCGCACAGGTCTCCACATCCGTGCCAATGGAATAGCCGGCCAGACGGCCCTCGATCACCAGCATCAGAATTTCGCCGCGCTCCGACTGGCCAATCGCCGCACGGGGGTTGGTGCCGTTCCACTCGTAGAAGCCGCCCACCATCAGCTCGCCGTCGATAATCAGCGCCGGAGAAAACTCCACCGCGTCGGTCGTGCCGGCATAAACCTGCGACTGGGTGTCCACGATATACATCTGATTATCAGCCGAAAGCTCCAGGCGCTTCCAGCCCACCTTATTCGCGTGGAAGCCGTAATAGGTTCCCTCGCAATAGGCAAAGCCCAGCACCTCGCCGCCGTTGGAGGCAAAATCCTTGTCCTCGAAGCCGCTGCCGGTCATGCCGATCACGCCCTCGCTCTTGGTGACAATTTTTTGCAGGCTTTGGCCATAGGAGCCGATGCCGTCGGAGGCCACGCAGCGGAGCTGCGCCGGATCCTTGCCGATGGCCAGCACGCCCCGGTAGCCCGTGTCCGTCACGCGCACCAGCAGCAGCTTATTCGGCACATCGATGGCAAGCACCTGCTCACCCATGGTGGTGTAGATGGTCGTGCCGTCATCCTTCAGCCCGGCCTCATTGATATAGATATTTTCCCAGCCGTTGTCCAGCGTCTCCGGGTGCTCGTCGAGGTAGGCCTCGAAGGAGGTGCGGCTCAGCTCCCAATAGAGCTCATAAAACTGCTCCTCCGGGGTGAGGGTCGGGTCAACCAGCGTGGGCTTTTCCGTGCTCTCCGAATTCTCATCGCCGGAATTACCGGAGGCCTCGCTGTTCTGCGTTGGGGCGGGTCGCTTGCTCTCATGGCCAATCTGACTGGCCATGCGGTTATAGAGATTGATTCGAACGGACTCCACCTGATACTCCGGCAGCAGCGCAGTGGCAAGCCACTGGTGGTTCATGGTTTCCAGGGCCGTCTCAATGTACATTTTGCGCAGGTTGCTGATCCAGTTGATCTCCGTGAAGACCACAAAGCAATACAGCAGCTCCAGCGCCAGCAGGATCGTCAGCAGGATTGCAACCGTGCGGAGCTTATTCTTCTTTTTCTTCTCTTTCCGACGTGGGCGGCCCTTTTCGATTTCCTGTCCGTCGGAAGAAACTGCATTCTCTTTGATTCAAGGCGCCTCCTTTCGGCATATTCGGTGGATATCATACCACATTTCCCGGTGGGTGTAAACAGGAAAAATGTGAACTTTTTGCATCATTCCGCCGCAAAAAGCAGCAGCGCCACCCCGTTGGGGTGGCGCTGCGCTGCTTATTGGCCGCGGCGTCTGCGTCGCCGCACGCCGAAGAAGATCACGAGGAAGATGACCGGCGGCAGCAGCACCACCAGCAGATACGGCAGGACAATAATCAGACCGGAGAATATCGTCTTCAGGCCATTCCAGACGCCCCGCGCGCTGCGGAGGAAGCCGTCACCGATTCTCTGCCAGAAGTCGGTTTCCCCCACCACGGTCAGCGTCTCGACCTCCGCAATGCTGATATACACAGTGGCATAGTCCACCTGGTTATCATAGCTGCGCAGCGTGGACTCGATGCTCTCAAGCTCATAGCGCACATCCGTCAGGCGGCTCTCAATGGAGAGCACCTCGGTCAGGTCCTCCGCCTGCTCCAGCAGCTCCAGCAGACGCGTCTGCTCCACCGCAAGGGCATCCCGATGCGCCTGCGTATCCACATAGGTCGTTGTGATATCGCGCTGCTCCAGGCTGCGCCAGGTGATGTTGGCCGTCTGCTCAAACTGCGCTGTGAAGCTGTTCAGCGCGCCCTCCGGAATCCGCAGCGTCAGGCTGGCGCTGCGCTGCGCGCCGGACAGCGGCGTGTTCGAGTCGAGCGACTGCACATAGCCACCCAGTTCAGTCGTTTTGCTCTGCGTCCACTGCATCAGCTCCGCAAAGTGCTCCGTCTCTGCCGTGATATGGAGGGTGGTGATGAGCTTGCGATCCGTCAGGCTTACCGAGTCCGCTGTGCTTTCGACTTCCGCCAGTCCAAGCTCCGCGCTGAAGCCATAGAACTCTCCCCCATTCACGGGCACATCGGCCGCGCGTTTCATGTCGCTGCTCTGCGTGGCCGCCGAGCAGCCCGTCAGCGCCAGAATCAGCAGCAGCGCGCTAAGCAGTGCTAAGGTGCGTTTCATTTTCTTTTCCTCCCGTTTGTTCATGGTGCTTTTATGGACGTTCGCCGCAGGAAAAGGTTCCACTATTTTTTCATATCCTCGATTGCTGCCGCATAGTCGTGCGGAATCGGCTTCCACTCCACCTTCATGAACAGCGCATAGAGCATGGAAATGCGCCCCATCACGTCAAACATTGGGAACATCAGGCAGAACCAGACATAGCGATACCAGGGCATTTTCTCAATCCGGCGACCCTCTGTCAGGAAAACATAGGCCGCCGCGAGAATATTGGAGACATAGCGCCCGCCCACCCCGCCAAGCCAGCCCAGCAGCGCCGCGCCGAAAATGCCGAAGCTCTCCTTCGTCAGCAGCCAGACCCCCAGCGCAATCAGAAGCTCCGTCAGCTCCAGCAGCACGCGCAGAAGGCTGCGCGGAAAGCAGATGAAAAACATGTCATAGGCCATGAAGGACTGGCCGACATCCTGGGCGGTAAAAATCCCGCGGAAGAGCTTCCAGCCCGATTTCCGCAAAACCTGCAAATGGCCCTTGGACCAGCGATTGCGTTGGCGCATGGCGATGCGCAGGGAGGTCGGCTGCTCATCATAGAATCCCGCCGCATTACAGTAGGAAACCGCATAGCCATCGATGACCGCGTCGGCCGAAAGCTCACGATCCTCCGTCAGGCAGGTATAATTCCAGCCGTTTTTCAGCAGCTCCCGCCCCACCAGCAGGCCGGTGCCCTGAATGCGGGTAGCCAGATGGAGGACGGAGCGCGCCCGGTGCTCAATGCGAATCGTGCGCAGCCAGTGCAGACCGCAGGCCGCCGAAATCCAGTTTTCCGAGAAATTCTTTGTATTGCGATAGGAGGTGATGACGCGCTCCCCTGCATCAAATGCCTCGTTCATCCGCGAGATGTAGTCCGGCTTGAGCAGATTGTCCGCATCGAAGATGATATAGCCCTCAAAGCGGCCAATCCCATAGTCCCGCCGAATCTGCTCAAACAGGAATTGCAGCGCAAAGCCCTTGGTGCGATGCGCCTGGTCGAAGCGCTCATAGCAGATGGCGCCTCTGCTGCGGGCAATCTCCGCCGTGCGGTCGTCGCAGTTATCCGCTACCACAAAAACCGTCACCAGCTCCTGTGGGTAATCCTGCTGGCGGATGCTGTCCAGCAGCTTGCCGATCACGCGTTCCTCATTGCGCGCCGCCACGACGATGGCATAGTGGTGCTGCTTTTTGGCCGGTGGAAAGACGCGGGTCTTGAATGCGCCCAGGATCGTGTAGACAATCCAGTAGCAGCACAGTGCAGACAGCAGGCCGCCCACCGCTGCGCAGATCGAGAGCAAAAGCTCGTCCATGGGTTCTCTTTCTCCCTTCTATATAAGCACATTGGAGAAAAGCCCCTCGAGTTTTGGCTCGAGGGGCTTTATCATGCGGGTAAGAATCAGTCCTTATACAACTCGACCAGCTTGAGCAGATGCTCATAACGCTCCTTCGCGGCTGCCTCGTTGCGTGCAAACAGCACCTCGGCGCGCTCGGGGAACTCACGGGTCAGGCGGTTGTAGCGGGCCTCGTTCTTCAGGAAGTCCTGATAGCCGTCCTTGGGCTCCTTGGAGTCCAGGGTGAACTTGCCGGTTTCCTTGGAGGGATCGAAGCGGAACATATTCCAATAGCCGCACTCGACTGCCTTCTTCATTTCTTCCTGGCAATGCATCATGCCGCCCTTGATGGAGTGCATCTCGCAGGGAGCATAGCCGATGATGAGGGACGGGCCATGGTAAGCCTCAGCCTCAGAGATGGCCTTGAGGGTCTGGGCGGGGTTGGCGCCCATGGCGACCTGCGCCACATAGACATAGCCATAGGACATGGCGATCTCAGCCAGGCTCTTCTTCTTGGTCTCCTTGCCGGAAGCAGCAAACTGTGCGACCTGGCCAATGTTGGAGGCCTTGGATGCCTGTCCGCCGGTGTTGGAGTAAACCTCGGTATCAAAGACGAAGACGTTGACATCCTTGTTGGAGGCCAGAACGTGATCCACGCCGCCGAAGCCGATGTCATAGGCCCAGCCGTCGCCGCCGAAGATCCAGACGGACTTCTTGGCCAGATATTCCTTATCCTTCAGGATTTCCACCGCCAGCGTGCAGGCCTCGCAGTCGCAGTACTTGGCACCGGATTCCTTGAGCTCCTTCGCATGGGCCAGGAACGCCTCAGCGCGATCACCGAGGTACTCCTTCGCAGCGGGAGATGAGGCGAAGGCCAGCAGCTCGTCAACCGTCTCTACGCCGGCCTCGAGTGCTGCAACATAAGCTCTGGTGGCTTCCTTGTTGGCCTCACCGTCATTCATGGTGTCGAGCCACTTCTGTGCGGCTTCCTTCAGCGGGGCATAGGTCCAGCCGAGGTCGATGAGCTTGCGGGTCTTGTCCGCCAGGTTCTCGCGGATGACCTTCTGGGCGGTGTACATGCCAAGGCCATGCTCAGCGTTATCCTCGAACAGGGAGTTCGACCAGGCCGGGCCACGGCCTTCCTTATTGGTGCAGTAGGGAGAGGTTGCAGCGGGGCCGCCCCAGATGGAGGAACAGCCGGTTGCATTGGAGATGTACATCCGGTCGCCAAAGAGCTGGGTCACCAGACGGGCATAGGAGGTCTCTGCGCAGCCAGCGCAGGAGCCGGAGAACTCGAGCATGGGCTGCTTGAACTGGCTGCCCTTGACGGTGAGATCCTCGATCTCGGGCTTGGGCGCAACCTTGGAAACCATGTAGTTGAAGGCTTCCTGCTGCGCAAGCTGGCTCTCCTGCGGCACCATGGTGATAGCCTTGGTGGGGCAGACGCCGACGCAGACGCCGCAGCCCATGCAATCGAGCGGGGAGACGGACATGGTGTACTGATAGACGCCCTTGCCCTTACCGGCCTTGATCGGGCGCAGCTTGGCAGCGGCGGGAGCGGCGGCAGCCTCCTCCTCGGTCAGCGCGAAGGGACGAATCGTTGCGTGCGGGCAGACAAAGGCGCAGTTGTTGCACTGGATGCACTTGTCGGCATCCCACTCGGGAACCACAACCGCGACGCCGCGCTTCTCATAAGCGGCAGCGCCCAGCTCGAACTGGCCGTCCACATGATCGGTGAAGGCGGAGA
>CAYXIN010000068.1:0-7951 GCA_964465395.1 uncultured Oscillospiraceae bacterium | reverse complement strand
TTTTTATACCTAAAAACTGTTGTCCCTAATGACAATCACTCGTGAGCGGCAGCCCGATTATTCAGGATGGCAAGCTCATTGGAGCCGTGACCCATGTTCTTCTGGACGATCCGACGAGCGGCTATGGCATCTTCATCGAAAATATGCTGGATGCGGCGGGATAATTGTTATGCAAGAGGTAAAAATACCTCTTGCATTTTTATGAGGGGGGTATAATAAAAATAACATTATTTCAGAGGGGAGCTTGATTTATGAAAGTTTTTCGTTTTTTGGCGCTTATCCTGGCTCTGGTATGCCTCTGCTCCGGTTGTCAGCAGGCTGTCAGCGAACCGCAGCCCACAGATGAGAACACCGAAGTGGAATACACCGAAGTATATCTGCGGATTCCTGAGCCGTATAGCGGGAAATTTGCGGTTGAAGGAAATTTGCTGCAAGCGACGGTTGGCGGTCACACTTATGACTTCGAAAGGACAATCTCTGACGAAGAACGGACAACGTTTGTGACAAATCAGGAAGCCCTGTGCCGCATTCTGGAGGAGGAAGGTCTTTCCACTGCCGGATTCACCTTCTACATTCTGGCGGACTATCCCAATCGGGCCGACTCGGAGAATTCCACTGGCTATTATGGGCTCGATGCCATGACGTCCTGGGAACAGGTGTTGACCACAATCCAGGTCTGCCTGGGTGATTACACAAACTATGGCTACCTCTACGCTCTTTCCAACCGGGTGGCGGCAGACTTGCAGTGGGCCTGCGATGATGCCGCTGCGGAGCATACGCAGGTGTTTGTGGATGACCCCAGTCTGCTGAATCTGGTTTACCCCTGTTTCAGCGAAAAATATAGTGATGTGGATTCGATTGCGGCTTGCAGGGCGCTGGCTGTTGCGCTGCTGGCCAATGCAGAAAACATCTGGTCGGAGATAGAATTCCTGAAGGCAAGAGAGGTCTATGCGCAGAGCAGGGCGATTGACTTCGAGCCGACTTACATAACATTTGCCTATCATGGCGGAGGCTGCCCGCTCAAATTGGCCTGCCAATACCTGGAGGTATTCTGGGATTATACCTTCGTCGCAAGCAATGAATGCCTGGATGGAATCATACCTGTAGACTATACCGCGGATGTGCGTGGATTGATCCACACTTTTGAGTGGCTGGATGTGCAGCTTACGCCGCTGTGTGAGAAGTTTGACGCTGTACCCGATCAGCGGGTACAGACGCAAATGATGGAAAGTCTGCCCAGAGAAATGGCCAGCCAGTATATTAGAACGGGTGGACGATACCGCATGGAAGCCGGGGAAGGAAGAATCTGGGCCACAACGGTCACAGCGCTGGCCCATGAATATGTGCATTATATTTATTGGCTCGTGTGCGGAGAGCCGGATCCGGATCACGAGCAGTGGCATAGTGAAGCAGTGGCGCATTATTACACCGTGGGGCAGCGCTATGAGTATCGGCATAACTTCATCAAAAATGTTGACCCGAGCTACCGCGAGCGATTAGAGGCAAATATTGGTGAAGCATATGATGAGTTCTCGGATTACATTAAGCTCCTGCGAATCGAATGGCGAAAGCAGGAGCTGGAGTATGTCTATTATCTAAAAGGAAACTACGACCTGGCCTGTGCCTTTGGCGAGTACTTTGTGCGCACCTACGGCGACGATATTTTCCTGAATTCCATGATGTACCCGTCCAGGGTGAAGGAATTCACCGGCTTCACGATGGATGAGATCGTTGATGCGTGGATTGCGGATATGCGCAATCTCGCAAATGACTGATGCACAGCCCCTTCGATTGTCAAAAATGGATGCAGCAGCATAGCGCAAAGCCCGCACAGATTTGTGCGGGCTTTTTACTGCGCGCAGGCTTTATGCGCAGCAGAAAGATTTTTGCAGGCGGTTGATTTCCTGCTGAATTTGTTCCACCTCGCGCCCCTCTGTGATGTGCCACTCGCTCTGAGCAAATTTTTCGGCGCTTAATGCGGACTGCATATCCAGCATGTTCTCAATGCGCTCAAATTGCGTCTGCTCGGAAAGGTCGAATCAATCATCAACTGTGCAGCCGAAATAAGCTGCAATCTCCGGCATGGGATATTATTCTCCCATTTGCGGATTGTCTGGAAGAAAACATTCAAGACCCTTGCCAGAGCGTCCTGTGCGATGCCTTTTCGCAGGCGAAGCTGCTTGATTTTATTCCCTAATTTATGATTCATAGGTATTCTCCTCCTGTTATTGCAGAAAGGCTGCCGGCCGATGCTTTCTAAGCACAGCATAGCCGCTGGAATACGATAAGGCAATCACGCGGAAGGATAGCGGAGTGTCGGAAAAGGCGAACAGGCGGCGGTGGCAGTTTTCCTTGGAGTGCGCCGGGCGCGTCGGCGCCTGGAGAGCAAAGCAAACCGGCCTGTAATCTTACAGGCCGGTTGGTATTATTTGCTCAGCCGCCGAAGCCGGGGAAGAAGCCCCAGGGGAAGGAATCCTCCTCCTGTGTCGATTCTGTCGGCTCCGTCGTCTCGGGCGTGGTCGTCGCGCCGCTGGTATCCTTGGAGTCGAAGACAATGGAGAGCCGGAGGCTCTGCCCGTCGCGATAGGCGGTCAGCTCGGCCTTGTCGCCGCCGCGATAGCTGCGCAGCACACGCGTCAGGTCGGTGTAGACCAGAATCTGCTCGTCATCCACCGCCGTGATGATGTCGCCGGAGCGCAGACCGGCCTTCTCGCCGCTGCTGCCGGAGACCACCTCGCTGACCGCAGCGCCCTTGACATCGCCGGTGGCGGTGCTGACGGTAATGCCGATATAGGCGCGGTTGGTCACGGTGCCGGTTTCGCGCAGCTCGTCCAGAATTTCCATCACGTCGTTGATGGGGATGGCGAAGCCAATGCCCTCAATGGTGGTGCCGGAATTGGTGGAGCCGGAGTATTTCGCCGTGGTGATGCCAACCACATGGCCATACATATCAAACAGCGGGCCGCCGGAGTTGCCGGAGTTGATTGCGGCATCAATCTGCATCATGTTGATGGGGGTGCCGTCGGTGTTGACGGCGCGCTCAAGCGAGCTTACATGCCCCACCGTCATCGAATAGGTCAGCTCACCGAGGGGATTGCCGATGGCCGCGACCTCGTCGCCCACCAGCAGCTCGTCGGAGTTGCCCAGCGACACATAGGGCAGGTCGGTGGCATTGATTTTCAGCAGCGCCACGTCGCTGTCGGCCTCGTAGCCAAGCACCGTTGCGGGGTATTCGCTGCCGTCGTGCAGCGTTACGGTCAGGCGGCTGGCACCCTCGACCACATGGTAATTGGTCAGCACCTCGCCGTCGGCACTGATGAGGAAGCCGCTGCCGCTGCTGGCAATCTCAGAGCTCTGGCCGAAGATGTTGTAGGAGGTGGACTCGTTGGCGATGCCAACCACGGCGTCCACATTCTGCGCGTAGACCTGCGCGGGCGTCAGCAGGCTGCTGTCCGCGTTGGTGTGTACGATCGGGGGATTGCTGCTGCCGGGCTGCTGCACGGCGCTGCCGCTCTGATTGCTCTGGCCGCCCTGCTGCGCGGTGACGGTGTCACCTGCGCGGTAAATGCCGCCGACGACTGCGCCGCCGATCAGTCCGCCGCTGATGGCGCAGACAATGGCGATCACGGCGATGCGCCAGCCCCAATGCTGCTTTTTCTCTCTGCGTGCGGCGGCGGGGCGGGGCTGCGGTGCCGGGGCCGCGTTCTGGTGGAAGGTGTAGGGATATTGATAGGGGGCGGCAGGCTGGGGCTCCTGCGGCTGCCAGCTCTGCTGCATCACAGGCGGCTCCTGCGGTGTCGGGGGAGTCTGCGGCGTCGGCGCACCGGCGCTCTGGGAAACGGGCTGGCTTTCAGGCTGCGCTGCGCTCTGGAAAACGGGTTGATTCTCCGGCTGTGCAGTGGGCTGCGAAACCGGCTGCCCCTCATGCTGCGGAAGGGTCTGATTTTCGCTCTGCGCGGCGGTTGAATCCTCAGGCTGCTGCGGCGTATGATTGAAGTTGAATTCGTAGTTGTTGTCCATATCCATTTGCTCCTTTCGGATTGCTTATGGTGCTATTGTATGCGCAGAATGTAACGGAACTGTGTCCGCGAAATAAACAAATCTTGAAACTCTCAGCAGGGCTCATCCTGCATGATATTGAGGATGGTGGAGTCTGTCTGCTGCATACCCTGGCTGGCCAGCCGCCCGACATTGGCGATGGTGCCGTCCACGGAGCTGCCGACGATGCCCTCGCCGCGCAGGAATTCCTGATCGTGGAGGAACATGTGGTAGCCCATGATGCCCGCGTCCACGGCGGCCGCGATCTTGGCCGCGCAGGAGGGCTTGGCGCCGTCGCAGATGGTGCCGGAGAGGATGGCAACGGCGTTCACAACGGTGTGCGCAACGGCGGAGAAGCCGCCGCCCTGCAAATAGCAGATGCCCGCACCGGCGCCTACACCGGCGGAAATTGCGCCGCAGTAGGCCGACAGCCGCCCGATGCCGCTTTTCTGGTGAACCGTCACCAGGTCGGAGACAATCAGCGCCCGCAGGAGCTGTTCCTGCGTTGCGCCCAGCTCTCTGGCGTAAACCACCACCGGCATACAGGCCGTGATGCCCTGATTGCCGGAGCCGGAGAGGATGACCACCGGCATCTCGCAGCCGCTCATGCGCGCGTCAGAGCCGGCGGCGGCGTGCGCCTTGGCGCGCTGCTTGACGTCTGTGCCATAGTCTGCCATGAGGATGCGGCCGATCTGTGCGCCCCAGGGATTGCGCAGGCCCTCCTCCGAAATTGCGGTGTTCAGGGCAATCTGCCGCTCGAGCACCTCCCGCACCTCCTCCAGCGGCACCGTGTCGGCATAGCGGAGGATATCCTCAACATTCAGGCAGCTCTTGTCCGTCATATGCTCCTCGGAGGCATCGACGATGGGCAGATCGAGCAGCACCTCGCCGTCGCGCTCCAGGTAGACAATGTTGGTGTGGTGATTGGTGATGCGCACGCGGGCGCTGTGCGCGCCGCTCTCGCCGCGCAGGTCGATGTCCAGCTTGCAGGGGGAGCTGTTGCAGTGCATGGTGATCTGTGCGCTGTGCAGATAGGCGTCGATCTGCACCAGCTTCTCGGCGTCGATCTGTGCAATGACCTGCAAATCCCGCGCCGGGTCGCCCGCGATGATGCCCGCGGCGATGGCCGGACGGATGCCCTTGCGCCCGTTGGTGTTGGGCACAACGACGCTCTTGACATTCTTAATGATGTTGCCGCTCAGACCGGCCTCCACGCGTTCCGGTGCGCAGCCGAGCAGCTCGCGCAGCTTTGCCGCGCAATAGGCGATGGCAATCGGCTCCGTGCAGCCGGTGGCGGGGACAAGCTCCTCATGCAGGATGGCGGTGTAGTTGCGCAGGATTTCAGGCTTCAGCATAGGACATCCTCCTTCGGTGATTTCTTTCGTTTCCAATAGCTCTCCAGCTTCAGCAGGAAGAAGAGTATCAGCAGAATTTGCAGTACTGCGCAGACAATGTAGACAATGCCCGGCAGCCGCAGCGACAGCACCAGACTCAGGCCAACGCCCCAGTTGATGAAGCTGCATGAGACGAGCTGCGCGAGGCGGTTCCACCAGAGCGCGGAAAAGACCTCGCAGACGATGCCGGAAACTGCGGCGGCATAGATGAAAAGCAGCCACGCATACTCCGGCAGAATGCGCAGCGTCAGCGCCAGACTGAATACCACGCTGGCCACCAGCCAGACCAGGCCGACCGCCAGAAGCGTGATGAGCAGATGACGCCGCCCCTCCGTAGGGGCCTTTTTTTCACGCAGAAGATCCTGCACCTGAATGTGGTAGAGCTCTGCGATGCGGTTGAGAATGAAAATATCCGGCGTGCCGTCGCCGCGCTCCCACTTGGAGACGGACTTGTCGGAGTAGTTGAGCTTGGCGGCCAGACCTGCCTGTGTGTCGCCGCTGCGCTTGCGGTAGTAGGCGATGTTTTCGGCAATCTGCTGCCGCAGCTTTTCGTCGTTTTGCTGCATTCGGAGGATTCCTTTCCTGTTCTGCCGGGGTGCGGCGCGCGCCGCAGTCCTGTGCGCGGCGCTGGGGGGTCTGGCGCCGTCAAGAGGCCGCAAAGCCTTGCAAATACTGGACTCTACTGCCAGTGGAGTGCCACTCTGCGGGTGGTGGAGGGGCGTTCTGCCAAGGGTGGAGGCCCGACTCCGGACGGTGGCGTGACATTTTGCGGCCACGGTGCTATGCTTGGGGCAGCTTAAAAATCCTGTTCGGGAGGAACTGTCATGAAGCTGAAATTTGCCAAGCTGATCCGCATCCTTACAAACGCGCCGGTTTTTGCGGCGCTGCTGTGTACGCTGCTGTATCTTTGCAGCGACAACGCCTTCGCCAGCCTCGGGCATTATCTGGGCGCACTGGGCTGCCTGAGTGTGCTGCCGCTGCTGTCCTATCCGGTAGCCTGGGCGATTCCGGCGCTGCGCCGCAGGGGACGCAGTGCCGAGCGCAATCTGGCCATTGTGTT
Organism: uncultured Oscillospiraceae bacterium; assembly: GCA_964465395.1. Taxonomy (GTDB): domain Bacteria; phylum Bacillota; class Clostridia; order Oscillospirales; family Oscillospiraceae; genus JAZOXB01. The sequence continues at coordinate 1,459 of CAYXIN010000068.1, read as the reverse complement.
CTCAGTGCTTGGTTATATTCTGGGCTTCCTGCTGGCTGCGCTGGATGGGGGAACGGTGACGGAGCTGGTGCTCTTTGGCACCTATCTGCTCTCCGGCGCGCTCATCGGCATCACCACCGCGCTGCATTTCAAGGCAAGTGGGCACACCTGCGGCTGCTCCGGGCCGATTGCCATGCTCTCGGTGTTTGTCAGCCCGTGGTTTCTGCTTTGCTATCTGCTGCTGACGCCGATTATCTGGGCCAGCCGTCAGCTCAAGCGTCACACCACTGCGCAGCTCCTTGTGGGCAGCCTGATCCCGGTTGCGGCGATGGTGCTGTGCTGCCTGGTCTTTGCGCCGACATTTTAAAATGAGTTATAATTTATTATAACACAGAAATACCGCCGAATGCAAGCGCTGTGCGTGCATTCGGCGCTTTCTTCTGGTCAAAATGGCGAAGCTGTGCTATAATGGGCAGCAGAAAGCGATTATTTTACCCGAAAGGAGTGCCCGAATATGAGAACTCTGTTGATAACCGGCTTTGAGCCGTTCGGCGGCGAAGCGATCAATCCCTCGTGGGAGGCTGTGGCGCAGCTTCCGGCGGTGCTTGGCCCCTGGCGCCTGGAGAAGCGCCGCATCCCTGTGGTCTTTGGACTGGCGGCACAGACCGTTTTGGAGGAGGCACAGCGCCTGCAGGCGGCAGCTATCGTCTGCGTTGGGCAGGCCGGAGGCCGCGCGCTGGTTACGCCGGAGCTGGTGGGCATCAATCTGCGTTATGCCTCCATCCCGGATAACGCGGGGCAGCAGCCGCAGGACAGCCCCATCGATCCGAATGGCCCGGCGGCCTGCTTCTCCACCCTGCCTGTGCGGGCCATGGCGCAGGCAGCGGGCGGACGCTGCGCCGTCAGCTACAGCGCGGGGGCCTATGTGTGCAACGATCTGCTCTACAGTCTGCTCTGGCGCAGACCGCAGACACCGGCCTGCTTTGTGCATGTACCCTATTTACCGGAGCAGGCGGCGCAGGGCGTGCCCTCCATGCCCCTTGCTGAGATTGTCAGCACGCTGCGCGCGCTGCTGGAGGCCATACCGGAGGCGCTTTGAGCCATCAAGAAAAGCATCCCCGAAGCAGTTGCGCTGCTTCGGGGATGCTTTGTTATATATAATATGAGGGGGATTATTCCTCAGCGTTCTTCTTGGCGTCCTCGATGATCTTGGCCTGATTCATCTGGGGGACTTCCTCGTAACGCACGAACTTGAGGCTGTAGGAGCCACGACCCTGGGTCATGGCGCGCAGGTCGATGGCATAGGAGACCATCTCGCCCACGGGAACCTCGGCCTCAACGATCTGCCAGCCACGGTTCTCGGGATCGGGATTCATGCCCATCACGCGGCCACGGCGCTTGTTGAGGTCACCGATGATGTCGCCCATGTTGGCGTCGGGGACAAAGACCTTCAGCTCGGAGATCGGCTCGAGAAGGGTGG
>CAYXIN010000067.1:0-8700 GCA_964465395.1 uncultured Oscillospiraceae bacterium | reverse complement strand
GTGCAACGCCCGTGGTCGTCGGAGACGACGCCATCGTGGGCGCGAACGCCGTGGTTCTCGAGGGCGTTCACATCGGAAACGGTGCGGTCGTCGCCGCCGGAGCGATCGTTACGGCGGATGTGCCGGACAACGCCGTCGTCGCCGGTGCACCCGCGCGCATCCTCAAATACCGCGACGAAAAAACCAACGCCAAAACCGTCCTCGTCGACGCCCTGCGCGCCCTCTGATAACGGACAAGGATTGCAAATAACGTACAAACAACGCAGCCGCCCCACCGGGCGGCTGCTTGCTTTTGCACGGCAAGGTCTTTGCGCCGGCAGACCGAAAACTCCCGCGCGCGGCACAGCAGCGCCACGCACGGGAGTTAATTTTGCAGATATGAGAAGCTGTAAAAAAACTACGGCATATAATCCATATTATGGAAAACAATACGTTCATTCTCCTCGGCTGTCAGTTTCAGCGTATATTTGTCGTAGTTTTCAATTGTCAGGCGTTCAACCCACTCTTCCGTATCATCCTCGGACTGCTCTGTCAATACAAGCGTTTTGTCCGAGACCTCATAGTATCCTCCGGTAACACTACTGCCGTGGCGCTCCCATTTGCCGTTTGGGAAAAGATAGATGCTGACTGTCGAACCTGCTGTATATTTCCAGCGATAGGTTGCAAGCAGTTCTTTTACCGTGCTCCGAGAACTTGACGAGCCGCAGGCGACCATGCCGATCATCACCGCAAGAAGCAGCAGAAGTGCTGCAATCCGTTTCAGCTTCATCATCCCTTACCTCCCAAACAACACTTGGTAACTTCCACTCTCGTCCATGTACTCGGAAGAGATCCCTAACAGCAGCTCCGAAGCTGTTAGTTTCAGGATTTTATAATGTACAAGCTGCACTCCATCGGAAATAATCAGAGTGTTCTCCTCCTCGTCAAGCGACCACCTTGTCTCGTCACTGAAGCTTTCGGAATCATTGCCTTGCAGAGTTCCGTTTTCATAAAAACTAAGCGTTATCGATTCCGTAGGGTATTCCTTCTCTTCCCCCAAAATCGCATACTTCGCTGTCCACGTTCCGATCAGTTTTGATTTCAGTGTGTCGGATTCCTGCGAGGCGCAGCCGGAAAAGAACGTCAGCAACAATACCGGCAGAAGCACAATTGCAACAATTTGTTTTTTCATCGTCATTTCCCCTTTCTGTTTTGGATATGATGACTATAACACAACCTATAGTTGTTGTCAATAACTAATTATCAGTGTTTTCTTTAACGCTTTTTTGTTGTTAGGATAGATGCATGGAGGGGTGCAGCCATGTTAGAAAACCTGAGAACACTTCGCGCGGAAAGCGGTGTGACGCAAAAGCAGCTTGCCGATGCCGTGGGCGTCAGTCAGCAATCCATCAACAAATATGAGAATCATAATATTGAGCCGGATGTCGAAACGTTGATCCGCATTGCAGATTTTTTTCACATTTCGGTCGATCACCTCATCGGGCACGCGATGCCCAGCTCGGAGCTGTCGGTCGCCGAAACAAGGCTGCTTGCGCAATACCGCAGGTTGTCAAAGAAGCAGCGTGAATGTGTGAGCCTCATCTTGCAGACCTTTTCGGAATAACGACCGTCGCCCCGGCCGGGGCAGCGTTCGTGTTATGGTGCGGGCGCCAAACGCACTGTTGTATAACTTCCGCAGGGAGGCGATGCCCACATCGCCCCCCCCCCGCAGACACTATCGATCAACATCCGTAGGGCGGAGGCATGTGTCAAGAGCAACATCGTCCCGCACTTGCGCCGCAGCGCAAATTATAATCGTCCGCGGAGCGGACACCACAACGATTCACCATTCACGACTCACCATTCACTCGCCGCGCCGGCGGCATGCCTCCGCCCTACATTCCCATTCGCGCACTGCACAGCAGCGAAATCTACGGCGAGATTGCGCCAAAACGCACAATATCTTGTTGCTTTTGCGGCAGGGCGCACAATTTTTCGGTGGGATCTGCAAAAAAGCAAATTTTCGGTTGACTTTTCTCAGGGTCTTGCGCTATAATAACATTTGCATGACTGTGCAATTATTTTGATCGCTACGGTCGTTCGATCGTCCGGCTGCTTCAGCCGCGCCGTCGGAGACTGCTGAGCATATTTTTACAGGAGGTGTACACGAGATGCTGCGTACCTATCAGCCCAGAAAGCGTCACCGCGCAAAGGTTCATGGATTCCGCAAGAGAATGGCTACCGCCAACGGCCGCAAGGTTCTTGCCCGCCGCCGTGCGAAAGGCAGAGCTGTCCTGTCCGCCTAAGGAACCAGACTGCACCCACTGCTTGAATGGATAAAACAGGCGAACAGAGCCCGTTCTGTTCGCCTTCTGTCTATCTTTGGGGCCTTTTGCCCCTGTTGAGGTTTTGACCATGACCGTAGCACTGAAGGAGAATGCTGTTTTTCGTCGGCTCTACTACAAGGGCAGAAGCGCCGGCAGCCGCCTGCTTGTTCTCTACTGCCGGGAGAATCACCTGGGCTTCAACCGGGTGGGACTCACGGTGGGCGTCAAGCTGGGGCACGCCGTTGTCCGCAACCGGATGCGCCGCCGTCTGCGCGAGATCTACCGCCTGCATGAATCCCGGTTCCGGCCGGGCTATGACATCGTGGTGGTGGCGCGCGGCGCAGCGGTCGAGGCGGACTTCGCTTCGCTGACACGCGCCTATCTGCATTGCGCGCGGCATCTGGGCCTGCTGCTTGAGGAAACGCGATGAGAGCCATCCTGCTTTGGCTCATCCGCCTCTATCGCAGGCATATCTCCCCGGCCTTTCCGGGGAAATGCCGCTTCATTCCCACCTGCTCGGAATATGGTCTGGAGGCCATCGAAAAGTACGGCGCCCTGCGGGGCGGCTGGCTGACCTTCAAGCGACTGCTGCGGTGCAATCCGTTCTACCGGGGGGACATCTACGACCCCGTGCCCTGAACCGCCCCGTCATCGGCCACCCTCTGCGGAGGCGGCGATGACACCCCACAACTTCACATTGAGGAGAAACAAATGGATTTTATCGCTGTCCCCTTTGGTTATGTGCTGGAGTTTCTCTATAACTTCACCAATAACTATGGTCTCGCCCTCCTGATCTTCTCCCTGTTTGTCAAGCTGCTGCTGCTCTATCCCAGCGCCAAGAGCAAAAAGAGCACGATGAAAACCGCCCGCCTCCAGCCGCAGCTCAAGGAGCTCGAGCTGGCCTACGGCAACGACAAGCAGAAATATCAGGAGGAGGTTCAGAAGCTTTACAAGGAGGAGGGCATCAGCCCCTTCGGTGGCTGCCTCTGGGCTCTGCTGCCGCTGATTATCCTCTTCCCGCTCTACTCCGCAATCCGTGAGCCGCTGGAATACCTGATGCACATCGATGGCGACACCGTCGAGAAAATCAAAGAGGTCTATCTGGCCACCAACGGCCTGGAGAAGGCGGACGCCTACTGGCAGTTCGCCGCCGCGCAGAATATCCAGCTCTATGGCAAGGGCCTCATCGATGCCGGAATTCAAAATCTGAATTTCTCCTTCCTTGGCATCGACCTGGGTCTGAAGCCCAACTGGATGATCTGGCAGCTCTCAAGCTGGGCCGCAATCGGCGGCTCCCTGATCCCGCTTCTGTCCGGCGTGGTGAACTTCCTCTCGATGCTCGTCAGCCAGAAAATGAACAACTCGGTCATTTCCAACGCCGACGGCGAGAAGGATACCGCTGCCGCCCAGAGCGCGCAGACCGGCAAAACCATGATGTACACCATGCCCATCATCTCCATTATCTTTGGCTATATGTGTCCGCTGGGCATGTCCATCTACTGGCTGGCGCAGTCCGCACTGGGTATTGTGCAGGACTATTTCCTCACCAAGCACTACCGCAAGGTCTATGACGCTGAGGACGCCCTGCGCCGCGAAAAGGCCGCGCAGAAGGCTGCTGAAGAGGCCGAGCGCGAGCGCATCCGCGCCGCAAAGCGCGCCGCCAATCCCGAAGGCATCACCGCCTACACCAGCAAGAAGAAGCAGCAGCAGCGCGAAAAGCAGGAGCGCGAAACGGCTGCCAAGGATTATGAGGCAAGAAAGCGCGCCGCCGAGGGTCTGGCCCCCGAGCAGACCGCTGAGCTGCTGGGCGGCGAGGAAAACCGTCCCTACGCCCGTGGCCGCGCCTACCAGCCCGATCACTACAAAAAGGAAGAAGAATAAACCGTGGAAAACAGTATCATTACCACTGGCAAGTCCATCGACCTTGCCATTGCGGCTGCGCTGAAGCAGCTCAATATGGATCGCGACAGCGTCTCCGTGGAGGTGCTGGAGAATGCCCGTTCCGGTTTTCTGGGCATCGGTGCCTCGCCCGCCAAGGTAAAGGTGACCTATGAGGTGCCCGACGCACCCCAGGCGCCGCAGGCTCCCAAATCCGCGCTGGGCGCCGCCTCGCGCAGCAAGCCCGCCAAGCCCGCTGCACCGGCAGCACCCGCGGCAACGGCCGTCATCAGTCGCCCCGGTAAGAAGCCCGTCGAGCAGCCGAAGGAGGAAAAGCCCGCCCGCGCCCGCAATGAGCGCAGCGAGAGCCGCCCCACCGAGCGCAAGCCGCAGTCTGCCCGCCCCGCCGAGAAGAAGCCGGAGAAGCCTGCCCGTCCCGCGGAGAAGCCCGCTGAGCAGCCCAGACCCGTCAAGGCGGAGCAGCAGCCCCGCCCGGCAAGGGCAGAGCAGCCCAGGCCCGCCACCCGTCGCCCGGCGCAGCCCGCCGAGCCGATGGCCCCGGCCCGCAGCTATGCCCCCGCTGCCCCCGGCTCTGTTGAGGAGCAGATTGAAATCTTCCTCAAGGGACTGCTGGAGCACATGGGCTCTGACGCCGTGCCGCACGCCTATCGCATGGATGAGGAAAGCTACCGCGCCGATCTGGTCGGCTCCGACGCCGGTCTGCTGATCGGTCGCAGAGGCGACACCCTCGACGCCATCCAGTACATCACGGGCTACGCCATCAACCGTGAGCGCGAGAACCGTCTGCGCATCAGCGTGGACGCCGGTGACTACCGCCTCAAGCGCGAGGAGGCGCTGCGCGCCCTGGCGCAGAAGATGGCTGCCAAGGCGGTCAAGTACCACCGCAATTTCACCCTCGAGCCGATGAACGCCTACGAGCGTCATGTGATTCATGCCGCCCTGCAGGACTATGATGAGGTCACCACCTTCTCCACCGGCTCCGAGCCGCACCGCCGCATTGTGGTTGCCTATTCCAGAGAGAAATAATCCAGTCGGGACGCGTCCGTCGGGCGCGTCCCGTTTTTCTGCCGTAGCGCTGCAATATTCGGAGAAAATCGGGAAAAAGCTCTTGCATTTTCTGTCCGCAGCGCATATAATAGGTGTGCAATATAAGCCGGTGTGTTGGAATTGGCAGACGAGGCGGACTCAAAATCCGTTGGGCTAATAACCCGTGCGGGTTCGACCCCCGCCACCGGCACCATAACAGAACCGACAGTTGATACAATGATCGACTGTCGGTTCGTTTTTTTGCGGAAAAGGCTTGCTGTTCAACGTGCGCCAAACGCAAAGCCTCTGGCATACATCTCCCGCATGACCAGCAGGGCCCTCTGCATATCAGGGTCATTGCTATCCTCAAAAGCCGGATGCTGCTGCGCGATGTAGGCGTCCAAGGACGCCATCCCACGATAGACTGTCGCGGGGAGAGCAGGGCAGGGCATCGTGTCGAAATATGCTGCATAAAACTCCTGCGGATAATACAGCTTATAAAAAGCAATTCTCCACGCTGCTGCTGTATAAGCGGCGCGCTGCGCCATGTCACGGGGTATTTCCTGCGCGTCGGCACCGTGCATAAGGCAGTTCACGCAAATCAGATCGGAAAATTGTTTTGGCTGAAGCGCGGACAGCAGCTTTATCGCATCGTCGCTGTTAAATTCCGGAACACCCAGCGTGCCGGTTTGGAAGCCACAAAGGTCCGCAGGCTTCAGCCCAAGTGCCGCAGGAGAAGAAAACAGCGACAGGACTTTCCCGTCATCCAGGGGAATTTTTGCAGGATCTACGCCGGTGCGGGTCTGAAGCCTGTGGATCATTGTGGGCGTGCTGTGCCCAAGCAGGCTGATCCGAAGGAAGGTGTTCCGGAGCGCCCGCGCATCAAAATGCGTGCTTGCAAATGCATCTTTTCCCGCTCCCGGGTGGGAATAAAGCGGTGTGAAATCATAAACATCCATATTTTCCGGGATAAGGAAAAAACATTGCGGATGATTACTTTGCGCAGAAAAAGATCCTTCAAAGAGCCTGCTGAGATGCGAAAGCATCGTTTCGTCTGTTTGCACGCCGTGTTTGCCGAGATACCAGCGGGCACGACTTTTCGCGCTGGGCTCTTTGATGGTTTGAACCGTCCCCGCGAGGAGCATTTGGGCCTCGCCGGACAGCTCCTTCGCGTATCGGTTGATTTCCGGCAGATATTCCCCGGAGAAACTCAACGAGAGCTCCGGCAGATTTTCATCGTCCGGTTCCGCAAAGAACGCAAACGAAAGGTTCAGCCCGTCTTTCCTCAGCGGCGCACCGCAGCGGGGGCAGCGTTTGTCCGGCAAATCAAAGCCTGTTCCGCTGCGGGCTCGCAGGACAGCCCCGGACGCAAAATCCGTGCAACAGCACTTTTCGCAGCGATAATGGGCCGGAAGCGGATTTTCCTCCGCAATGCCCAGCAGGTATGCCGCAAAGGAGGAACCCAATGCACCTCTTGGCATAACGCCGTAAGCATTTTCAGCCGATTTTTGCACGATTTTCTGCACCAGAAGGAGGGCCTCGCCGTAACCCGTTCGGATGATGGTTTCCAATTCCCGGTTCAGCCGGGATGCTACAGCTTCCGGCAGCGGGTTGCCGTATAATTCACGGGCCTTTTCGATGCAACGCTTCCTCAGCGAGGAACTGCTGTCCGGTGCACGCAGAAGATGCCGCCCGGACGGAATCGGCCGGATTGCTTCAATTTTGTCCGCAATCCGGTTTGTGTTTGTAATGACAACTTCGGCGGCCTTTTCTCTCCCAAGGTAGCAAAATTCATCCAGCATTTCCTCCGTGGTTCTGAAATGCGGAGGAATTGCATTTGCAGCCGTCTTGATGCCCTTCAGGCGGCGCAGAATTTTCCATCCCGGAGCATCCCGGGCGTCCAGCAGATATGCATTGCTGGAGGCAATCACCGGAATATGCAGCAGGTCACCCAGCTCGACAATTTTTTGATGGACGGCCTGCGTCCGGGCTGCAAGCTCCGGATCATCACGGGAAACCGGCTGGATTTCCAGATAATCATAAAACGCCGCGATTTTTTGGAGCTCCTCACCGTTTTTTTCATCCAGTATCGCCTGAAAAACTTCCCCATCCTCTCCGGCGTTGCCAATAAGAAGCCCTTCCCGATTGTTTGCCAGTTCCGTTTCCGACACTTTCGGGCGAGACACAGCGGCGGCCTTTCTGCTGCAATCGGTAATCAAATGATAGAGATTCCGTTTCCCAATTTCGTTTTGCGCCAGCACAACGACAGAATACCCGCCTTTTTTCCGGCATTCCGGCGTGCGGCGCAGGAGACGGGTTTCCATCCCGTAGATGACCCTGAAAAAGTCCGGCTCAGACTCCCTGGCTTCTGCTGCTTCCGGGAAAGCATAGGCCACGCCAACATCCGTGATGGCCACCGCTGACATTTTTCCTTCTCTGGCCGCTTTTATGATTTCTGCCGCACGGTTGACAGCGCCAATGCTGCCGGACTTCGTATGGCAGTGCAGCTCCACCCGTTTCCTGCTGTCTGTATTGCTGTGATTCATCCTGTTTGCACATCCCTTCTCTTGCGTTCAGAAGGATTATACGCCATGGCATCTCCCTTTTTTGCCCCATGCCATGGGGTATTCTTTTTGCAGGAGGGAGGGGACATACGATCATGTCAAAACCGGGTACAACAGAATTCATGGATGAATGGAACAGAGGCCATCAACCTGCGTACATTTTATCACGCGCTGCTGCCAAAAAGCTGCTGCACGACGGCTTTCCGCCCCACACATTCGTCATCAGCTTTTATGATCCGCTGTCCAAACGAACCGGGCAGGTTTCCAGGCCTTTGGATTACGGCGGCAAGCCTCTGGAGGTATTTTATGTGCCGCTGCATGACATAGACCCTGAGGTTCTGGGAGAATACGGCCTGTCCTTCGGCACGTATTTTCCGGAAGCGTCCGAGCTTGCTGCGGCAATCTATTATGCCATGGATACGCTTGGCGTAGAGATTGTCTGCCAGTGCGAGTATGGGCAAAGCCGCAGCGCCGCCTGTGCCGCCGCCATCCGGGAGCATTTTTACGGGGAGGGCATAGAGATTTTTGCAGATTATCGGTATTACCCCAATCAGTTGGTTTATAACAAGCTGAAAGCAGCGCTGGATGCGGAACTGCGCCAGCGAAACGGCGGACTGCCCGACACGGAATAAACGGATTGCCGGAACCGAAGAGAAATTGGAGAAGCCGGAGGGGGAATCTTTCGCAGCAAGCCCCTTCCGCCGGGCGCCGCCTACCGCCGCCTATGATTACTGGTGGAACATCAATTGAGGATGTGAGGAAGCAGATGGACTGCTGCAAAACCGCCACACTGGGAGGGCGAAAGTGCCGGGCGTCTGCCTGTTCAAGGATGAAGTTCCTCTCTGCGATTAGATAAGGTACAATAAATTGCGCAAATTGAAAATGGCAAAAAAGTAGACACGGCT
>CAYXIN010000066.1:0-8747 GCA_964465395.1 uncultured Oscillospiraceae bacterium | reverse complement strand
ATTATCGGGACTTCGTCGAGGTTTTTACGCTCGGCGGCACGGTGAATACGGAAAAGCTTGCGTCAATTCCGCCCGAAAGCGAAGCAGCCTTTCTCCGACAGCGTCCAGACATTCCGCCGGACGAGTGGGAGCTGGGCAAGGCGGCGTGGAACAATAACCGCCGTTTCGGTGCACCGACATGGTACGAATGGTGCATCGGGCATTGGGGTACGAAATGGAATTCCTACGGCATGGAGAAATCCGCCTTTTCGCTTTTCGGAGGATGATCGCTGCATCCGCTTCCAGACCGCCCAATTTGCGCCGCATCCAATTTTGAATGAGCTGTCAAAACGCTTCCCCAATGTGGAAATCGAGCACCAATGGGCAGATGAGGATTTGGGCTGCAACTGCGGCCGTCGGGTCTACCGAAGCGGCGGCTGCATCGAAGCATACTATCCCGAGGGCAATCTCGTCGGCGTCCGCTTCGCCGCCGACCTCTGGGGTCTGGATCTGGAAGCCGAGGGCATCGTCGCGAACAAATGCGGCACGGCATATATCAGCCTATACGACCGGAATTTTGAAGCAATCGAGCTTTGCGGCAAAACTGCGCTGTTCAGCAATGCCCGTCTGACCGACGAAGATATCCCCTCCGAATTATATTGCTACCACCTGCGCCACAGCGACAGCGGCGGCCGCTTCTGCACCGTGGAGCCGCACGTCGGCGTCAATCACGGCGGCTCGGTGATTTTGCGCGAACCGCTGGATTTCGGAGAACAGGGTTATATCGCACTCACCGAGGACACCGAACCGAATTTTCTCGGAGAACAGCAAAACCTGCTGAAATTCATCGAGCAGGGACAAGAAGAAAAATTGTCATTGGGAGGTCTGAGCATATGAGCGTAACGATTATTTCGGCGGATGAGCTGCGGAAGCACACGGAGGGTCTTGTTTTGCAGGGCTACGGCGGTGATTTGAACGAATGGGTGGATGGGATCAACGAGCTGCTGACAAAAGACGGCATTTTGCTGGGCGGCACGAAATTCACCGACTGTTTTGCCTTTTCCCACAAGGGAACGACTTGCCTGCTGTTTCCATTTACGGAGGATGTTGAGTTGAATCTCGGAAAGCTTGCCATGTGGCGTTTGCAGACCCATGCGCATTTCGGCGGAATATGGCTGTCGGATTTCGTTTCCAATCAGCTCCCCGACGAATCCCAAAAGCCGGATTGTCCTCTCATCGGGCAGGACGGGAACATTTTCAATCTTCTCGGCATCGCCGCCTGTACCCTGCGGGAAAACGACAGGGCAGAACAGGCAAAGAAACTGTGCAATCGGGTCTACGCCTCCGGCAGCTACGGCGAAGCCCTTAATATCATCGGAGAGTATGTGAATATCACCTCGGCGGAGGAAGCGCAGAAAGGGATGGAGATGATATGAGCGGCGTTTTGTGCTTTGTCGGTGGTGCATTTTTCGGTGGTTTACTCGCTTCTTTTCTGCTGTGCGCCTTGCAGCTTCACCGCGTGAACGCATATGAAGCGGAAATTCAAAAGCTGCGCCGCCTGCTTCGGGGGTAATTCCATCAAATCTCCTGTCACTTGGATGGGCAACAAAACGCCTATTCTGAATATCCTCTACGCACTGTTTCCACTCCACTACGAGCGGTATATCGAGCCGTTCGGCGGCTCTGCGTCGGTACTTTTGGGCAAGGCTGTGCCGGACAAATTCGAGGTTTTTAATGACTATAATCGCAACCTCGTCAACCTGTTTCGCTGTATGCGTGACCGGCCGGTGGAGTTCATCCGTGCGCTGGGCTTTCTCAACCTCAACGCCAGGGACGATTTCAATGTTATCAAAAAATTCTTCCGCAAGGAGGAATTCGACGACGCCTACTTCCGCCACCAACTGCAATTGAGCGAGGTCATCCTGCCGCCCATTGAGGCAAAAGAGGTCCGTGCTCTCTACGCCGCCGCACGGGAGGATTACGACCTCCGCCGTGCCGTCATGTACCTTAAGCTCATCCGCACCAGCTATTCCAGCGGCGGAAAATCCTTCGCCTGTCAGCCGTTTAATATGCGCTCCCTTTTCGGCCTGATTCAGGCGTTTTCCAAACGCTGTGAGAATGTGGTCATTGAAAATCAGGACTTTGAAACCCTGATCCGTCATTATGACCGCCCCGACAGCTTTTTCTATTGCGACCCGCCCTATTTTACGAGCGAGTATGTTTACGACTGCGGCTTTAGCTGGGACGACCACCTGCGTCTGCACCGTGCGCTGACGGCGGCGCAGGGGAAATTCCTTCTGTCGTATAACGACTGCCCCGAAATCCGGGAGCTTTATCACGGCCATGCTTTTTTCGACTTTACCCGTGTGCACAGCATGGTGCAGAAATATGAAGCCGGAAAGGAGTTCCCTGAGCTGCTGGTCGCCAATTATGACCTGTTCGAGCGGGAGCGTGCCAAGCCGCAGCAGATGACCCTGTTCGACGAAACCGAAGTATCATGGAAGGAGAAAATTTTGACATGAAATACTCTAATCAACCGCCGATCTTCGTCTCGGTGGAAGTGCCGTATGAGGTTCTGGAGGACTCCGGCATTGACCTTGACGGTGCCTTGCAGTTTTGCGCCGACGGCAAAAAAATCGTCATCGAGCAGTTAGATGACGAAGAAGCGGACGTTTTCTGCGAGGGCGACTGTGAAAATTGCCCTCTGCTTTTTCATTGTAGTAAAGAGTGTAACAAGTGCCCCTGCGCAGTGTACTGCGACCGATGTGAAAAAACCGAACCGCATCCGCATTCCACACTGGAATTGTTTCTCGACCATCTCAGCAGAAAGGAACAGCACGAAGCCCTGATCCACCTGACCCTCCGTTGGGCGGAACGGCAGAAAAAAGAAAATTTGGAGGATAGCGAATGCGATAGACAATGCGGTTGCAGTCGTCGATCCGTCTGCTCCAGTAGGCGGACAGGCCGCCGGAAAGTCGTTCCGGTTTGCCGATTCCCTCGTAGCCGTTGCGGTCGATATCTTTCAAAAGCTGGAGAATCCGCCGATAAGTTTTCTTGTCCTGCTTCAGCCAGTACTCAAAATCCTCCCACGCTTCGTCCGTCCACGCCTTAATCATCGAGCGACACCTCGTGGATCGTGCCGCCGGTGGACTCCATCTGAGCAATCGACTTTCTCAGTCGCGCCATGTTTTCCTCCGAATAAAACGGGTCAGCGCAAATCTCAAAGGGAATCCGCTTCTCACGGCTGACCTTCGTCGCAAAAAGAACAAAGGCACTCGTCATCGTTAAGCCCATCTCCTTGCAGGCTTCCTCCATGTTCCGTTTCAAATCGGAGTCCATGCGAAAGTTCACCATCGCTTGAGCCATTGTGATCAACTCCTTGTTTTGGTTTCATACCCATTATATCGTTTTGTAAAGCGTTTGTCAATAGTTTGCTTTACAAATATCGTCCCCGTTTTTGCAATCCTCATACACAGCGAATGCGGAAAAAATTATTGCCAATCAGAAAGGAACTTTTATCATGAAAAAAGCAATCGCACTTTTGGCAGCGTTGATTCTGCTGCTGACCGTCTCCGCTCCGGCGTCTGCCGCCGGAGCGAGCATTGACACGGGCAAGGTCGGATCGATCATCCTCTACAAATACGACCTGACCTCCGCCACGGGCGACGGTGTTCCCGTCTCCTCCTTCGTCGCGACGGGCGAAAAGGACGCCGCCGCAGAAGCCGCCCTTGCCGATTACGCCATTCAGGGCGTGAAATTCACCTACCTCAAGGTTGCCGACCTCGGCAACCGCACGACCGAGCCGGAGGACGGCAAGGCGGATGTCTCCCTGCTCTACTCCATGGCCGCAAGCGACAAAACCGCCAATCTTCTCTCCGCGCTGGGTTTGAGCTACAGCGATGCGTATGATGTTGACGGCACGACCTATTATTTCACTTCCGACGCGCTCAACCATGCGCTGAACACCGTCATGAGCGACACCACCGCCACCAAGAACACCCTCGAAACCTACATCAAGACGAACGGCGGCACGACCCTTGCCGAAACCGACGCAAACGGCAAGGTTGTCGCCTCCGACCTGCCCCTCGGCCTGTATCTGCTCGTCGAAACCTACGTCCCCAAAAACGTCACCTGCACCGTCAATCCCTTCTTCGTCTCCGTGCCCATGACCACCGTGGACGGCGCACAGTGGATGTATGACGTGACCGTCTATCCCAAGAACGAGACAGGAATGCCGACGCTGGAAAAGACCGTGCGGGAAGCGGTTGCCGACACGGGCAAAACCACCGATTACGCCCACACCGCCACCGCTTCCATTGGGGACGTTGTGGAGTACGAAATTATCTCCAAGCTAACCACCATCACCTCCGAGGCCTCCTATCTGACCACCTACACCTTCGTCGACACCTTCTCCAAGGGCATTTCCTACAACAAGCAGGATGTGACGATCACGTTCTACGCCGATGCCGCCATGCAGAACCGAATCGCAAGCTGGACGGAGACGGACGGCAAATTCACCGCAACCTACAGCACGACGGACGATGCGACGATCATGTCAATTGCCATGACCGCCGACGGCTTGACCGAAATGAACGCAGCAAAGGCCGTCTACCCCGCAGGGAGCGTCGCCTCCGGCTATTCGGATTGCTACATGGTCATTCGCTATGCCGCCACTGTCAACAACGCCGCCGTTTTGGGCGACACGGGCAACCCGAATGAGGTCACTCTGACATGGAAGCGCACCAACACCGAGTATTATGACACTCTCACGGACGACTGCCACGTCTACACCTACGGCATGGATTTGACGAAGCTGTTCCATGACGAAACGGACGAGGATGCCGACGGGAACTTCGCCAAGGTCAAGTTCACCCTCCGCAACGACACGGACGGCTACTTCGTCTCCGCCGACCTCATCGACGGTGTATACTACGTCAAGGGTCATGTGGGAGAAGCGAATGCCACCGTCTTTGTTCCCGACGAGGACGGCAAAATTGTCGTTCGCGGCATGGAGGATGATATTTACTACCTCAAGGAAATCGCCACGGACAGCGGCTATCAGCTTCTTGCCGAGGAAGTGAAGATCGAGATCATCGGCGCCGAGAGCGAGATGATCTGCGGCGTCTGCGGCAAGGCAGTCCTCACCGCTTCCGCAAAGGTCACGGACAAGCCGGTCACAATGACCGACGACGGCACATCCGTCAACGCCATCGTTCCGTTGACGATCATCAACAACCACGGCTTTGACCTGCCGCCCACGGGTGCACAGGGCACATGGCTTCTGTCCATCCTCAGCATCGTCGGCATGGCCGCAAATGCCACTGTTCTGTTCATCATCCTCTCCAAGAAGCGCAAGGAAAACGCCGCATAAAAGCCAATGGACAGGGCTGCAAAAACAGCCCTGCCCATTCTCTTGATTTTAAGAGTAAACCTCTCTCCGGTGTCCAATGGTCAAAATCAGGATCACGATCTTGTCGTCCTGAATGTCGGCAAGGATACGATAATCGCCCACACGGTAACGCCAATGTCCCCTCAAATTTGCGACAAGTGCCTTGCCATGCACTTTGGGATTTTCGCAACCCTCAAGGTTTTTGCCGATCCACGAATAGATCATTTGCCGCGTGTATTTGTCGAGCTTTTGCAGCTCCTTGATTGCACGGGGCGTGTATTCGACCGTGTACCGTTTCATAAGCCCAGCATATCCTTTACTTCCGCATGGGAATAGGTTTTCGGCTCGGCAAGGTACTCCCTGTACGCCTCGTCTGCGACGGCAATGTCATATTCCTCCTCGATTTTATCGAAAAAGGCTCTTTTGAACGCCTCGCCCAGCGACATGGAATGCAGCCGTGCGTAGCTCTCGGCAAGATTTTTTTCTTCTGCGGTCAAACGAATGGAAAAACTCATAGAATCATCTCCTTGTAGTACATTGTACTACCGCAAGCCGATTTTGTCAACTGTTTTTTGAGGGGAATTATGATGTCCAAGAACAAGAAAATCATTCTGATTATAACATTTGTAGTGCTGTTCCTTGCCTCGGTCTGTGTGGTTGTCTATCCACTTGTGAGCAATCTACAGGCCGAGAAACAAAAAGATGCCATCGTGCTGGCGTATCGGGAGGCGGTTGCGGACAATGCGGCGATCTCCGACGAGCTTGTCGCTACACAAGCGTACAACGCTGCCCTTGTCAGCGGGCAAGCGGCAGAGTTGGACTATGATGCCCTGCTCGACCCCAACGGCACCGGCATGATGGGCATCGTCACGATTCCGGCAATTGGCGTGGAGCTGCCGATCTATCACGGGACGCAGTCGTTGTCGCTGGGCGCGGTGCATTTGCAGGGCACGTCGCTCCCCGTCGGCGGCAAAAGCACCCACGCCGTTATCTCCGCCCACAGTGGCATGACCTCGCAGAAAATGTTCACCGATCTCGACCGCCTCGAGGTCGGTGATGTGTTTTATCTGACGGTCTGCGGAGAAAAGCTCTGCTACGAGGTCGACAAAATCCACACAGTCCTGCCGGAGGAAACGGAATTTCTGCAAATCGAAGCCGGTCAAGACCTCTGCACACTGCTGACCTGCACGCCCTACGGCGTCAACACCCACCGTCTGCTCGTGCGAGGGTATCGAATCGAGGCACCGGAAGAAATCATCGAATCGGAAGTTACTCAGAAAGAATCCACATGGATGCAAGAATATGTACGGGGAATTCTGTACGGTTTGTGCGCGGCTGCGGCAATTCTCACTCTGCTGCTCGTCTTTTTCATCATCCGAAAAAGGAGGAATCGGCAATGCGCAAAACCGTAAAAATTCTTTCCGTTCTGTTCCTCCTGACCGTCTTTTGCGTAAGCGCATACCTCGTCCTGCGCCCTTGGCTTCTCCGCACCGCAAGCCAAAAGCAGGCGCAATCTGCGGTAGAAGCCTTCTTTTCGGAGTATCATTCGGATCAGAAACATGCTTCCGAATCGGTCGCACCATCAACCCTGACCGAAAGTGAGGAAACACCGGAGCGTCCCCATGCCGACCTGTACGCCGCCATGCAGGATTACAATCAGCAGATTTTCTCGGAAAAGCAGTGCAATCTGCGTGACCCCCGGTCATATACCATTCTCGCCCTCGACCTGACCGAATACGGCTTGGAAGCGGATACGCCGATTGCCGTTTTGCAAATCCCGTCCATCGGCGTGGAGCTGCCCGTCTACTGCGGCGCATCGACGAAAAATTTGAGCAAAGGTGCCGTCCTCCTTTCGCAGACCTCGTTCCCCATCGGCGGCAATAACACCAACGCCGTCCTCGGTGCACACCGTGGTTGGGGCGGTGAGGACTATCTGCGCAACATCGAAAATGTCCAAATCGGAGACGAAGTCCTCGTGACAAACCTCTGGGAGACACTTCGCTACACAGTCGTCGAAATCAAAATCATCGAGCCGGATGAAATCTCCCAAATCCTCATTCAACCCGACCGTGACCTCCTCACCGTCTTCACCTGCCACCCCTACGGCTCCTCCGGCCGCTACCGTTATTTGCTCATCTGCGAACGGGCTGACTGAAATCAAACTTTTCTTGCGAAAAATGGTTGATTTTTTGATGCACTTGTGTATAATATATATGAGAGCGTTGCATCTCACGGGCGTTTCGCCGCCTGACACAAGTGCGAGACGTTAAAGCAGTTCGCCCCCTGTTTTTTGCAAAATTTTTGTTGACAATGTCACCGTTTTCGCATATAATACGAATGTGGGGGTGGATGCCCTGCCTGCGAAGCAAGGGCTATTCTGAGTAGTGCTTGTGGAGGCTCTAATCCGGTTGAGTGTCATCCGAGGCTCAGATAGGCGTTTGCCGAAGCAAAAAACACTTCCTTGATACTCTGTGCCTCGATGTTTCGTCGAGGCACTTTTTTATGAAAAAGAGGACGATCCGATGGGAGAAATATACAACACCATCGCCGTTTACGAGCGGCTAAGTAGACAAAAATTCAAAATCACAATTGAGAATGGTACCTCCTTCGTCCTCGCATTTGACAAAAGCCGCTATCATCATCTCGTCGGCTATCATTATCTTACCGACCTTTACGACATTGCAAATCCGCCGTACGGGAAAAAGAGATTTTACCGTCAATTGAAAAACCGAAAAATCACGGAAGCCGAAATTGCCAAGAGCGTATTATACGCACATATTGCCGAGCGAGTCCGATTTTTCGGTTATATCGAAGAGATCGTATCTGCCACGGAATGTAAAATCATTGTGGAATTTGACAAGAAAAAGGCAGATTCGGACATTGAGGCAAAATTCTTCCTCTACAAACGGGACGGAAATTCGCTGAAGCAGGAGCCGGTCACATATTATGCGCTGTTTATCGGATACGATGCAGAGGAAACTGCATATTATCCGGCAACCTACATCGTGGAGCATTCCAAAAAATATGTGAACGAGCAAAAAATGTTGAACTGCAAAATCGAGGTTCTTCCTTAAAGTTTGGCGGATAGTCACGGCATTTTCAATATAGTCGATTCTTTCGTAAGTTCGAATCCATATATCAAACAGGCAAAAATATCTTTTTCGTACCCCATTGACATCAAAAGAGTACGAAAAAGATGTACTTCGAAAAACTCCGGTTTTTCCGGAGTTTTTTGTATTTTACGGAAGGAAAATCCTGTGGTTTGCCGCAAAACTCGGATTTTGCCTTCCGTACAAAAAGTTTCAAATCCGTAGATATCAAATTGCGATTTTCCCTTTGCGATGAGATTCGAACTCACGAAATGAGCTTTTCACAACAG
>CAYXIN010000065.1:0-9061 GCA_964465395.1 uncultured Oscillospiraceae bacterium | reverse complement strand
GCTGCGGTGGGCGAGGTCATCAACCTCGAATTCGCTGTTTTGCAGCCCGGCACCGCCGAGATTCGCGTCTCCGCTGAGGAGAGCAAGCTCACCGGCGCCGAGAACTATGACCTGGGCGCTTCTTTCGAGCTCACCATCGAGGAAGTCACGCCTCCCGCTCCCACGACCTGGACGGTTACCTTCGTTGACGGCGTGACCGAGGAAGTCCTCGACACCGTTACCGTCGAGGATGGCGAAGCGGCCGTTGCCCCCGAGGTGGAGAACCATGACGGCTACTACTTCCTAGGCTGGGACAAGGACTTCTCCGTTGTCACCGCTGACATGACCGTCACGGCCATCTTCTGCGTTGGCGAGGAGGGCTGCCCCGCTGAGCGCTTCACCGACGTGAACTACAAGGCGTGGTACCACGAGGCTGTGGACTATGTCATCGATGCCGGCTACATGAACGGCACCGGCGCGACCACCTTCGAGCCCGACGTCACCACCACCCGCGCGATGCTGGTCACCATCCTCTACCGCATGGCCGGCACGCCTGAGGCACAGACCGAGAAGCTGCCCTTCACCGACGTGGTTGAGGGTGCATGGTACTATGATGCCGTGATCTGGGCTTACGAGAATGAGATCACCCTGGGCATGAGCGCAACGACCTTCTGCCCCGACATGAACCTCAACCGTGAGCAGCTTGTTACCTTCCTGTTCCGCTATGCCGCTTATGCCGATTACGATCTGAGCATCGAGAATCCCCTGAGCAGCTATGGCTTCACCGACATTGACGAGATCTCTGACTGGGCGCTCAAGGCCATGTCCTGGGCGGTCGATCATGAGCTGGTCAACGGTGTCTCCGAGACCGAGAAGGAGCTCGCTCCCACCGATGTTGCAACCCGTGCAATGATTGCCAAGCTCGTCATGACCTTTGACGAGATCTTCGGCGCATAAGAAAGGCAGGTGCATTGAATATGAAGAAAACACTGATTTCTCTGTTGCTCGTTCTGTCCATGCTCCTGTCCACGGCGCTCCCCGCTTTCGCCGTTGGCGCAGCGGATGTGCAGGCCGTGACGGAAAGCGCGAATGCGCAGGAGCCCATCACCCTGGGCGAGACGGACATCCCCTATGAGGGCGAGGTCGAGACCGGCTTTGCTCCCAATGTCGAGCTGCCCACCGCAGAGGCGGGCGTGAAGGTCGAGGAGCAGACCGATGCCGAGGTCACGCTCAATCCGACCCTGAATCACGGCATCAACAAGGCCGAGGGCAATGCAGCCGAGGATGAGGTCACCTTCATCGTCGTGCTGAACACCCGCCCCCTCCTGAAGGCCGGCTTCACCACCGGCGAGATCGCCACCGCGACCAAGGCTGTGACCGACTATCAGGCGGTGCAGCAGAAGGCCCTGAACACCCTGCGCCGCAGCGTGACCGCTGAGCTGGGTGTCGCGGCTGAGATTGGTTTCACCTATACCATCGCCACCACCGGTATGGCCGTCAAGACTGCCTATGGCAACCGCGCGGCGCTCGAGGCGATGGAGGGCGTAGACTATGTCTATGTTGCCCCCACCTTCTCCCTGCCCGAGACGGAGCTGCAGCCCTTCACCGGTAACGCCGGCAGCATGATCGGCGGCACCTGGATGAACGACAGCGGCTACACCGGCAAGGGTATGAAGATCGCCATCCTTGACACCGGTCTGCGTGTGGACCATCCCAACTTCGCAGCTCTCCCCGATGACAAGCTGACCGAGGACTCCATGACCCGCGATGGCGTTGAGGAGATCTGGGATACCCTGAACGCGGGTAAGATGACCAACATGCTCAACACGTCCTATAAGAACAGCAAGGTTCCCTTTGCCTTCAACTATGTGGCAGCGAGCTTTGATGTGGACAACACCTTCGCCGGCAGTGACCACGGCACCCACGTTGCCGGTATCGCCGCCGCGAACAAGATCGAAGGCTCCAATGTCGTCGGTGTGGCTCCCGATGCACAGGTCATTGTCATGCAGGTCTTCCAGCAGAACGGCGGCGCCGGCTGGGATACCATCATGGCTGCTCTGGAGGACGCCGTCCGCCTGAATGTGGACACGGCGAACCTGTCTCTGGGCTCTGCGGCCGGCTACACCGACCCGCAGAACGAGACGGGCAAGGGCTTCACCGAGGTTCTGAACCTCTATGCCGAGTCCGACATGAATGTCATGATTGCGGCCGGTAACGACACCAACAATGCTTATGGCAACCTCTGGGGTCTGAATATGTCCCTGTCCGGCAACCCCGACATCGGCCTGGCCGGTACGCCCAGTACCTACAGCGCTGCGCTGTCTGTTGCCTCCGTCGATAACGACGCGAAGGACATGTTCTGGTTCACCTTCGAGGGCAAGGAGGTCGGCTTCACCGACACCGCAACGACCTCTGCCACCCGCTTCTCCGCCAACTTCAGCGCCGGTCAGGAGCTGACCTACGTTGCAGTTCCCGGCACCGGTGCGGCCTCCGACTACGAGGGCCTGGATGTCACCGGTAAGGTCGCCCTGGTTCGCCGCGGCAGCCTCTCCTTCCCCGAGAAGCAGGCCAACGCACAGGCCGCCGGCGCGATTGCAGTTGTCGTCTATGACAACGTCTATGGCGCCATGATTAACATGCAGATCAACGACGGCGTCAACAACATCCCCGCGATCTTCGTCCAGAAGGCCGATGGCGATGCGATGGCCGCCAAGGGCACCGGCACCTTCATCGTCGGTGACGGCTCTCAGAAGACCTTCAACGTCACAAGAACCGTCAGTGACTTCTCCTCCTGGGGCGTGACCCCCGACCTGAAGCTGAAGCCTGAAATCGCAGGCGTCGGCGGCAATGTCTATGCAACGGTCGATCCCTCCATCTCCGGCTCCTGGTATGGCACCATGAGCGGCACCTCCATGGCCTCCCCGAACGTCACGGGCGCCATGACCGTTCTGATGCAGTATCTGCGCGAGGTCTATAACCTCGAGGGCACGGAGCTGCGCCGCGTCGCTGCCAACCTGATGATGAGCAGCGCCGATCCTCTGATGCAGGGCAGCAGCGAGTATTCCCCGCGCGCGCAGGGCGCAGGTCTGGTTGACCTGAAGACCGCCGTCAACGCGGGCGCTTACCTGAGCAATGCAGCCGCCAGCGAAGGCCGCCCGAAGGCCGAGTTCGGTGACGATCCCGAATGCACCGGCGTCTATGAGTTCTCCTTCGAGATCAACAACCTCCAGTCCTTCAGCAAGACCTATACCCTCGACGCTTCCGTCCTGACCGAGACGCTCTATGCCGATGCCTTCATCGCCAACCAGAGCTATGCCCTCAACCCGGAGGTCGAGTTCTTCCAGACCAGCGAGCTGGATACCCTGAAGTATGACTTCAACCACGACGGCACCGTCGATACTGCCGATGCCCGTGTCCTGCTCCGCCATGTCAACAACGTTGCCCTCATCGCTGAGGATGACGTCTGCTATCCCTACATCGATGTCAATGGTGACGGCTCTGTCAACAAGACTGACGTGGATGTGATCGTCGAGTGGTGCGCCGGCCTCACGGTTGCGGTGAACCTGCTGGAGAAGATCACCGTCACGGAGCAGGAGTCCATCACCAGCGTGACCGTCGGCCCCGATGCCACCACCACCGTCAATGTCCGCATCACCCTCAGCCAGGCGGATAAGGACTACATGGCTTCCTTCGAGAACGGCATCTATGTCGAGGGCTACATCTATGTCAACGCCGAGGAAGAGACCGAGGTCAAGTCCCTGAACATGCCGTTTGTCGGCTTCTATGGCGACTGGTCCAAGGCTCCCATCTTCGACTCTGCCGATCCCAACGAGGCCAGCCTTGGCGCAGCGACCGTTGCGACCAACAACGCTTACCTCGGCACCAACCCCTACCTCAGCACCGGTCGCAGCGGCGATGAGTACAATGCATTCTCCTATTCCAACCCCCTGTACCTCATCGATGTTGGTGTTCTGCGTAACATCCGCGACCTGAAGGTCACCGCGACCGACATCAAGACCGGCGACGTTTACTACGATCTGACCGGTAGCTACCTCACCAAGTCCTATTACATGGCTGGCTATGGCTACATCTACACCATGCAGTTCGTCTCCTTCTATGGCGAGGTGTGGGATGGCAAGGTCTATGAGGACGAGAACGACGTCAACGGCAAGCTCCTGCCCGATGGCACCAAGGTTCGCTACGAGATCAAGGGCTGGCTCGACGACGGCGACGACATCATGGACGATTCCTTCGGCTTCGATGTCACCATCGACGACCAGGCTCCGATCGTGCACAACCAGTTCTCCCTCGACGAGAGCATTGCCATCCGCGAGTCTGACAACCATGTTCTGCTTACCCTCAACATTGAGGAAAATGAGCATGTTGCCGCAGTCCTCTTCCTTGCCTCCGATGGCTCCATCATGGGCAAGTATGAGACGATCAACACCCCGGGCGTTGCCGAGGACTTCACCTACGACATCACCGGCTACGGCACCGACTTCACCATCATTGTGGCTGACTATGCCTGCAATGAGAACGAGTTCGACGTCTCCCTCAACCTGGGCGACTACACCGATGTTGCGCCCACCCTGGCTGAGCTGAGCAAGAACCGTCTCTATGGCTGCGAGACCTTCAACGGCGCTGCCATCGACGGCGGCTGGTTCTCCGTTAACAAGGCGGACTTCACTGACCTGAAGAACGAGACCTTCGACTCCAGCAAGCGCTATTACTCCGGTGAGTATATCAACGGCTACATCATTGCGCAGAGCGCAGCGACCGGCCACCTTGAGCTCATCACCCCGACCGGCACCTACTGGAAGACCCAGACCATCGCCAGCAACAACGGCAACGTTGGTGACTATGGCGTTTGGGTTCTCTATGACATGGCGCTCGATCATTCCGGCACCCTCTCCACTGCGCTTGGCCGCAGAGGAGGCGAGGAGTCTCCCACCGATTCCCTGATGGCTGTTGGCTGGTACTACATGGGCGACCAGGACAACAACGGTAAGGACGATGGCTACAATGCGCTGTTCATGGTCAGCTTCTCCGAGTGGGGCAACTCTGTCCAGACTGTCGCCCGCATCGTTGGCACCGAGGATGGCGCTGAGATTCTGACCTTCGCCATCTCCACTGACGGTGTGATGTACGGCATCTCCACCGATGGCAAGCTCTATACCCTCGAGCCCAAGACCGAGTGGAGCGATGACTACGGCTGCTACACCATTCAGGCCAACTACGTCGGCACGACCGACTTCGTGAACTACGCCGGCTATGGCGGAGTCAACGTCATCCAGTCCATGTGCTGGGACCACAACAACGGCAAGCTCTACTGGTTCGCACACAGCCAGGTCTCTGCCGGCGCTTACTACAACAACTACAACGTGACCTATGAGGTCAACCCCGAAACCGCAGAGTGCACCGTTCTGGGTACCTACGGCCCCGGCGGTCAGACCGCCAGCTTCGTTCCCAACGATCTGGAGTCCGACCTGTTCACCATGGGCGTGCAGGCAACCAGATTCACCCTGGATCCTTCCTCCATCGTGATGGCAAAGACCCAGACCAAGCGCCTGACGATTAACTGGGAGCCCTGGAACGCAGCAGCCTCCGAGGTGACCTGGGAGTCCGACAACGAGAGCGTTGTCACCGTTGATGAGTACGGCAAGATCACCGCTGTCGGTGAGGGTACCGCAACCATCAGCGCCACCGCGCAGTGTATGCTCGCCGGCTACTGGGATTTCAGCACCGACCCCTGGACCTGGGTGGATGGCGGCCTTGGCGACTACACCACCACCTGCACCGTCACCGTCGTTCCCTCTCAGGACGAGATCTATGGCTTCATCATCGAGGACTTCTCCACGACTGAGGCTGACCTGAAGTGGATCTCCTACTCCGACACCGAGCCCACCAACATTGCCGACCATGGCCAGTCTCTTGTGACTGTGACCGACATGGAGGGCAACGAAACCGAAACGCCCGCAATGTGGTCCGGCGGCGCCTAC
The DNA here is from genome assembly GCA_964465395.1 of uncultured Oscillospiraceae bacterium. Classification (GTDB taxonomy): domain Bacteria; phylum Bacillota; class Clostridia; order Oscillospirales; family Oscillospiraceae; genus JAZOXB01. The sequence goes on along the minus strand of CAYXIN010000065.1, from coordinate 3,083 downwards.
TTCAATGGCTATGTTTACACCGTCCTTGAGGAGCAGCGCATCGTTGATGGCGCCATTGCCCACGGCACCGGTCTCTACAAGTCCAAGGTCACCAAGACCGAGGAAGGCACGACCATCGGCCAGCCGGAGTTTGTTGGCTTCCAGCAGGGTATGGTCATCTCCGCAATGGGCTTCGACTACACCACCTCCCGTATGTACTGCACCGAGAATAACTACATCGGCGGCCTTGGCATCATGGACCTCGACACCGGCCTTGTGGATATGCTTGGTCTGCCCAACGGCGACCTGTCCGGTGCGGTCTATATCCCCGCACTCTGCGTTACTGCCGACGGCACGCTCGTCATCTCTGACGCGATTGCAAACCTCTACACCATGAACCCCGATACCCTCACGACCACCAGAATCCACAGTGGTGAGGGCGATGCCAACAGCGCCTACTATGAGGCGATGCACTATGACCATGAGACTGGCAACATCTATTGGAACATGTGCGATGGCAACGGCGCTTCCCCGCTGTATCTGGTTCGTCTGCCGCAGTACGCCGGTGAGCAGGCAACTGTCGTCTCCCTCGGCGCTGTCAGCAGCAAGAAGGGTACCCAGCAGACCGTCATCTTCACCCTGCCCGAGAACGAGCCTGAGGCCAAGCTTCTGCCCGTCGAGAGCATTGAGATCACCAACGGCGAGACCATCACGGGCCTCCTGGGCGGCTCCGCGCAGCTCAACACCGTGACCGTTCCCAGCCGTCCCACCGTCCGCACCAGAACCTGGACCTCCTCTGACGAGAGCGTCGTCACCGTTGACCGCAATGGCGTCATCAGCTATGTCGGCATCGGCACCGCAACCGTCACGGTTTCCATCACCAACAAGGATGAGGCAACCTATGGCGGCCCCTTCACCGACAGCATCGAAGTCACCGTTAAGGAAGCAGCCGGCGAGTTCGTGGCCTTCCTGAACTCCGACGAGAATGCGACGATGTACTATGACTTCTGGCTGCGTGGCAATGACTATGACCTGCGCCACACCAAGGTGGAGCAGAGCATGATCTCCATTTACTCCCTGCGCACCGGCACCTACTATGACGGCAACTACTATGCGGTCAACAGCAAGGGCGAGTTCATGCGCATCAACATGAGCGATCCGGCGGACTACAAGGTCGTGGGCAACCTCAACCTTGACTATACCCGCTATCAGCTCACCGCCATGGCCTTCGACTACACCACCAACACCATGTATGGTCTGACGCTGCCGACCAATTACGACTACACGGATTGGACTGCGGTGCAGCATCCGGGCGAGCTGGTCAGCATCAACCTGAACAACGGTCAGCTTACCACCATCGCTGAGCTGGACTACAGCACGCCGGTCTTCGCACTGGCCTGCGACCTGGATGGCCAGCTCTATGCAGCCGGTGGCGCCATCGATGACGCGACGAACTCCAACAAGCTCTACAAGCTGGATAAGACGACTGGCGCCCTGACCGAGTTCCTCTCCCTGGGTGACGCTTATGTCTACACCGGCCCGACCTACTACACCAACATCTACTGGAACACGCAGATGACCTATGATATGGGCACCAACCGCCTCTATCTCTATGCCACTGCCCACGGCCAGTATACCAACATTTCCTCCGGTATGCATATGGTCGAGCTTGGCGAGACGCCGTCTGTTTCCTACCTCGATGGCATCAGCCTTGAGCTCAGCCGCGGCGACATCAAGTATGGCGATGTCTACCTCGGCCTGCTGGCCTTCATCCCCGAGGCTGAGGAAGTCCCCGTGACGAAGGTCAATGGCATCATCCTCAATAAGGATGCCGGCCGTGTCGCCGTTGGTGGCACTGCGCAGATCAATGCTCAGGTTCGTCCCAGCAATGCGGCCGATCCCAGCCTGACCTGGAGCTCCTCCGATGAGAGCATTGCAACCGTCGATCAGAACGGCCTCGTGACCGGCATTGCCGCTGGCCAGGTTGATATCACCATCACCAGCAACGAGACCGGCATCTCCTCGATCTGCAAGATGACCGTCGTTGAGATCAGCGGCCCGCAGTCTGTCGGCTACACCGTCTCTGCCCAGAAGGACGCCCTGATTTCCTTCAACCCGGCGCTGCCCGCGCAGACGACTGAGATCGTCAGCACGCTCAGCGGTGGCACCACCATCAAGGGCATGGTCTATGGCGATGACTGCCTGTATTATCTGACGATGTCCGGCTGGAGCTACTACCTCTATCGCTACGATCTGACGACCAAGCAGACCAGCTCGATGGGTCAGCTCTACCTCTTCACGGAGCCGACCGGTTTGGCCTATGCACCGGCACCGATGGTTCTCAATGAGGAAACCGGCGAGATGGAAAAGAGCGGAAGCGACTTCTTCTATGTCACCGCAGGCTTCTATCTCTTCCAGTTCCAGGCTGACAAGCTGGATCCCGCATCCTTCAACTACTACACGAACGATATCATGGATTCCGACTTCTGCACGCTGAGCGGCGTGACCTGCGTCGATGGTGCGATCTACACCTTCGGCAATGGCTTCTACACCTCCACCGCCCAGATCATGCGGTATTCCGACAAGTACCTCAGCGACCGTACCGTTATCGTTGATGAGCTTCAGAACGTGAAGCTGGTCGATGGTGCGACCGACTTTGCCTATGATTCCAGCACCGGCCTGTTCTACGTGGCCGACGCGGGCAATGTCCTGCACTGCTTCGATCTGGATGATATCTACACCAACGAAGCCGGCAAGAAGGTGCTGCCGACCGCTACCGTGGATATCCTCGGTGACGGTATCGACATCAACGGTCTTGCAATCAAACCCGCTCAGGCGGAGTAATTTCCCATAAGCGCGAGGGCCCCTGCCAGATGGCAGGGACCCTTTTTGCATACAAGAAAAGTAAATCAAAGCCTGCTGCAGCAGGCAGACTTGATTTGGAAAGAGCGGGACAGAATACACGCAGATGAAAAATCGCTGCGCCGCTTTTTCGCTCAGATTCTCTGTTATCAGGCCGGTTTTTCGGGCTTTTCACAGGAAACAAAGAATCCGAACCCGTCTCCCACAGGGAAGATCTGGTTCGGATTATATTGCTTTGTGTT